>NZ_CP006571.1:0-347056 GCF_000583875.1 Chlamydia avium 10DC88 | reverse complement strand
ATGGTGTGGAGAAATTACAATCATTTTCCGGGGGAAACGCATGGTTTCCTCTAGATGAACCTCTATTTCAAAGTTTGATTTCTAATCCTGATGTTACTCCAACAACCGAACGGCAATATCAAAAATTATTTAATGTCGATTTTAATAAACCTAAGGCAGCCTTAGAAAGTCTTATAACAGAGATAAATCGTCCTCATCATGATATTATCCTTGGAGGATTTAGTCAGGGAGCTATGATGACCACCCAATTGATCCTATCTTCAAAAATTCCTTACTGCGGGGCATTAATTTGTTCTGGGGCTATGATTTTTGAAAAAGGATGGGAAGAAAATATTTCTGTCTGTGGGAAGTCTCCTTTTATTCAAAGTCATGGCTATCAAGACAATATTCTTCCTTATTATCATGGAGAGAAGCTTTATTCCCTACTGTCTAGGCAACTCGATGGAGACTTCATTTCCTTCCATGGAGGTCATGAAATACCCACAGCTGTCTTACAGAAAATTCAAAAAACTATTCCTCTATGGAAATCACGCTAATTTTCTATTGATGAACGTAAAGAAAGCAACTGCAAAGCTACCCACTCCATACAACTCGATGCGGGTGAAGAATTATTTAAAGATTGGCAAGCTTTTTCTATAATTATTAATACTTTTTCTAAAGGAAGGAGAGGTAAATTAAAAATCTCTTTAGTATATTGAGGATAGCTTAAGCTAGAAGCACTCATATTTAAAGAAAGAATAAAACGGTCTCGGAACAACTTTAAGAGAACTTCTAAAAGGAACTTAGCCTTATCTCTGAGAACTTGTTTATCAGTATCTGCAGTACCTTTAACTATTTTCCCTACTTCAGTAATATTCATAGTTCCTGAGGCATATGCTAATAGATATGTCATCTCTTCTGAATTCAGAGTAAACTGTTCTTCTCCACCGATATAAAGCACTAGACTGCGAGAAATGAGCGTTGGGGGCAAGCACTGTAATTTTGTAGATGTTAGTATGATCACACTATGTGCGGGGGCATCTTCAATAACTTTCAAAAATATAGAAATTGCGGGCAACATCATACGATCTACTTCGTGAAGAATATAAATCTTATAAGAGCCCTCAAAAGGGAAAATAGCAATGTTCCTCTTAATTTCTCTAGGAACCTCTATTGTATGTAACCTACCTTTCCCAGAAGGGAAAAATTCATAAATATCAGGATGAACATTTTGGGAAATTTTATACTGGGCATCAGGATGATCTTTCAAAAGAATATGAGCAGCTAAATTATGAGAATATAGAGAAAGCTGTGGTAAAGAAGGCCCATGTAACAGTATCGCATGGGGAAGCTTCCCTTGGCTAATACTGCTAAGTAGTGACTCCCAAGGATCTTTGACAACTTGTTTTTCTACTTGCATAGGACGAGTTCTGTATAGGCAGACATAACCTTACTTAAAGAATCTTCAATGGGTTTCCTACCGTCTAAGATAAGGTAACTATTAGGGTTCTTATGGGCAAGTGATAAAAAACCATCACGAATTTGGTTATGATAATCAAGAGACTTATTTTCAAATTTATCTAAAGGTTTTTGTTTTTGTTTTCTTTGAATTCCTTCACTTACAGGGATGTCTAAAAGACAAGTAAGGTCAGGGAGAAAACTTTCTTCACCTACCACATGATAACAAAGATTAGTAACATAATCTTTACCCAATCCCTCAGCAATTCCTTGATAGACGATTGTAGAGTCATGGAACCTTTCACAAATAACAATTTTTCCTGATTCTATAGCAGGAAGAATGGTTTCTGATATATGTTGAGCACGTGATGCAAGAAATAAAAACAAATCTGCATATGGAGAGTTCGGTGCTTGAGGTTCTAAAATCCATTGTCGCAATTTCTCTCCTAGAATTGATCCTCCCGGCTCTCGAGTTAGGACCACAGATTTCCCACTGGCAATTAACTTACTAGATAAAAGCTGTGCTAAAGAGCTTTTCCCTGAGCCTTCACATCCTTCAATCACTATAAACACTACGGATATCCTCTTGTTAAAGATCCTTGGGAGTCACTTTATTATTTAGGATAAGACACTCTGAGCTTCTTCTTCCAATGCCTCATCTCCTGTTAAGGAAAGTTTTTCCATGGCTACCAGGTGATCCCCTTCTTTAAGATGTACAAGACGCACTCCTTGAGTAGATCTTCCCATAACACGCACATCTTGCATATTAATACGAATAGCTTGACCTTGCCCGGACATTAACAAAATACTATCATGATCAGTAACTGGAATTGCTCCGAGTACATTACCATTTCTTTCGTTAATCAAAATCGAACGTACACCAACTCCACCACGATTTGTTTCTCGGAAATCACTAACTTGGGAGCGTTTACCAAATCCATTATCGCAAACTATAAGAACAGATTGACTATCTTCAACAATTTGGCAAGCAACGACACAATCATGACTATTCTTTAATGATACACCTCGAACTCCACGTGCTGTTCTTCCCATGGGACGTACTTTATCATGAGGGAAACGAACAGCCATACCTAATCTTGTAAATAGCATGACTTTTTCCTCATCATTTTTGATATGACTTGCAGCAATAAGTTCATCGCCATCATCTATTTCTAATGCTCGAATACCTTTCTTTCTGGGGTTACTGAAAGCTTCGAGACAAACTTTTTTCACAACTCCTTGTTTTGTGGCTAAAAATAAAAATCCTGCATTTTCAAAATTCTTTATATTAAGAACCGCTGCTAACTGCTCACCAGGACGAATACCCTCTAGGAAATTAATAATAGGCCTTCCTTTTGACCTTCTTTCTCCTTCAGGGAGTTGCCATACTTTTAACCAATAACATCGTCCAAAATTTGTGAAAATTAGAAGGTAGTCTTTTGTAGAAGCTGAATATACAGCTTTTAAGAAATCGGAACCTTTTTTCATATCAAAGCCAGAAACACCGTGTCCTCCGCGTTTCTGTTCTCTAAAGACTTTTACAGGCATTCTTTTGACATAATCATCTCCAGAAATTGTAATAACCATGGGTTCATTTGTAATAATATCTTCGATATCTAATGCGTCACCTGAACTAAATTCTATAGTAGTCCTACGGGGAGTTTTATGAAACTTATGTAACTCTTGCAGTTCACTTCTAATGATATCTTTAACCAATCCCTCATCAGCAAGGATACGCTTATAATAAGCAATTTTATTAAGTAATTCCTCGTATTCTTTTTGTATCTTTTCAGACTCTAGACTCGTTAATTGATACAAACGTAATTCTAAAATAGCAATTGCTTGATGCTCTGTAAAAGAAAACCTTTCGATTAATTTATGCTTAGCATGTTCCTTACTATCACTGCTACGAATAGTATTAACAACTTCATCTAAACAAGAAAGGGTTTTTAAAAATCCTTCGAGAATATGAGCTCGAGCCTCAGCTTTATTTAATTCATATCGAGTTCTTCTACGAATAATTTCTGTACGATGACTTATCCATGCTGTAATCATTCTATGGATATTCATTGTCCTAGGAAGATTTTTATCCAGAGCTAACATATTAGCTCCAAAAGTTACCTGTATATCGGTAAACTTATAAAGACGATTAATAACAACTTCTGGTGATTCTCCTTTCTTCAATTCTAGTACAACACGTATACCCTCTTTATCAGACTCATCACGAACGTCAGAAATTCCTGCTAAAGTTTTATCATTCACAAGATCTGCTATTTGTTCTATAAGTCGTGATTTATTTACGTTATAGGGCATCTCAGTTAGAATGATGTTCTCACGATTCTTTTCCTTATTTTCTTCTACATGAAGACGGGCGCGAACTTTTATCTTCCCCTTACCTGTATGATATGTAGAACGAATACCTTCGGTACCACAAATAATTCCTCCTGTTGGGAAATCGGGCCCTGGCATGACTTCTAAGATTTCATCAATCGAGGCATTAGGGCAACTTAATACTAGAAGTGTTGCTTCAATGAGCTCTCCAAGATTATGCGGAGGGATATTAGTTGCCATCCCTACTGCAATACCTGAAGAACCATTACAAAGAAGATTAGGAAACTTAGAGGGGAAAACAGTAGGTTCAGACTTAGTTTCATCGTAATTCGATACCATATCTACTGTATCTTTATCCAGGTCTTCCATAAGGAAAATAGCACTGTGCGTTAATCGGGCTTCTGTATAACGCATTGCGGCTGCAGGATCTCCATCAATAGATCCGAAGTTTCCCTGGCCGTCTACTAGAGGATAGCGCATTGCCCAATCTTGAGCCATACGTACAAGTGTAGGATAAATAACACTCTCTCCATGAGGGTGATAGTCTCCTGAAGTATCTCCGCAAATTTTAGCACATTTACGATGCTTAGCTCCTGGAGTTAAGTTCAATTGCCTCATGGCAAAAAGAATACGTCGCTGTGATGGTTTTAACCCATCACGAACATCAGGAAGTGCCCGAGAAATAATTACAGACATGGAGTAACGAAGGTAGCTTTCCTTCATTTCCTCTTCAAGATTTTTAGGGACAATAATTTCTTCTTTATTCAACATAACACTACCTGCGTCTCCTAAATATCTAAGTTATTCATTCTAATAGATAGAGCATGACTTTCAATAAATTCTCTTCTAGGGGGGACTTCTTCTCCCATAAGCATAGTAAAAATATGATCAGCTTCAACAGCATCTTTTAATGATACTCTCACTAAGGTCCTCTGCTCGGGATTCATGGTTGTATCCCAGAGCTGATCAGCATTCATTTCTCCTAATCCCTTATATCTCTGAATTTCAATTCCTTTTCTTCCTAAAGCTTTTAAGTGATCAATAACTTCTTTCAAAGTAAAGCACGTGTAGGGAAGCACCTTAGAATCTTCATTAGTGATAATCATCTCGGAATCTTTGGGAATGAGGTAATGCCGAATATCCAAACCGTAATCCTGAAGTTCTTCTTGAATCTCCTTAAAAACAGATGTTCTGTACAACTCAATAACTTTCGTAGTATCAATATCACCTGCTTTTGCAAGCTCACTATCTTTTTCTTCTATAGTGTAGAAATACTGACTGCTCTGTTTCTCATTAATTACAGGACAATAATATAACGGATATCCCCTATCTTCTTTATACATCTCTATAAATTCAGAAAAAGGAATCGCTTTTTTCTCCAAAGCAACAATAAAATTCTCTATATTCAAAATAAGTTTTACGAACTGATTAAGAGCCTCTCCAGATAATTCTCGACCTGTGTTCTTAAATACTAATTTACTATCCTCTATCCCTAGAGTTAAAAGATAATCATCCATTTCTCTTTCAGAAAGAATATAACGGGAGTCTTTTTTCTTACTGACTTTATATAGAGGTGGTTGAGCTATATATACGCATTCGTTTTCAATCAATGCTGTCATATGACGATAGAAAAACGTTAAAAGCAAAGTACGAATGTGTGAACCATCTACGTCAGCATCTGTCATAATAATAATACGCTTGTAACGTAACTTACTTATATTAAAATTGTCTGAACCAATACCGCAGCCTAAAGCAGCTATAATTGTTCCAATCTCTTGATTTTGAAAAATCTTTTGCAAACGTGCTTTTTCTACATTTAGAATCTTACCCCGAATGGGAAGAATTGCTTGAAACTGTCGATCTCTACCTTGCTTAGCGGATCCTCCTGCAGAATCTCCTTCTACAATATACATTTCACACTTTTCAGGATCCTTTTCTAAACAATCGATAAGCTTACCAGGAAGGCGCGCACTATCTAGAGCACTCTTTCTTAACGTAAGTTCTCTTGCTTTCTTCGCAGCTTCTCGTGCTTGAGCAGCTACGAATACTTTTTCTACTATCATTTTAGTGATTTGGGGATTTTCATTAAAAAACGTCGTTAAAGCTTCCCCTGTAATCTGTTGTGCTACAGAACCTACATCACTATTCCCTAACTTTTGTTTCGTTTGTCCCTCAAATTGTGGATTAGGGACTTTAACAGAAACTACACTAGTCAATCCTTCTCGGATATCCTCGCCTGTCAAAGATAGTTTATCATTCTTTGCTAAATTATGTACTTTAATATACGAATTCAATGCTCGGGTTAGTGCCGTCGAAAACCCACTAAGATGAGTTCCTCCTTGACGTGTGGGAATATTATTCGCATAAGAATAAATTAATTCCGTGTACCCTGAATTCCATTGAAGAGCTGCCTCAAATTCAATATCTCCATCATCTCCTGCTCGAGAACCAGAAATATATATGGGCTCTGGGAAAATACTCTCTTTATTTTGATTCAAATAACTAACAAAAGATTGAATACCTCCTTCATAAAAAAAACAACTTTATCAAAGCTGACATCTCTATCATCTTCAAAGATAATAGTAATACCCCGATTTAAGAAAGCAAGCTCTCGTAGCCTCTTAATTAAAATAGAGCGGTCAAAAATACATGTAGAAAAAATCTTACTATCGGGATAAAAAACAATCTCTGTTCCTTGTTTATCTGTATCCCCTAAACATTGTAAGGAAGTTAAAGGGACTCCTCGAGAAAACTCCATGGAATAGCTTTTGGAATCCTTAAATACTTTAGCAATTAATTTCTCTGATAAAGCATTAACACAGGAAACTCCAACTCCATGGAGCCCACCTGATACTTTATAACTATCTTTATCAAATTTTCCTCCAGCATGAAGAACAGTAAGAACTACTTCTAAAGCTGAGACTTCTCTACCTTGTTTCTTTGATTCTTTCTCATGGATTTGAATGGGGATTCCTCGACCATTATCAACTATAGAAATCCCTCCATCTCCTAGAATACGTACCTGGATCTCAGAACAGTATCCCGCCATAGCTTCATCGATACTGTTGTCAACAACCTCATATACTAAATGATGCAGCCCAGTGATACCTGTATCCCCGATATACATTCCAGGACGCTCACGAACGGCTTGAAGACCTTCTAAAACAGTAATAGCTGAGGCATCGTAACTTTTCTCTTTTGCGTCCATAATATATCTATCCTAACAAAAACTGTATCTCTTTCACCTTGGCATGAGGAACTCTTTGATGTAGCTGATCTATTAAACTACTTTGAGGAGTTTGTTTAAGCAAAGCGTACAGAGAAGAGTGGTAAATTTTTACTAATAAAATATGATTCTTAAATCCTAAAGCTTGGAACATTCCAGTATACTTAGTTCCTAACATTTCATTCCATGCTTCTATTACTTCTTGTGGATTAGATGCGACTATATGCTCTATCTTTTTCAAATATCCACGTAAGTAATGCTTTGCATGTTTAATTGGAGAGGCTGTTTTTTTTGATTTTTTGATTGTGCTGGGCACCTCTTGCTTCAAGAAGGGAGACATAAACATACCTGTAAAATACAACATAAATACTCAATCATACGCTGTATTACAAAGAATGCCTTATAATCTCCCACATGAAAAAAGTCAATTATTAGCCTTATAAGGTTATACCAGCCTTTTCTTAGATAAAGAAAAAATAGACAAAAACTATGTAGTTGCCGAAGGGCGATTCTGTTCTATAAGGTTACGTAAACTTATTTCTATGTCGAAAGAACAGCTACAAGGATTTTCTCTAGAAGATTCTTCTTGAGTAGTACGACTAACGCATTTTGTTCGTGTAAAGAAAAGCGTTTGTATAGCAAGAGCAGTCAAATTGAATATAGATAAAATTTCAATATAAATAACAGATATAAGAGCTGCAACGCAGGTGATTAATATAATAAGTAATTTAAGAACAAATTCAGTAATAAGTAAAACAATTCCTAAACCAGAAATTTCAACTATTCCCCGAAAATAATGGCCGAATTTATATTCAGTTGAATCTACTACCCTATAATGATTCTCGCCACACTCTCCGATAATTACGCTAGTTACTTTTCTCCCGCTCTTTTCTAAAGTGCCAAAGTAATTTGAAACGGCCACAATCCTTTGCGATCCCATAAATATTCCTACTATGGGAATGCAACCAAGAAGATTTTTCTTCCAATTGGAATGACATAAACTACTTGAGAAAGGCTCACCCCAAGGGGCTACAGGACCCAGGTTATCTGACATACGTTAGACTCCATTTTAATACCTTTTTGGAGAAAGAGAAATTTTTCCAAGACAGATAAATATACCTTTGTTTTTCTTTAGATTCTGAAAAAATGAAATTCTCAAAAGCTAAGGAATAAAAAATGTAATACTTATTTCATTAAGCAAAAGTAAAATATTACCCAAAAAGCAAGGGAAGAACAACTTTAGCTATCTCTCCTTTTAAAATTTTATCCTCTAATTGATCCACTGATAAACCGAAACTATGCGCTATGAACACCATCTGTTTCTTAGTAAAGACACCTGCAACTAATCCTCCCAAAGCTAAAGTGGATAATATAGATCCCAAGGAATCTTTCCCTGCATAAGGCAGATAGGACTGTAAACGAGTTTGAATTATTTTCGAATCACATATAGTCTTAACAATAGAGACTACCTCTTCTAAAGAAGGAGTAGGCGTTCTATCAAAGAATCTCTCCAATTCACTCATGTGCCTACTTAAAGGGGAATCTTTCCTAGCTATATTAGCCACTAATCCCAATATATTGGATGGAAGAAGTTGTGATAACTTCGACAATAATTTATGCAATTCTTCCGCTAACTTTTCTGCTTGTTTTTCACTTTCGGGCTTTGAGTCACTTAATTGAATCATCCGACGAAGATACGTTAAACTCACGCTCTCCATAGGCAGGACATACTGAATGGACATTCGAGCTCCCACAGGCTGACTCGTGTCCTCTGGCAATATCAAAACTTCCTTCCACTCTTCCCGTGTTTGTCCATGTAGGAAACATAGTGCTCCTAAAACATTACCAGAAGCCAGTAACTCAACTATATGATCACGCTGTTCCTGTGTTGCTGATAGTTTTTGCATAGATCCCACAATATACGGGTATAACTCAACATTAGCAAGACACCATCCGGTGAAAAGAAAATTCAAAAGCTTCAATGAAGAAGGATATGATCTCCTACTATTTGGCAATGTTTTAAGCAGCTGTAAAAGAGCGAGAAGAGAATCTGCAGTTTCGGGACGAGTTAATACATTATTAAGCCAAAAGCATCCTGCTGTGCGATTAAGAAATAAATCTTTTGCATTACACGTAATACGCAGTACCGAATGAGAATCGCATCCCATGAAAGGACGGAAAAACATAGATACTGCCTCTATAGCAGATAGAGGCAATTCTCCTTTATTCAGTTTATCAATAAAATTAGTTAAACCAATACAACAAGAAGTAAACTGTTTGGAAACACTAGTCTGTTCTTTTTTATAGTTAGGCAGTTGATCAAAACTAGGAAGTGGTCCGGATGATCGTGATAAACTCAATAGTTGTTTAGTACAACTTTTCACAAACAATTCCTCTTTAACATCGGAGGTAGTTTTCTCTTCTAAAACGGATGTTATTTGCTCGAAAGATTGTAAGGATTCTTCAGGAATATACGAACTTATAGAAGAAGGTTGTGAATCAGCAATGACACCTTTGTCACTTGGGGATAAGGGTTGACAAACAGAGTCACGCACTTGTTGGGAACTGCCTCTGCAACCCAAATCACGTGCTAAATCTAAAGAACAATCAATAAAACGTGCCCTTAAATCTGCAGAAACTTCAGTAAGATCGGATAATACTCTTCTGATTTTAATAAAATATGTCGCAAAAGCAACCAAAGATATTGTTGTTAATAGACAAAGAACTGATCCAGAAACAATAACACATGCTACAGGAACCGAAGGAATAATAAACAACAACAATGTTATGAGTAATAAAACAGAAGCTATAATTCCTGTGATTAAACCAATGATTTGAGCCTGTCTTATACTATTACTTTCGACTAAATTCGATGTACGGTTTTTGTCATGAGCATCAACGACTACAGGCCTAGATAAAAAACAGTCTGTATTAGGCATTAAATATTTTACCTTTAAAAAGAAAGATAAACTTTTTTCGTATTAAAATAATAAAATAATAAAATATTAAAACGTAAGAACTTTTTATCAGTTTTTATTGATAATTTTATAAAGATTCTTGACAAATCTTATCTATTCCCCTCAAACTGACGTCATCGCTTACATTTAGGGAGCTAAAGCTATATGCTGAATATTTACGATTTGCTAGGAAATGATGTTGAAAATTTATTGAACTACAAATGCCAATGTATACCCCAAGAAACCCTTACTCTACCCTCGCGTGATTTCGTTGATCGTGTCTTTGCCTATTCTGATAGGAATAATCGTGTATTAAGATCTTTACAAACTATGTTCTCACATGGACGACTAGCTGACACCGGGTATCTTTCCATTCTTCCGGTAGATCAAGGAGTTGAACACACAGCAGGAGCTTCGTTTTCCCCGAATCCGATATACTTTGACCCTGAAAATATTATTCTTTTGGCTATAGAGAGTGGCTGCTCTGCCGTAGCTTCATCCTATGGAGTTCTTAGCCTATTGTCTAGGAAATATGCTCATAAGATTCCTTTTATTTTAAAGCTAAATCATAATGAACTTCTCTCCTACCCCACTACATATCATCAAATTTTCTTTACCCAAGTAGAAAGTGCTTACTCCATGGGAGCAGTCGGTGTGGGAGCTACGATCTACTTCGGTTCAGAAACATCTTCTCAGGAGATTGTTGCTGTATCCAAAGCCTTTGCAAAAGCCAGAGAACTAGGATTAGCAACAATACTATGGTGCTATTTAAGAAATACAAATTTCATCGTTAATGGGGTTGATTATCACACAGCCGCAGATCTAACTGGTCAAGCGAATCACCTAGGTGTTACCCTTGGAGCTGATATTATTAAACAAAAACTTCCTACCTGCCAGGGAGGATTCAAAGCTATTAATTTCAGTAAAACTGATGATAGAGTATATTCAAAACTTTCATCCCCACATCCAATAGATCTTTGTCGTTACCAAGTACTCAATAATTATTGCGGTAAGGCAGGTCTTATTAACTCGGGAGGCCCTTCAGGAAATGATGATTTTGCTGAGGCTGTGAAAACCGCTGTGATTAATAAACGTGCAGGAGGCATGGGATTAATTTTAGGCAGAAAAGCTTTTCAAAAACCCCTTTCTGAGGGTATACAATTACTTAATCTCATCCAAGACGTTTATTTAGACTCTAATATCACAATAGCATAACTAAAAAGGCTTTTATGCATACCCCTTCAAAGTCATCAAAACCTTTAGGCACATTTACTGTTGGAATGCTATCTCTAGCAGTAGTTATCAGCTTGAGAAATCTTCCTTTAACAGCAAAGCATGGTTTATCCACCCTTTTATTTTATGCTATTGCCGTTGCTTGTTTTATGCTTCCCTATGCTCTTATTTCAGCTGAACTAGCTTCATTTAAACCACAAGGAATTTATGTGTGGACACGTGATGCTTTAGGGAAATGGTGGGGCTTCTTTTCCATATGGATGCAATGGTTCCATAATATGACTTGGTACCCCGCTATGCTGGCATTTATAGCGAGTACCTTGGTATACAAAATGAATCCTGAATTAGCTCATAACAAAGTTTATTTAGCTGTAGTTATTCTTACAGGATTTTGGGGACTTACCTTTTTTAATTTTCTTGGTATTAACACTTCAGCTCTATTTAGCTCTATATGTGTAATCTTTGGGACTTTAGTCCCCGGACTAATTCTAGTGTCCTTAGCTGCTTTTTGGATCATATCTGGGAATCCTATAGCTATTTCCTTCACCTGGAAAGATTTATTTCCTGAAATCAACAATATGTCTTCTTTAGTACTACTATCAGGAATGTTATTAGCTCTTTGTGGGTTAGAAGCCAATGCTAACCTAGCCTCTGATATGATTAATCCTAGGAAAAACTATCCTAAAGCAGTAGGCATTGGAGCTATTTTTACATTAGCCATTTTAGTTTTAGGATCCCTATCAATTGCTATTGTTATTCCTAAAGAAGAAATTAGCTTAGTTTCCGGATTAATTAAGGCTTTTTCTCTTTTCTTTGATAAATATAATCTTTCATGGATGACTAGTATAATTGTTACAATGACAATTGCTGGATCTTTAGGAGAACTCAATGCTTGGATGTTAGCAGGAACAAAAGGATTATTCATTTCTACACAAAATGATTGTCTTCCTAAAAAATTTAAAAAAGTGAATTCAAAAAGCGTCCCTACAAACCTCATGCTATTTCAAGCCATTGTAGTCACAATATTCACTCTAATCTTTTTATATTTAGACTCTGCAGATTTAGCCTATTGGATTTTAAGTGCACTAAGCATACAAATGTATTTAGCCATGTACATCTGCTTATTCATTTCTGGTCCTGTCCTACGAATTAAAGAACCTAAAGCTCAACGTCTCTATTCCGTACCTGGAAAATTCATAGGGATTTGTATACTATCCTTCTTAGGAATTGTTTCTTGTATATTTACTTTATGGATTAGCTTCCTCCCCCCACAAGAAATTACACTGCTATCCGGAGCAAATAAAATTGGATACTCCTTATTTTTATTACTATCTTTTTCAATCAATTGCTTAATACCTTTCAGTATATATTATACTCACAATAAACTATCCAAATCTCTTAAATAAAATTGGATAGAATTTACGATTGAAAAAAGTCATAAAAAGAAGGTTATTGATCAGAGAATAAGTTTGGAAGCAATTCTTCTAAGAATCGATTTAAAGAAATAATTTCTTTAAGATCTAATAAGCTCATACCTAGATGATTGGCCATAACTTCAAGTTCGCGTTTACCTACAATGCCCGAATTAAATAGACCAGCAATCATATGCTGAAATATGGTTTTCCAAGAAGGCATGGGCATAGCCTTAGAAAGGATTTGCCTGATAAAGCTTTGATACTTCTTATGGCTATACAAAAATTCTACTAATAAAAAGAAATTATTCATCAAGACGCGACGATTTTCTTTAATAAATGCACTTAAATCCCAAATTGATGATAAGTTTTTTGCTAAAGCAAATTTAAAACTCCATGATGATACTGAAGGTAAATTTAAACAAAACGCCATACGTAAATTCAGTTCATCTATAATTACCCGTAAAGAAGGACTATTATTCACATAATCTTCAGAATTTATTCCCGGACTCATCCTGATAGAATTTTCTCTTACTGATAAAGATTCTATGGATACCGGCAGCATGGAAATAAATTTGTTAAGCAGTTCTTTAGGTAATTGATTACAAATTAATCGAACAAAATTCCCTTCTTCTATACAAGAGCAGACTTCTTCAGTAAGAAGAGATGGATTGTAATCACGAACAATCTTTTCATAATTCTCACTAAGGAAAAATCCTGACATCCATAAATTAAAAGAACATAAAATTGATTCTAAATACGAATCATCATCCTGAGAAGTCCTTCTACTGGAGAGAGAAATTAACTGTTCAACAATTAGACAACTAATTCTAGGATTTTCTAAAACAAGAATTAAAAAATCTGCACAAGAATATTGTTGAAGTAGTTCACCCCATCTATTTAAATGATAGCATAGGGTAGTCTCAGGATTACTAGTGGAAGTAAATTTAGGAATGAATAAATCCTGAATTTCTTTCAGAATTCTTTTTGTAATATCCGAGTCATAACCAGGATCATGTAATAAAGCTGCTATTATTGCTCGAATATGCTCTTCTAATACTGTTTCTAAAGCAGCTACTCTTTCTCTAACGTCATATTTATAATCAATATGACTGTAATAACTCACGCGAATAGACACGCTTTCATCAACTCTCTCATCTAGAAGAGGTGACTCGACTTCTTGAACATCTTTATCTACTGGTAAATCTATTAAAGTTTGTAAAAAATCTTGTTCTTCATTAGAAAACTCCATTTCATTAGGAAGAACTAGACTGGGTAAAACTTGACTCTCAGAATTTAACAATGTAATAAAAATCAGCCCAGATAAACAGGTAACCACAGCAAGGCTAAAAAAACTTATAATTGCTATGGCTCCAGTCAAAACATTAGCACCAACAAGTACAGCAATAATTATAGCAATAATTGCAATACAAGAACTGAAGATGACCACAATGACAATATCTCTAGATACAAACCTATGATACAGAGATTTCACTGTGATATCATGCTGACTTCCTGTGCTTTGTAAATCAATTACAGAACGAATAAGAACCTATACAAAAATTAAAATACTAACTAAAAAAGAAAAAATTTAATAATCCAGTTATCAAGAAGAATATCACCATAGACATAATATCATTCAGGGCCGTTACAATAGGACCTGAAGCCAAAGCTGGATCGACGCCAAGCTTCACAAAAAAAATGGAGAGAGAACTCCCAAAGTTGTTGCTGTTAACGACGCTCCCAAAACTCCAGAAGCAACAGTAACTCCTAATTGCAATCCGCCTGCAAACAAATTCATCCCCATAAATCCCATCAAATAAACAACTAACCCACAAAGGATTCCTAAGGCGATTCCTGTAAGCAAACCAATACTTATTTCTTTAAATATTGTTTCTCTACGACGTCCAAAAGAAAGTGTCCCTGTCGCCATACTTCTTACTAAAATCGTACTACACTGTACTCCTACATTCCCAGACATACCGTTGATTAGGGGAATAAAGAAAATAACCAAAGCTAACAAAGAAGGTGCTATCTTCTGGAAGTATGACATTACAGAAGCACTAACTAATCCTGCACATAAAGTAACCAATAACCAAGGTGCTCTTAATAGAAACCTTTGAACAACATGACAACTGTGGTAACCAACATCTTCTGTAGTTCCCGCCATACGCGCAATAGTTTCATCAGCAATATCTTCAATAGCTTCTACAACGTCTTCATAAGTAATAGCGCCTATAAGGAAATTCTCTTCATCTACTACAGGAAGTGCTGCAATTTTATAACGTTCAACAAGATCCACCACTTCTTCTCGAGTTGCATCAGGCAAAACTTTATGCTCTACTTGATTCATAATTTGCCTTAGAGGAATTTCAGGAGGATTGATAATTAAACTACGATCTGTAACTACCCCCTGCAACTCCCCTTTAAAATCTAAAACAAATACAAGACGTGTTAAATCTATTCCTGGATTGCTTCTAATACAAGCAGCAACATCTTGCACTGTAGTTTCCATCAAAAATGCAAAAAACTCATTAGTCATTAGCCTTCCTGCAGTGTTCCTGCCGTGCTTCTGTAAGTCTCGAATCTTCAAAGCTTTTTTAAAATCTATGAGTTCTAAAATCCTACGATAACGACGATCCGGAATATCATCTAAAACCCATACAGCTTCATCCGGGGGCATCTGATCAATCAAAGAACAAACTTCCATATCAGTAAGCTTGCGAAAAATCGCCCAACGCGATGCAGAATCTGTATTAATAATAAAAGCAACTCTTGCAGCCATACAAGAAAGGTTCTTATAAAGAATAGCTCTGGAATCTGGAGGCAAACAGGAAACAGCATAAGCTAAATCTATAGGATTATACTCACTCACAATCTTAGAAAGATCATGAGAATGTATACTTGTAGACAAGCAGGTGAACACCTTTTCTAACTTAAAGCTCAGCTCATCATCCAGGTGACTTGTTTTTGAATCCATTAAGTTCCCAGAACTTAAAGACGCATCTAACTTTTCTTCATTTCTATTTTGTTCGCCAACCACAACTTGCCCCTCTGATTTGCCATGACTTCATGAAAATCACGACCTGCCCTTAAATTTTCTAAATAAGGATCATTTAACCAACGCGATTCTGTAATCTTAAATCCAAAATCAACAGAACGCAATAACATGTTCCATGCTTGATTTACTTCTTTCTTTATAGCATAAAATTTAGCTAAAGTATAATAGGCCTCACAACATCCTAATGCAATAGATTGCTCTAAATACATTTTAGCTAGGTTCCCTGATTCAATACAGTTACGTTTCCAAAATAAAAATAACCACGCTTTACCTAATAAAAGTAACAACTCCTCTTGATCAGAATATTCGAAAACTAAACTATTTAAAATAACTAAAGCCTGCTCAACCAGCTCCTCGTCTAATAATAACCTCCCCTTCCCAAGAAGAGTAGAAGCTAGAAGAAGCTTTGCTCGAAAAGACAATTTTTCTTCATCTATCCTAGACAATAACGTATATGCTTCATCATAATATTTTTGAGATTGTTGAAGATCTGCCAAGAGATAACATGAATGTCCCCAAAGTTCTAGAATCTCCATTCGGTGACTAAGATCCCAAGCTTTGCGATAATATAATAATGACTCTTCTAAATAAATTTCTTTGTAAACAAGATCTGTAGTTACCTCAGCTAAACATCGTAAAGCCAATCCGTGATCACTCCAAAATAGAAATACTTCAGGACGTAAAGAACATAACCGCTTCATTACATTCACAGTTTTTTGAAGTAATAAGGCACTTTTCTTTCTCACTCCCCAAGCAAAGTAAACATCAAACAATTTTTGCCAACTACTGATACTCTCAGAGTCTCTATCAATACAAAATCGAAAACAAGATGCTGCTGATGAAAAACTTGCATCATCGCTAAAGTATAGAGCAGAACAAAGTTGAACAATACCTAAAGCATGAATCAAAGAAAAGTTTCCAGGGAAAACTTTCATAGCAGCAAGTAGACGTACACGACTTTCCTTAAATAAATTTGGCTCATCTAAATAAAGCCCTAGCATTGATATTCCACTAGCTAATAATGAAGAGAGAATAATAGGATCCCCACCTTTTTTTGAGCTAAGGATAACTTGTCTAAGCCCAATTCTATGTACTTCATATTACTATTTAACCATCCAGAACGAATTAATAGTTCGCCCCAAAAAATCCATAGTTTTGCGAATTGAGGACATGCCTGAATTGTTTGATAAACAATTCTATTTGCCTGATAAAAATGTGCTTTTTCATACGTAAGATTAAATAATTTAATCGCAGCCACAGCATAGTTATAACGGTAGCTTTCATAAGCATAATCATCAAAATTATGATTAAAGCTTAAAAAAATAGCCTTCGATAAATGTTCCATCGCTTGTTGTATATAAGAGGATCTACCAGAATTTACACCTAAAATTTGTAAACACTCCGCATAATCCGCATGTACACTCGCTTGATTAGGAACAAGATCGAGTGACTTCATAAAACAACTACAACTTTTAACTAAAAATTCCTTTGCCTTATCTTTATGATGGAAAAATAAATATGCTCGTCCCAAAGATCCATACACACGAGCAGTAGAAGCAGGAGAACGCTCTTCACTACTGATCCCAAACTGAAAATACTCCCAACCAAGATGTCTATCTAAATGAGGATGTATTTTCAATAACTGTTCAATCGCATGATGACTTGCTATCATATTAGCAAGACAACGTTCATCTCCACTTAAGGAAAATAATTCAAAATTTGCGCAAACTCTAGCAGAACATAGGGATAGCCTGTCGGAAGAACTAATACCTAGCTTTTTGAATAAAAGGTCAATATAAATTAAAACAGCATTGAGAATACGAGGATCCTTACCTTTAATCCCATAATGCATACCATAAAAAATTACTCTTTTTAAAATGGCAACACAATGATGAGTAAGCATTAATAGGCTTTCAGATAAAGCTATATAACCCTCACTCTTTTCCTTAGATCCTTCTAGGTTAACCAACTCAGAAATCAAAAAATTTATAATTTTATCTGAGTAACTAAATTCCTCAAAAGCTCCGCAATCTTCACCTGTAGAAGAAATAAAAATCAGAGGTAAATCCATCTTATATCTGTTTTACTACAACATTTGTCCTTCTCTTACATCGAAAGGATTTCTCAATTTCTCTATCCCCTTAGGATTAGGATATCAAGCCGATTCAAAAGGATCTTTTTCACTAATTATTGTGAATAATCATAAGGAAAAACTTGTATTGAAAAAGGCCCTCAAAAAAACACAAAGGGTATTGTAACTTATTTAAGTTTTTCATCAAAATTTTTTACTAATGAAAACCAAAACAACATCATCCGGATAAAGATTGTTTATCAACCAAACAAGGTAGTTCCCGAATAATATTTCTCATAGAAAATCTTAGTTAAGACTCAGCAGCAGAAGAGCTCTCATCAATCTCAGATGATACAGATATGCCGGGATAAATGAAAAGAGTCTGATCAGTATAGTATTGAGCAGATTGATGAATCCCATAAACGATCTCTCCATCTTTGAAGCATAATAATGCACAAGGTTGAAAGCAACCCATTAAATAGTAGCCAAATTGTCCTAACCCTAAGCGAGTTCCTCCTCCTTCAAACCGGAAGTTCCTCTCAGGACAAATCAACCAAATACTACGTGAACGAATAACATCATCATTCCAATCTCTCTCTAAACAAGAATAAGCTAAACGGCCTGATAAAGGATTGAGTAGCCCATAAAATACTGTAATCATAGAAGCACTGCCATAGAAAGGAGCGCGTAAAATATTAGCCAAAGACCTCCCCATCTCACGAGAAATATCCTTGAATCTGAATTTATCACACTCAGATAAGGTAGAATTATTCGTTAAAGACTGCATAAGCATCTGAAAAAGGATATAAAAAGGAACAACTAAAAAGCGAATGAGGTTGTAACACATCTTACAAATCACAACAAAAGGTGCTGCTAATAGAGGGAAAAGAAACATAGGAACTCGAGCGTCTACTGATTCAGGGTAATAATAGACAAGGGCTATCCCCGAATTACTAGAATCTAAAGTAGATAAATCCACATACCCATTCCGATCCATCATATGGATCATACCTGAACTCTTATTCGCAAAAAAACTTAGAGGCATAGGAGCCCAGGATCTCTTTCCAAAAGGATTGATTACTGTTCCAGATAAAATATCGACTTTTTTACTAATACGGTAAAGAACACACATGCCTCCGCAGAGCAAAATAATAGGAACAAGAACAGCTACAACAATAGAAATTCCAGTTATATTGAAAACATGTAAATTAAGAGTAGCAATCAAAGTGGCTAATAAAACTAGAGTTATCATTACTGTCATTGCTATGCAAGCAATACGTCGAAGATAACTAGGTTGATATCTTTCGATATTAACATAGGAGGACGAGGATAGGGAGGGCATAACGTGAAAGTCAAATTTTCTTTTCCACGCTTTCTTCTCCGCATCCGTTATACTTTCAAGGTTAACCGGAGTCAACTTCGCATTAACTTCAGGTAAATTAAAACAAGACATGCTGGACTTTGTTAAAAAGTTTCATTTTATTTTCAAAGAAAAATTCTTGAATTATTATACTCACCTTATTCTTTTATTAAAATACTTAGCAGCTTCCATGAGAAAGAGATTAAAAAAAATAAATTACAATGTCATGCTATTAACTAGTATAATACTGGGACTAGCCCTGGGTGCCTCAAACTCTGATTTCATCTATCAATGTGCAGCAGTAGCATCAGGATTCTTTTTGAAACTGTTAAGATTTTTGAGTCTTCCTCTAGTATTTTTCGGCATTGGCTCAACAATAACCTCGATTCAAAGCTTCCAGGTTATGCTATCTGTTGGAAGAAAAATTTTATATTACACTCTACTCACAACTATTATTTCTGCAGCCATAGGTTTGGGGTTATTTTTATTTATCCATCCGATAATGCCGTTAAAAAAAGTATTACTAACCCACCAAGAAATGTCAGCTACAGGTTATCTTGAAGTATTATCCAAAGTAATACCAAACAATATTTTAGAACCATTTATTGAAAATAATGTACTCTCGGCAACATTTTTGTCCGTCACATTAAGTGTCTCTTCCCTATTTCTCCCTGAAGAAGAAAGAAAGTACACACACAAGCTATTCTCCATATTGTTTTCTATTTTATTAAACATTGCCAGAGGCATTCTTAAGTTAATACTCCCTGCAACACTAGCTTTCTCTATTCTGCTTTATAGAGAACTCTCTCAAAGCCAAGGAAACTTCATTACCTTTAGTAAATATCTCATCTGTGTAGTAGGAGCAAACTTAATCCAAGGATTTGTTGTTCTTCCTATACTATTAAGAATGAATAAACTATCCTCCATTCGAATAGCAAAGGCTATGTCTCCAGCTTTAATCACAGCCTTTTTCTCTAAATCCTCAGCAGCAACTCTACCACTAACAATGGAATTAGCTGAGGAGAAGCTAAAAATACATCCTTCTCTATCTCGTCTGGCTTTCCCTCTTTGCTCTGTAATTAATATGAATGGATGCGCTGCATTTATTTTAATTACTGTTCTTTTCATCTGCACTTCTTATGGTATGACGTTCTCTATATTTTCTATGATGGTCTGGATCCTTATTGCAACTCTATGCGCTATAGGAAATGCAGGAGTCCCTATGGGATGCTACTTCCTCACATCCTCCCTACTAACATCTATGCAAGTACCTCTGCATATTCTTGGCCTTATTCTACCCTTTTATACTATGCTTGACATGATTGAAACATCTCTAAATGTTTGGTCTGATTGCTGTGTTGTCAGCGCTACAAGCAAACGACTTTCTAAAGAAATGAAAGCACACGAACTATGAAAGAGCGTACACAATTCTCTTCCAGACTAGGTTTTATATTTTCCTTAATGGGGGTCGCCATTGGTGCTGGGAATATCTGGCGTTTCCCTAGGATTGTTGCACAAAATGGCAATGGGACAATAATTTTAGTTTGGTTATTATTTTTATTTATATGGTCTATTCCTCTGATCATTATAGAACTCTCTCTAGGAAAAATGACTAAAAAAGCTCCAATAGGAGCTATAATTAAAACGGCAGGATCTCGATATGCATGGTTAGGAGGATTTGTTACTCTGGTTACGACATGCATTCTAGCCTACTATTCCAATATTGTTGGCTGGGGGCTAAGCTATTTTTACTATTCCATTTCTGGGAAAATTTACGCTGGAAATAACTTTGTTCATCTGTGGGAATCTCATTATCAAAGCACATTCCCTTTAGGATTTCACTTCCTTTCATTACTCCTAGCCTACATGATCATTCGTAAAGGAGTCGTAGAAGGAATTGAAAAATGTAATAAAATCCTGATCCCCTCCTTCTTTATCTGTACTCTTATTCTTCTTTTGCGAGCTATAACCTTACCCAACGCAATACAAGGAATTAAACAACTTTTCAGCTTTGAGTGGTCTTCTCTATCTAACTATAAATTATGGCTTGAGGCTTTAATACAAAATGCTTGGGATACAGGTGCTGGATGGGGATTATTACTAGTATACGCAGGATTCGCGTCTAAAAAAACAGGAATAGTATCCAATGGAGCCCTAACAGCAATAGCTAATAACCTAGTTTCTTTAATCATGGGGATTATTGTATTTTCAGCTTGCACCTCACTTGATGTACTAGGGACAACACAATTACAACAAGGTTTAGGAGCCTCAAACATAGGAATAGCATTTATTTACCTACCCGAACTTTTTACCCGAATTCCAGGGGCCACATACTTACCAGCTATATTCAGCTCTATTTTCTTCCTAGCTTTTGCTATTGCTTCTCTATCTTCAATGATCTCCATGTTGTTTCTACTATCACAAACTTTTTCAGAACTTGGGATGAAGAAACATATAGCAGAATCTGTAGCTACAATTATTGCTTTTTTACTTGGGGTTCCTTCTTCACTAAGCATTTCCGTATTTACTAATCAAGACACAGTATGGGGAACAGGACTAATCGTTAACGGCTTGATTTTCATTTATGCAGCTACTATCTACGGCTTGCCCCGACTAAAAAAACAAACTATTCACTCTGTTCCCAATGATATCCGTCTGAATCGCGCTTTTGATTATATGGTAAAATATTTACTTCCAATTGAAGGAATAATTTTACTTTTCTGGTGCTTCTATGAAGGCTTATTCCCCGAAGACGGTTGTCATTGGTGGAATCCCTTCTCTGTATTCAGTCTATCCAGCTTAATTTTACAATGGTTGATTGGCTTAATTATTTTATGGTCTTTGAATAAAAAACTTTTTAAAAAGTTTGCATTACATAATTTAGAGAAATAAAACCTTATCTTGATATAAATCCTTACTTAAGTTAGAATCTCTTCAATTTTGAAAGTGCTTTCTATAATTTTAAGGAAGTGTATGTCCTCACCTATAGGTAATAGTGATTCTGATAGTGATTCTGATAGTAGTACTTTTAATGCACTTGTTAACTTTGATAAGCGCATATGTCAAGCATTTCAAAGATTAAATGAACTATCCTTGCAAACAAGCTCCTCTAACAGATCTCTTTCTCTCCAAGTAGAACAAGCTTTGGTATCATCAAGTAGTGTAGAACATAATCTCTCGCTACTTAAAGAAAAAATTAATAAGCTCACTGCTAGCTTAGGAGCAGTTACAGAATTGCTAGTGGAATTAGTTGAAACATCATCTCGTCCACACCAAGAATCTTCCTCTCATACTGTAGGATACCTCATAGGACGTACTACGCCAAACACATGCGCCAAAATTATGGCTGTTATGATTACAATAATAGCCCTAATTTCTATCGCTGTTCTCATTGCTTGTATAGTAGCTGCTTGTGGTGGATTACCTATATTCGTTTCTTTATTGAATATGTATACTATTGGTGCTTGTATATCTCTGCCCATTCTTGCTTGCGCTTCAGTGGCAGTACTGATTTTAGCATCATTATCCGTTGTTTCCCTATTAAAAGGCCATCACGCCATATTTACAATAAAACAGAACTCAGACGCTTAAGTTATTATTGAAATACAAAACCTAGGAGTATCTGCCCATGAATCCTGTGTGTTCTGATTTAACCAGTGACTCTTCCCCCTCCGCTCCTTTATTACCAAGTGAATTTGGACAACAATTAGTGAGTTTGCAAGCTATGCTAGCTAACTTGCAAACCCAAATAGGACATGCTATCAGACCATCCTTAACTTCTCCCACTTCTGGGTATGACCAACTCTATTTAATACGCACCACACAAAATAATGTTGCGACAATTGCAGAGATAAGATCAGAAGTATCCGCTATCAAAGCAAAACTTCAGCACCTTACTACGCCAGCGACTCTTTGCACAGGCCCCACGGCTCTAGCTACCTGCCTTCTAGCAATTTCTTTACTGGCAATTAGTATTATCGTATTATCATCTTTAGGCCTTGCAGGAATCTTACCACAAGTATCTAGTCTTCTTGTAAGCACTGCTAATGCTGTTTGGACAATCGTTAGCGCGTCTATTGTTACAGTAATTTGTTTAATCAGCGTCCTCTGCGTTACCCTAATCCGTCATCATAAACCGGTTATCGCGGAATGAAATGGATTCTAAATTTTAATATAATACTTATTCATATTAATTACGGAACCCTCCTTGAAATTAATTAATTTAATTTGTTAATCTATATTTTTCTTTGGTGGGTTTGTTATGAAAAAAGCCCTTCGCTTGCTATTAGATTTGCATCACGGAGAAGAAAAACGTGTTTTTCTGTTCTTATTACTAGGACTAATCTGGGGAACAGGATGCTATGGAACGTTAGCTTTGAGTGAAGGGCTGTTTCTTGAGAATTTAGGTACAGAAAATCTTCCCGCTACATACCTTAGTTCTTCATTCATCCTATGCGTATTTTCCTCTTTGATCCTTTACAATTTATTCAAAAAAAAATTTCCTCAAAATCCCTATTTCTCCTCCCTATAACTAGCATCATCGTATGTAATCTTTACCTATTATTTTACGTTCTTACTCATAGCCACCCCCTAGGAACTCCACTATTTCTCTACCGCATACTCTCTTGGAGTTTACTTATCCTCGCATACACAAATTTTTGGGGATTTGTAGATCAATTTTTTAATTTACAAGACGCTAAGAGGCATTTCAGTATATTCAATGCTATTATATTCTTAGGAGATGCCGTAGGTGCTGGCATTGTTAATCAAATCCAAATTATCGGTATAGAACGCATCCTCATTTTATTTATCGTTATCCTTTTGGGATGCTACCCCGTCGTACACTATATATCAAAATCTTTAAAAGAATTATCTGAAGATCATGATCATTTTATAGATACAGGCCATCCTCCACCTCTAGCCAAGTCTTTAAAGCTTTGCTTAACTGATCGCTATACCTTTTATCTGCTAGGTTTTTATTTCTTAATGCAATTACTTGCTATTGCTACAGAATTTAATTACCTAAAAATTTTTGAAGAATATTTTATTGATCAAGGTCCCTATGAACTTACAGAACATATCACTAAGTGCTCTTCATGGATTTCTCTAGTGAATATGTGTTTTGCCCTATTTGTTTACGGCAGACTTGTAAAAAATATTGGCGTAAACAACATTATTCTCTTTGCCCCTCTATGTTTTTTAAACTTATTTTTATTTTGGTCCTTTAATACTTCAATCACTATTGCCACCATAGGTATGGTTGTTAGAGAAGGCGTTACCTATGCTTTGGACGACAATAACCTACAACTATTAATCTATGGCGTCCCCAATAGTATCCGGAATCAAATTCGTATTGCTATAGAGTGCTTTATTGAACCAATAGGAATGTTTGTTTGGGCATTAATCTGCTTTTTTGCTCCTAGTAAATACCTGTGCCTACTTATTGCTGTTATTACAGTAATTTTTTCTTTTCTATTGCGTTCGTATTATGCAGAGGCAATTTTAAAAAATTTATCTTCTCAGGCTATCCATCTTAAAAAAACTATACAAGGGTGGATCAAAGCTATGTCTTCAAAAGATAAAAGACAAATTGAACTACTCTTACTATCTCATTTAAAACATCAACACGAACGCAATCAAATTTTTGCTTTTCAATATTTATTAAATCTAGGCAGTCGTAGTGTACTCCCCAACCTACTTACGCACATGAATAAGTTCAGCCTGCCAGGAAAACTCAAAGCTATAGAGATGTTGAAAAACAGCCTATGGGCTAAAGACTTTTTAACTTTAGAACTTTTAAAACGCTGGTCATCTAATACTCCACATCCATTAATAGCTATGGAAATCCATTTATATTTTGCAGAACACGATCTACTACGAATTTCTGATATTTCTGAAGATCTATATGACAAACCTGGGAAAAAACTTCTAGCGGCTATTCTTACAATACGTCGTCAGGAAATGAGCGGCTATTATCGAGATTTTGCAGATACCCGACTTAAAGAACTCCTGAATTCTTCAGACCCACAAATTGTATCCATCGGTCTAACCATTCTTACGCTAGAAAAAAATCCCGATAATTTTCCTATATTGATTGATTTCTTAGACAGTAAAGATCCTGAAATCTTCCTACAAACATGTAAAGCTATTGAAGCTTCTGTTAAAGCAACTCATAAACCTTACTGTAGAAATCTTATACAAGCCTTAAAAAATCATACTGACGATGATGAAGCCTGTCGCTATCTCTTAAAGACAATAAGCATTGTCTTAGATTCTTTGTACGTAAAGGAATTCGTACTTACAGCCTCACTATTAAAAAGTAAGTCAAGAAAATATGCAGAGTCTATTATAACAGATCTTCCAAAAGAAACAGCAGCGTCATTCATTCAAATTCTTTCCGATCATAATATCCATAACCGTTGTCGAATTCTTGCAGCAAAAGCATTATCTAAAGTTGACAATAAACTTTTAAAAAAAATGCCTACAAAATATTAAAATCTAGAGCTTTAAAAGCCACTTTTTATGATTATCATAAAAATTATATACAAAGCCATTACCCTAAATATAATCTCAGCTTACTAGTAAATACTCTAGAATCCAATTATCAATCAGAAGTTAATTTTATGCTTGCATTCCTAGGAATCCTAGGATCGATGGATTACTCAGATATTCTTATCCGTGCTTTAATAGGAAAAAATAAAAAAGCTCGAGCTCAGGCATTGGAATCTTTAGAAAAAAATTGCGATAGCTATCTGCTTTCTCTACTTGATCCCTTTATTAATAATACCACCAAGCGCAGTGAAAAATACTACCTCCGATGGGGGGTGATTCCTTTAACCCTAAAAGAACTATTGAATATGATAGAAAATTCCCCCTCATACTTAAATAAGCTTGTTTCTAGACAATTAAAAGAAGAGCTAGCACACTGTGATCCTGATTTTCAACCAGCACCTTTTTATACTAACGTTAATGAGGACGAAGTTCATAACAAAGATGATTCTGACACCCTAATAACTTCTACTATCTAGAAAGGAACCATGATGAATTTAATTGATCGAGCCTTCCTACTGAAAAAAAGCCTAGTCTTCAATACTCTAGACATGGATATCCTACTAGCTATTGCTGACAAAGCAGAGATTATGATCTTTAAACCTGGAGTTAAAATATTTTCCATAGAGCAACCAAGTTTCAGCCTGTATATCATCGCAGAAGGATATGTCAAAATTACTAACAATGCATCGCTGTCTGTTACAATTTCATCACATGAATGCTTTGGAGAAGAAAGCTTATTCAATAATAAGCCTAGAGAATACAATGCCGAAGCAATCACTCAGGTTAGAGCTTTAGTCCTAAGTAAAGCACAATTCCTTAGTATTATAGAAGAATGCCCATCAGTAGCTCTAACACTTTTAGAACAATATGCTAAACAAATTACTTTCAGACACCCAATATCTTGAAAGATAGTTTTAAATAAAAACAAAAGTGGTGCGCTATTTTAGCAATGGAATGTCTATGCACTAATGCAATAAAACGCACCAGAAAGCAGCTACAATAAATGCTACTGCTGACCCTGACGCATTTTAATATATGCGATAACATCACCTACAGTACGTAATTTTTCAGCTTCTTCTTCAGAAATCTCAAAGGAAAATTTTTCTTCCAAGCTCATAATTAACTCGGTTAAATCTAAACTGTCGGCATTTAAATCCTCAATAAATGAAGAATCTTCATTCACCTCACTGATATCCACCCCTAGTTGATCAACTATAATCGCCTTTACATCATCTTCTAAACTCATAGCTATATTCCTTATGTTTCTAACCAATTACTTAAAAATTCTTAATAAGAAATGATCACTTAGTATCACAAAAGCTTATTTTCCAATCTAGATCGTTCTAATATGTTACTCCCCCATCGACACTTAATACTTGAGCTGTAATATACGAAGAGAGTGGAGAGGCAAGAAATAATGCCGCATTAGCAATTTCTTCCGGGAATCCCATTCTCCCCATAGGAACATTTTTTAGCCATCCAGATTTCAAGTCATCACTCAATACTCTAGTCATATCAGTATCAATAAATCCCGGAGCTATGCAATTCACTCGAATATTTCTTGCAGCCACTTCCTTAGCCAAAGCTCTACTAAATCCAATAATACCTGCCTTAGCAGCCGCATAATTCGTCTGTCCAGGACTACCCATAATTCCTACTATTGAACTAATATTAATTATCGAACCAGAACGAGCTTTAATCATAGCACGAATTACATTCGAACAAACATAATAAAGAGAATTTAAATTTGTATTAATTACAGAAGACCACTCGTCTTCAGACATACGCATAAGAAGATTATCTCGGGTAATCCCAGCATTATTCACTAAAATATCAATACATCCATGATTACTCAGAAATGCTTGAGAAGCTTCTTTTACAGAATCATAATTACTCACATCAGCACTTACAAAAGTAACAGGATTATTAGAAATTTGAGAAAGTTCAATAGCAGCTTGTTTACCCTTTTCAGAGTTAATACCCCAAATTTCAACATCTGCTCCTTGTTCTACAAAAAGCTTAGCAACAGAAAATCCTATGCCTCTAGAGCCACCGGTAATAATAGCCTTTTTCCCTAACAAAATCTTATTCATTTAGTCCCCATCAAAAAATTTTGGATACTCTCTGCCGTCCCTAGGCTCCTAATAGGTTTACTTAATCCCATGGATCGTCCTAGTCCAGCAAGAACACCCCCTGGTCCTAGTTCTAAAAATTCATCGACTTCTGTATCCATCTGAGAACAACTCTGATACCATAGTGTGGGAGAAGTCATTTGTTTAATTAAACATTGACGAATTTCTTCAGTACCTACTAAAGGCCTAGCCACAACATTAGAAACCAAAGGAATCTCTGAATCACTCATGTCTAAATTATACAAATAAGGAGATAGCTCATCTTCTGCAGACTGCATTAAAGGAGTATGAAAAGCTCCAAATACCTTCAATAAAACCGCTCTCTTAGCTCCTAAATCAGTAAACAGCTGTATTGCCTCTTCAACTTTCTCTCGTATACCAGCAATAACAATCTGTTTTGGTGAATTATAATTAGCTATCCAAACCCCATCTCCTAAACTAGCTATGCTTTCTTCAATGACATCAACTGATAATCCTACAATCGCTGCCATAGCTCCAGGAGTATGTTTACAAGCTTCATTCATAAATTGTGCACGCTTACTAATAATTTGGAAACCATCGAGTATAGAAATACGTTGTGAAACAACCAATGCTGTATATTCTCCCAAACTTAATCCAGATACTAATGAAGGGACAATAGACATACGTGAGGACAAAATCCTAACTACTACTAAACTATGCAAATATATGGCTAACTGACTATATGCCGTTTGCAATAACTTTTCTTCAGGACCTTCAAACATTATCGAAGATAAAGAAAAACCCAAAGTTTGATCAGATAAATCGAATAATTCTTTGGCCTCAGGATACGTCTCTACTAAATCCTTACCCATACCTACATATTGACTACCCTGACCGGGAAATAAAAAAGCTACCTTCTTATTCATGAGTAAATCCTATACCTGCTGTAAAATAACAGCTCCCCAAGACAACCCGCCACCAAAAGCTACTAAAAGTAAATATTCACTAGTAGTAATGTCATGTTTATGCAGTAATTCATCTAAAGCTATTCCTACAGAAGAAGCTGCTGTATTCCCATATTTAGATAAAGTTTTAAATACCTTGTTCTCGTCTATGTCAAAACGTTTTGCTATAGCATCAATAATACGCTCATTCGCTTGATGAGGAACTAGCCAATCAATGTCTTGTTCTTCGATTCCTGCTTTAGCAATACAATCTTTAGCAGCAAATTCCATGCGCCTTACAGCATGTTTAAAGACTTCTTTTCCCTCCATAGCAATGAAATGCTTCCCCTCTTCTATAGTTTCTTTAGAAGCAGGAATACGACTTCCTCCAGCAGGCAAACTTAACAATTCAGCTAATGAGCCATCAGCTCCTAAACTAACATTAGTAATTTCTAGGGAACCGGGACGACTCAAACCTATCACACATGCGGATCCTCCGTCCCCGAATAAAACACAGGTATTTCGATCTTCATAGTTTACAAACGAGGACAATTTATCCGCTGCGATCAACAATACATTATCATACATCCCAGATTCTACATAAGCTTTAGCTAATGAAAGACCGTACAGATAACCTGTACAGGCAGCCAAACAATCAAATGCAGGGACCTCTTTTATACCGAGATATGCTTGAGCTAAAGCTGCACTCGATGGGAAAATATAATCCGGAGCTGATGTAGCAAAAATAATACACTCTATTTGATCTTTATTTATCCCAGCATTTTCTATAGCCTTCTTGGCAGATTCTGCTCCCATTATAGAAGCATATTCACTTGGATCAGCAATACGTCGCTCTTTGATTCCTGTCCTTGTTACTATCCACTCATCAGAGGTATCTACCATTTGTTCAAGATCAAAATTCGAGAGAATTCTTTTGGGTAAATAAGAACCTGTGCCCCAAATAGATGCTTTTCTTGTTTTTTTCACAAACAACCACAAATAAAGAAAAAAGCTAGTATACTATTCAAAGAGTTTATACTCTAACTTTTATTTCGCATATGATTCTTGTCTATGTCTTACTGGAGTTAAAAAATATAATTAAGTTCTAACATGATAAAGTACCCAAACTATGTGTCTAAACTGATCTCCTTACTTAGAAAACTCCCTGGAGTAGGGTTTAAAACAGCAGAAAAATTAGCCTTTGAATTACTTGAATGGGATAAGGAACAATTAGAAGCCATGGGGAAGGCCTTTACTGAAATTTCTTCTTCTCGTTGTCATTGCCCTACATGTTTTTGTCTAAAAAATTTTCCAGAAAGTGCTTGTGATTTCTGCCATTCATCGCGCGACCCATCAACACTATGCATCCTGGCCACACCTAAAGATGTATTTTCATTCGAACGATCTCAAGTTTTCCGAGGACACTATTACATCCTAGGGACCCTATTATCACCAATCACAGGGAAGCATATCCAAGACGAAAGACTGCAATTATTAAAACAACGTGTAAAAACATTAAAACCAAAAGAAATTATTATAGCTCTAGACGCCACACTAGAAGGAGATGCTACAGCACTTTTTTTAAAACAAGAGCTATCATCAATAGATATTTCTATTTCTCGATTAGCTCTAGGTCTTCCCATTGGTTTATCCTTTGACTATATAGATGCGAACACACTAGCCAAGGCATTTTCAGGAAGAAATCCTTATTAAGTAATAAATAAATTTTAACTAAAAAATATACACAGTCCTCTAAGACTCATAAAGAGTAAGCTCTTGTGAAAAAACATCCTACCCCGTATTTTTGTGCTTACTTCAATAATCAGGTTTTTCTGTCTTAAGGCAAATTCTTGCGAGTGTTTATATGCGAAATAAAGTTATTCTGTGGTTTACTGCCTTAGCGCTAATCCAAACTCCATTAGTTATAACAGCTACAGAAACTGTCAAAGAGGGGTACGCACTAGTTGAATCTATTACTATTACAACTAAGGGTGAAAATGCTCTAAATAAACGTCCCCAGCCAAAATTGAAAACTAAACAAGGTTCCTTGTTTTCTCAAACAGATTTCGATGAAGACTTGCGCAACCTATCAAAAGATTATGACAAAGTAGAACCGAGTGTTGATTTTGCTAACGGGAAAACTATTATCTCCTTAGTTCTTGTTGCTAAACCTTCTATTCGCCATATCCACGTCGTTGGGAATAATGTTGTTCCCGAGTACAAAATTACTAAGACTTTGCAAGTGTATGAAAATGATTTATTTTGCAGAGAGAAATTCTTAAAAAATATCGATGATCTTCGTATTTATTATCTTAAACGTGGTTATTTTGATTCTCAAATTACTTATGAATTGGATCATAATGAAAATCGCGGCTACATTGATATAACCATAAAAATTTATGAAGGCCCTTGTGGTAAAATTAAAAAATTAGAATTACGTGGACTCAAGCGTTCAGAGAAAGCTGATGTTAAGGAATTGATCCTTACAAAACAGTATTCTAAAACTACTAGCTGGTTTACAGGAAGTGGATTATATCATCCTGATATTGTTGAACAGGACGCCTTTACTATTACTAATTACTTGCATAATCTAGGTTATGCAGATGCCACTGTTACTCCTAAAAGAGAAGTCGATAAATCAGGAAATATTACTCTCTGTATGGACGTGAATAAAGGCCCTCTCTATACCTTAGGGCACGTTCATATTGAAGGTTTAGATCTTTTACCGAAACGACTTGTAGAAAAACAACTATCTGCTGGTCCTAATGATATCTATTGCCCTAACAATATCTGGGATGGCGCTCAAAAAATTAAAGATATCTACTCTAAATATGGCTATATAAACACCAATATTGATGTTGTATTTTCCCCTCATGCTAGACAACCTGTATATGACGTTACCTATCAGATAAGTGAAGGATCTCCTTATAAAGTAGGGTTAATTAAAATTACTGGAAATACGCATACAAAACATGATGTTATCTTACATGAAAGCAGCCTATTTCCTGGAGATACTTTTAATAGATTAAAACTTGAAGACACAGAGCAACGTTTAAGAAACACAGGATATTTTCAAAGCGTGAGTGTTTATACCGTACGCTCACAGTTAGACCCATTAAATAGTTCTGAACAATATCGAGACATATTTATAGAAGTCAAAGAAACTACAACAGGAAATCTCGGACTATTTCTTGGATTTAGCTCTTTAGATAATTTATTCGGAGGTATTGAACTTTCTGAAAGCAATTTTCATCTACTAGGAATCCATGAATTATTTTCTAAAGGACCAAAATGCTTGCGTGGTGGTGGTGAATATTTATTCCTAAAAGCAAACTTTGGGGATAAAGTAACAGATTATACAGTGAAATGGACTAAGCCACATTTCTTAAACACCCCATGGATTTTAGGAGTAGAACTTGATAAGTCTATCAATAAGGCTCTTTCAAAAGAGTATTCCGTAGAAACTTATGGAGGAAATGTCAGTACTACTTATATTCTAAACCAGAAATTAAAATACGGTTTACACTACCGTGGAAGTCAAACGAGTCTACATAAAAAAAAGAAGCTTCAAACAGGTCCCGATCCTGAAACCAATAAAGGTTTTGTTTCTGCTGCTGGAGTAAATTTAAATTATGATTCAGTTAATAATCCACGAAATCCAACAACAGGAATTCGTGGAGGAATAAGTTTTGAAGTTTCTGGTCTCGGTGGTTCTTATCACTTTACCAAGTTGTCTATCAATAGTTCTATCTACAGAAAATTAACAAGAAAAGGAGTTTTAAAAATTAAAGGAGAGGCTCAATTCCTTAAACCCTTTAATAATACTTCTAAGGATGGTATTCCTATAAGTGAGCGCTTTTTCTTAGGTGGAGAAACTACTGTTCGTGGGTACAAACCCTTCCTTATCGGTCCTAAGTTCTCACCTACAGAGCCTAAAGGTGGATTATCTTCCCTACTTCTTACTGAAGAATTCCAATATCCATTAATCACCCAGCCTAGTGTAAGCGCCTTTGTCTTCCTAGATTCTGGATTTGTAGGCCTTAAAGAATATACTATCCGATTAAAGGATCTTTGTAGTAGTGCTGGATTTGGTTTACGTTTTGATGTTATGAATAACGTTCCAGTTATGTTAGGATTTGGTTGGCCATTCCGCCCTACAGAAATGTTTAACAATGAAAAAATTGATGTATCTCAACGCTTCTTTTTCGCTCTTGGAGGTGTATTCTAAACACTTACTCATCCAGTTAATTAGTAAGATTTAATATGTTTTATGTTCTCATAGAGATTAATAAAGGTTAGTAATGAAAAAATTTTTATCCATTTGTTCAATTTTAATCAGTTCATCCACAATCACACAAGCTTATGCTAATGTATACTCTTCAGAAAGCAGATTGGGTGTTGTAAATTTAAAGCGTTGCTTAGAAGAATCTAAGCTAGGAAAAAAAGAAACTGAAGAACTTGAAAATATGAAACAACAATTTTCAAAAAATTCAGAAAAAATGGAAGAAGAACTCACAGCACTTTATAACAAGTTGCAGGATGAAGACTATATGGAAAGCCTATCCAGCACAGCTGCTGAAGAATTAAGAAAAAAATTCGAAAATCTTTCTATGGAATACAATTCTTTTCAATCGCAATACTATCAAATGATTAATCAAAGTCATATGAAAAAGGTGCAAAAGTTAATACAAGAAGTAAAAAAAGCATCTGATATTGTGCGTGAAAAAGAAAGTTTATTTGCTATACTCAATGATGAAATAGTTTTATCTATTGATAGTGCTGCTGATAAAACAAATGAAATTATCAAACTTCTTGATGAATTTTTTAAAAATAACTAGACTTTCATAAAGTTCATCGGTTTTTTTTGTATGTCCAAAAAGCTTGCTTATACTCTTCAACAGCTAGCAGACCTATTGCAAGTTGAAGCTCAAGGAAATGTAGAAACTCTAATTTCTGGTGTAGAAGATATTAATGAGGCACAACCTCATCATGTAACTTTTTTAGATAATGAAAAGTATGCTCGTTTCATAAAAACCACGCAAGCAGGTGCTATCATCCTATCAAAAGCTCAAGCACAAAAATATGGCGATTTGAACAAAAATTTCCTAATAGTTTCAGAGCTACCTGCAATTGCTTTTCAAAAGTGTATTGAACTGTTTATTTCATCTATTGACTCTGGATTTAAAGGTATCCATCCTACTGCAGTTATTCATCCTTCAGCACATATTGGTAAAAACGTATGCATAGAGCCCTATGCTGTAATTTGCCAGCAAGCATGTATAGAAGATAACTCCTTTATTGGAGCAGGAAGTATTATTGGTGCTGGTTCAACTTTGGGAGAGGGTTGCGTTATTCACCCCAAAGTCGTTATCCAAGAACGTGTTGTCTTAGGGAAACGTGTGATTATCCAACCTGGAGCAGTAATCGGCTCTTCCGGATTTGGATATATCACCAATGCTTTTGGTCGCCATAAACATTTAAAGCACTTAGGTCAGGTAATTATTGAAAATGATGTAGAGATTGGTGCAAATACCACAATTGATCGTGGGCGCTTTAAAAATACTATTATTGGTGAAGGGACAAAAATCGATAATCAAGTGCAAATCGCACATCATATAGAAATTGGTCAGCACTGCATCATTGTCGCCCAGGTAGGAATTGCAGGTTCTACAAAAATAGGCCACCATGTAATTATAGGAGGACAAACGGGAATTACCGGCCATATTTCCATCACTGATCATGTTATCATGATGGCACAAACAGGAGTTACAAAATCTATCACTTCTCCTGGAATTTATGGTGGGGCTCCTGCCCGTCCTTACCAGGAAATCCATCGTCAAGTTGCTAAAATACGAAACTTGCCCAAATTAGAAGAACGTATGAGTATACTAGAGGAAAAAATTAAGGAATTAAGCATGACAAACGCAAGTCACGGCGTTGCGTCAGCTGATCTTCAATAATTAAGCCCACGATGATTTAAATCGTCTCTTCAACATTAGCATTTTCACTATACTTTTATTAATAATCGTAGGACTAATTCTTCCAGAAGAAATGATTTGTGTTAAAGTTTTTATACCTAACTTAAGCTCATTAAAATGGGAAAATATAAAACATTCTGCTCCATAATTTAAAAATTTTACTGTGCTTTCAGGATTTGAAAATATAGAACTTCCTATAAATTTCAAACTTGAGAAATCTGCACTAATTGCTAAACTACGAATAGTATTTGCTAAGCTATAACGTAAGGCAATTGGACTAGGAGTAACTGTTGCAGGAGTAACATCAACATTGCATAGTCTTCCTTGAATATTTCCTGAGCTCTTTAACCCTTGAATAAGTTGAGAATAATTTACTAAATCCATGCTGAAAATTTCTTGAAAAACTAGTGAAATAAAAACTCCATAAGTCTTGATTAACTTCCCTAAGTTTTGTCCTAACTCATAAAAATCCTGATAGTCTATTAAAGTCAAATCTCGGTAAGACAAATAACAGGACAAACTATTAGATACAGAAGCCGCTATGAGTAAAGGAAGCGTTGTTAATTGATTGAAATCTTGGATATACTTACTCTGCTGTTCTAAAGAACCACATAGTAATAAAACACCCCCTAAACCAAATAAACTTTCATACTCCCGTACTGTTTTTATAAAAGTAACAGAATCCACGCCACAATCAGGAACATAAAAAAATAACTGAGCTAATTTCCTTTCCATAGATTTCAAAGTAGAAAAAACCTCACTAGTTTCTTCTAGTTCTTCGTTTTTATAAGGAAGCCACTGTACCTTTTTTAGATAATGACTAGCGGTATGCTTATCATGTTGAAATTCTTGAACTGAAGTAACAAATCTTTTTTTTATATTTAAAAATTTTTTAATTTCTTTATCTGTTTGTGAATTACCTGAATCTTGGTTATAAGGATTTCTCATCAAACTATCCGTTTTATCAATATAAAAACAATGCCGACTACTCGATCTCTTAATGTCCATAGGTCTTGTCCTTCACTTCAAATAGGCATACAAATCCGTAAATATTAAAGATTTCCCTAAAAAATTTAATTACTTTTTTGATCTTGTCTTTTCAAATCCATGAATTTATAATACAACATAACTTAGTCCTAGACGTAACTCTCGTATAAGGTATGTCCAACTCTTGTAATCATTACAATATTGCCTCACAAACAAGCGATATATCTATCGTACAAACTACTGTTGACGCCTATGGTGCCTCCCACTGTTTAGCATTACTCAAACAAATGCTTCTCATTCGTGAATTTGAAGCAAGAGGAGAAGAAGCTTATTTAGAAGGACTGGTTGGAGGGTTTTATCATTCCTATGCCGGTCAAGAAGCTGTGGCCACAGCAGCTCTAGCAAATACAGGGACACATCAATGGGTCTTCTCTTCCTATCGTTGTCATGCTCTAGCAATACTACTCAATGTCCCCTTAAGATCTCTTGCAGCAGAACTCTTAGGCAAATCTACAGGTTGTGCTTTAGGTCGTGGAGGGTCTATGCACATGTGCGGACCTAATTTCCCTGGAGGATTTGGTATTGTTGGAGGACAAATACCCCTTGCAGCAGGAGCAGCATTTTCTATAAAATACCGTGGAGAAAACAAAATTTCTTTAAGTTTTATTGGGGACGGAGCTGTTGCACAAGGCGTATTTCACGAAACATTAAATTTTGTAGCCTTGCATCAGCTTCCCCTTATGCTAGTTATCGAAAATAATGGATGGGGAATGGGTACATGCCTAAATAGAGCTATTGCTAAACAACCCATAGGAGAATCTCAAGGATCTTCCTACGGGATAAAAGCGTTTACCCTGCAAGGATTCAACCTTTTTAATTGTCTCTTAGGATTTAAAGAGGCATATGATTATATGCAGCAAACCGGTCTTCCTACTATTGTAGAATGCTTATGCTCGCGATTCCGAGGACACTCTATCTCTGATCCTAACCTCTATAGAAGCAAAGAAGAAATGCAGCGTATCTTTAAAAAAGATCCTATTCTTTTTGCTAAAAACTGGTTTATTCAATTAGGAATTTTGTCTGAAGAAGATTTTTTAATAATGCGTCAAGAATGCAAAGAAAAGGTTTTACAAGCTTTTACAGAAGCTAAGTCGGACCCAGATCCAGAGATTGCCACTCTAGAAGAAGGTGTTTATGCCTAAGTATGTTACATTAGAAATCCGTGAAGCCCTTAGAGAAGCTATTGATGAAGAAATGGCCAGAGATCCTAATGTATGTATATTAGGAGAAGAAGTTGCAGAATATAACGGTGCTTATAAAGTAACAAAAGGTCTACTGAATAAATGGTCAGCATCGCGAGTCATTGACACACCAATTAGTGAAGCAGCATTTTCTGGTATTGGCATTGGAGCAGCATTAACAGGCCTACGCCCAATCATTGAATTTATGAGTTGGAACTTCTCCCTAGTTGCTGCAGATCAAATTATTTCTCATGCAGCCAAAATGCATTATATGACGGGAGGACTATTTTCTGTTCCTATCGTATTTCGTGGCCCCAACGGTGCTGCCGCACAAGTATCCTGTCAGCACTCTCATTGCGTAGAGGCCCTATATGCAAATATTCCTGGGTTAATTATTATCTCTCCGTCAAATCCTTATGACGCAAAAGGATTATTAAAATCAGCAATTAGAGATAATAATCCCGTTCTTTTTTTAGAAAATGAATTGGAATACAACTTAAAAGGAGAAGTCCCTGTAGAGGAATACCTAGTACCTATTGGTAAGTCACGCATCGTCGAAGAAGGTACAGACTTAACTATAATCACTTATGGCCGTATGGTCACTGTTACTAAACAAGCTGTAAAATTAGCTAAACAACGTTTTGGGCTATCTATAGAAATTCTTGATTTACGAACAATCAAGCCTCTAGATATTTCTGGAATCCTTGCTTCAGTAAAAAAAACAGGGAATTGTATAGTCGTAGAGGAGGGGCATTACTTTGCAGGAATTTCTGCAGAAATAATTACGGAGATCACAGAACATATTTTTGATTATTTAGACCACCCACCTTTGAGGGTATGTCAAAGGGAAACACCCATGCCCTATAGTAAAATTTTAGAACAAGCAACCCTTCCTAATGTTAATCGTATTATAGACACCATCGAAAAGATCATGAGGTAATTTGTGATTTCCTTACTAAAAATGCCTAAACTTTCTCCAACTATGGAAGTAGGAACAATTGTAAAATGGCATAAAACGAGCTGCGATAAAATAGAGTTCGGTGATGTTCTTGTAGAAATATCAACAGATAAAGCAGTCTTAGAATATACTGCATCCGAGGAAGGGTGGTTCCGAGAAGTATTAGCTCAACATGGAGAAAAAATTGCTATTGGCACTCCTATAGCAATAATATCGACAGAAAAGGATGAACCTTTCAACATAGACGATCTTCTTCCTAAAACATCATCTCCTACACCATCAAAAAATCTAGAAGAAGATATTATTTCATCTCCTGATCAAGTTTCCAAGACAATTTCTTCCTCCCCCAAAGTGGCTGTCGTCGGATTCAGACCAGAACCTCCTCTTTCTTCGCCATTAGCATTAAAACAGGACATTGGCAAATCTCCTATTTCTCCTCTAGCTAAACGCATAGCTAAAGAAAAAAATCTAGACACATCAGGAATTCAAGGAAGTGGTCCTGGAGGACGCATTGTAAAAAAAGATTTAGAAAATGCTCCTCTTAAAGGCATTGCAGGATTTGGTTATCCTGAGGCCCCTAGTGTTCATCCAGGTTCCTATCACGAAGAAAACCTTTCGCCTATTCGAGAAATAATTGCCGAAAGGCTACAAGCTGCGAAAACTTTTATTCCTCATTTTTATATAAGTCAAAAAGTCTATTTTACTCCCCTACTATCCTTATTAAAAGAACTACAATCTCAAGGGATTAAACTTTCCATTAATGATTGCATTGTTCGTGCTTGTGCTCTAGCTTTAAAAGAATTCCCTAGTATAAATTCAGGATTTAATAGTATCGACAACAAGATTGTACGTTTTGAAACTATCGATATTTCTATAGCTGTTGCCATCCCAGATGGTATTATTACTCCTATTGTTCGTTGCGCAGACCGTAAAAATATCGGTATGATTTCTGCAGAGATTAAAAACCTGGTATCTAAAGCAAGATCTCAGACTTTGAAAGAAGAAGAATATAAAGGAGGGTCTTTCTGTATTTCGAATCTAGGAATGACGGGGATTACTGAATTTACAGCAATTATTCATCCCCCTCAAGCTGCGATTCTTGCAGTTGGTAGTGTTATTGAAGAAGCCATTGTTATCGATGGAGAAATCACAATAGGCTCTACATGTATGCTGACGCTATCTGTAGACCATCGTGTTGTTGATGGGTATCCCGCTGCTCAATTTATAAAACGCATACAGAAGATTCTTGAAGCTCCCTCCGTGCTTTTATTAAACTAATCTGTTAGCATAAAGCGTTTCTCATGAGAAACGCTTTGTCTCTAGCTTTAACTAACTAGAAAAAGGTATATTCCAAATATCTTTGGCATAATTGGCGATTGCTCTGTCACTAGAAAAGAATCCCATTCCTCCTACATTATAAATAGATTTTTTTACCCACTCATCTTCTTGTACGTATAGAGAGGCTACTGACTCATGAGCTTTAATGTAAGATTCTAGATCTGCAAGTACATAAAATGGATCTCCCTCGTGTAATAATCTATGAACAATAGGTTTGAAAAGAGATGAATCTGAAGCATTAAAAAAGCCTTGATCTAAGAGCTGCAAAATGTGTCCTATTTTAGGATTTTTATCACAAATACTTTGAGGGTAATATCCTCTTCGCATTTGTGCTATTTCTTCTTCTAATAAACCGAAAATGAACATATTCTCTTTTCCAATGTACTTAAGCATTTCTATATTCGCTCCATCCATCGTGCCTATTGTCAAAGCTCCATTTAAAGCAAATTTCATATTCCCTGTTCCAGAAGCTTCCATGCCTGCTGTGGAAATCTGTTCAGAAATATCTGAAGCCGGCATAATCATCTCAGCCATAGTCACACGATAATTTGGTAAGAATAGAACTTTTAATCGATCATTAACTTTAGGATCCTGATTGATGCATTCAGCAACACTATTAATAAGTTTAATAATTAACTTTGCAAAAGCATATCCAGGAGCAGCTTTACCAGAAAAAATCACAGTAGTTGGAGAAATAAGTGAAGAAGAGTTTTCTTTAATATCAATATAAAGATAAATAACACGCAATATATTCATCAACTGGCGCTTATATTCATGAATACGCTTCACATGAAAATCAAACATAGACAATGGATCGATAATTACTTCTAAATCCTTTTTTACTCTCGCAACAAAATCTTGCTTATTTTGGAGTTTAATTTTTTTCCATTGTTCTCTAAATCCTGCATCATCAGCAAAAGAGATAATCTTATGAATTTCTGAAAGATCAGTAAGATGTTTATTTCCTATTGTCTGATCTAATAAGGCATTTAACCTAGGATTACATAATGCTAGCCAACGTCTGGGAGTGATTCCATTAGTGACATTAATAAACTTATCAGGGAAAAAGTCTAAGAAATCTTTAAATAAAGTAGTCTTAATCAAATGAGAATGAAATTCTGATACACCATTAACTTTTGCAGAACCTATAACAGCAAGATTTGCCATGTTAATATGTTTCTCACACCCTTCCTCAATAATTGATAATGCGCGTCGCTTATCATTGTCTCCGGGGAATCGTTGAGAAACTTTATCTAGCCAACGTGAATTAATTTCATAAATAATTTCTAAATGTCTAGGCAATAATTTAGAAAACAAGTCTATAGACCAACGTTCTAGAGCTTCTGGTAATATAGTATGATTTGTATAATTGAATATCTTTGTGGTCATATCCCACGCCTTATCCCAAGGCAACTCTTCTCTATCAACCAGAATATGCATCATTTCTGCTATTCCTAATGCAGGATGAGTATCATTTAATTGCACCGAAACTCTGTCTGCTAAACGATCTAAAGAGATGCGAGTTTTCGTATACCTACGAAGAATATCTTGGATTGTTGCTGAAACTAAGAAATATTCCTGTTTTAATCGTAATTCTTGGCCCTCAAAAATAGAATCATTGGGATACAAAACTCGAGAAATATTTTCTACTAAGGCAATATCTTCTATCGCTCGAATATAGTTCCCGTGGTTAAAATAATTAAATTGAAACCCATGAGGTGATTGTGCCTGCCACAAACGCAAAGTATTTACTGTATCGTTTCCATAACCTGGAATAGGTACATCATAAGCCATGGCAAGAACTTCCTGCGTATCTGTTAACTCAGCAATTTCTTTACCCCTAGCATCAGTGTAATGAATCACTCTGCCATAAAAGTGCACTGGATAGAGATATTCTCCTCGACATATTTCCCAAGGATTTCCGTAACGCAACCATTCATCTGGTGATTCTACCTGATAACCATTAATAATTTTTTGATCAAAAATACCATAATCATAACGAATTCCATAACCATAAGCAGGAATTCCTAATGTTGCCATGGAATCAAGATAACATGCAGCAAGACGTCCTAATCCTCCATTACCTAAACCCGCATCAGCTTCCATTTCAACTAAACTATCGAAATCGTAATTCAGACTAGCTACAGCTTCTCTAACTATGTCTAGTATTCCTAAATTTAGAAGCTGGCTTTTCAAGCTTCTTCCAAGTAGAAACTCCATAGAAATATAGTAGACACGTTTAACGTCTTTCTCATAATAAGTATTTTGAGTTTTTAACCATCCTTTAGCTAACCACTCCATGACAGTCTGTGCTACAGCCATAAATATATCTCTCATAGAGGCAGACTCTGGAGACTGAACCACTCCAAGGTACAAACGATCTAAAATAGACTGACGCATAGTCTCTATGTTTACTAAACTTTTATTGAAGCCCATGTACGCAATTCATCCAAATATTAAGAAATCTTTTCAAACTAATAAGAAAAAATTAGAAAAAAATAAAGAAATTAGAAAAATAACACGCAAGCCATCTTCTGAAATTAGAATATTATAAATAGACTAGTTGAATAAATATGTCAGAGACACTTTCAAATGAAAAAATTGACAAAAATATATTTACTATCAATAATTTTGTTTTTTTGTTTAGAGAATGCTATGGTTGCTCCTCATGAGTTTGGGGCTTTTGCCCATCGCTCCAATAAAAATGTTTTTACGTTACAAGATATTAACAGGGGTTCTTCTCGTCCTGATAGACCTAGGTGCACAATAACTCGATCTTCGCGCACATCTTCTCTACCTACATCAAAAAAAACTACGGCTCTCTTATTCGGATACGGTATCTTCTTATTACTATCCTGTTTAATACATGCTGCTACAGCAACATTATTATTAGTAGTCGGGAGTCTCTGCCACCCAGCGCTTATAGTTGCAGTAATTTTGGAAGTCCTTATGGCCATAGGAATTCTAATGTGTCTGGCATGGACTTCTTGTAAGTTAATCGAAACGCAAGAAGGAAGGAATAATAATTAAATCTTGATTTCAGCATAGAATCTCTTCTTCAGGGAAAAACTCCAGACTTTTATATGCTGAACTTAAAGTTTTCATAAGATCTTTAGTAGCAATACTGATGTCGAGGCCTCCCTCCTCTATTTTTTGAGAGACCGTACGTATAGAAGAAATGACCGTAGAATGATCTCGGGAAAATACATTACCTATACGCACATAAGACAAAGACAATTTCTGTCGACATAGGTACATAGCTACTTGCCTAGGAACAACATACTCTCTAGATTGAGATCTCCCCAAAATACTTTCTGGAGATACTCCATAATATTGAGCAACAGCACGAACAATTCCTAAAGGAGTTAATCGAACACTCTCAGCAGCATCTAAAACATCACGTAAGAGTGACTGTATATCCGTTTCATACAGCAATTGCTGAGAAATCTTCTTATAAGCAACACGCTTAGATAGCAAATTTATTGCATGCAACAATGTTTTGACATTAGAAGATAATGCACAAATTAAAAAATCTAGTGCCGTACTTTCTATACGAAGATTCAATTGCTCAGATTGTCTCATTAAAAAATTATGCAATCCTTCCTTAGCAAGAGGATGGATAGGTACAACTACTCCCCACTCAAACCGACTAATTAAGCGTTCCTCTACAGATTTCAAATCCCCAGGAGCACATGAAGAAGAAAGCACAATAAGTTTGCCTTCTGTATGCAAAGAATTAAAAGTATGGAAAAACTCCTCTTGCGTAGCTGACTTACCAGAAAAAACTTCAATGTCTTCTATAAATAAAGCATCAACACTACGATAAAAGGAACGGAAACGTTGCATTTCTCCAGACCGTATAGCTGAAACCAAATGCTCTGTAAATAAATCTGAAGCTACATATAAGATCTTTCCTCCAGACTCTTTAAGAGCACTCACTGCAGCCTGCATTAAATGTGTCTTTCCTGATCCTTCAGGACCAAATAAATATATAGGATTAAAAGGAAAACTCACGGTGCCTTCAGAAGGCTTAGTGAACTCTTGGAAAATACGGAAAGGTAGGTCGTTTTCAGAAGTCACTAGAAAATTAGAAAATGACATAGTAGGATTAACATTCCCGTACTGCATAGAAAAACAAGATGTCTTCTCATATTGAATCTGTTTTTCTCCATATAGGGAAGTAGTCTTATCTAGTGAGGTAATGTGAACCCGGATCAATTTTCCGTTGTTATTCACCAAATGAGCCTTTACCTTAGGCCGTATGTGCTCCTCAAACCAAGTTACCTGAAAAGAATCCTTAGCCTCAAGATAGAGATTGCATGCGTCAAAACATAGGACTTTTAATGACCTTAACCATTTGTCTACAGTACCCGCTCCAATTTCTTTTTCTTGTAGCAGAAGAAAGTCTTCCCACGCTCGCATAAAACTATCTCATCCAAATAGTTTTTATATATCCCATATTAAATAAAAAATCTTTGTTTTTAATTATCTTTATTTTTTCTTATTAACAGAGACTTCATTTTTAAGATGCTTACTATCTAAAATTCTATTAGTAACCCACTGTTGAACTATTCCAAGCAACATAGAAGAAAGCCAATAAATATTTAATCCCGAAGGGAAATTATAAAACATCAGGGTAAACAAAACAGCCATCATAGTTCCCATAGCTGCTTGTTGTCGTTGCTGATCTGTCATAGGTCCTTTCTTGCTTACAGAGACTTTCTGTTGAGCAAACATTACAATTCCCAATAGTATAGGCAGAAGATGAAATTCATTTCCGAAAAACCATATTGGTGTCTTCCAAGAGAATAATATATCTGGAGCTGTTAAATTATCTATCCACCCAGGAATGAATGTTGCTCCACGAAGTAAGAATGATGATTTAAGTAAATCAAACATCGCTATAAGAAAAGGTAACTGAATTAACAGAGGAACACATCCCGTAATAGGATTGACTTTGTTTGTTTTATACAAAGACATGATTTCCATTTGAGCACGCTTAGGCTCTTTCTTATACTTCTTTTGGATCTCCTGGATATATGGAGAAAGTTTTTGCATACGTCTCATAGAACGTATTGACCAAGCATTCAAAGGGTACAGCAATAATTTCAGAAATACGGTAAGTAAAATAATAGAAATTCCCCATGACCCAGTAATCATTCTGAAAAACTTCATAATGATGAAAAGCAGCGCAGCAAAAGGCTCCGTAATAAAAGCAAATAAACCACGGAAAGTAATGCACTCTAAATAGTTAGGACTGTCCCCTCTAGTGTTTGTATATGCCTGATCTAAAGCACTTAAAGTAGACTCTGCAAGAGGTCCAGCATATACTAAGAAACGATGAAACCCTATTTCTTTAGGTAAAGGAAGCAGTGTCTCATAACCCGGATACTTAGAAACAGGATAAGCCTGATTTTTTGGAGAAAGCAGAGACAAACGCGTAGGAACTATGTTACCCGGAACATAGGCAGAAGCATATCCTGCCGGAATATCTGTCAATGGCGATAAAATAATACCAAAATACCCATTAGAATTAATAATCCATTGAGGGTATACCCCGCTTCGTATTGTTAAAGGATTTTTAGGCTTAGGAAGTTTTACCTTATCTAACTGTCCTTTATCTTTCTTAACAACACGATATTTAATTGTAGGAGTAAATGCACTAGACATAATCTCTACTTCAGGAATCCCTGAGGTTACCCATACATCTTCGATAGCACGGTCTAATGAAACTTCAAGTTCAAATGCATATGGTTGATTGTTAAATAGTTTATACTTTTTTCTAACTAAACTATCTAAACTTTCTAGTTCTAACGTAGTGTGATTAAAATTAATTACACGAAATCCAGAAGCTAAAGGACTTGTTAACTCTCTACCTGAGACAAGATTTAAAGCATGATAGCAATCTGGAGTTCTCTTTTTAGGATCAGAAAGTATTCCTCTACGCAATAACGGATAATATCCTCCTACTTCATTCACTACTTCATGGTTATTTGCTCCTAAAGCAGGAAACCCAGGAAAAGAAGATTCTGCAGGATCCTGAGAAACCAAATCGCGGTCAAAACCAATTTCATTAACAATACTTTTATTATCTTTCGAAGCAAAAGGGAGATTAATCCCTTCGATAGAACCACTCTCACGAGAAACAACTAACTGAATGTAATCATTAGACAATACAAAATATTGGTCTCCACTCAATGCATCTACATTACGAGAATCTGTAAAAATAGCAGCTCGAGTTATTGGCAAATCTAAAGATTCTAATTTTTCCGTGCGAGAATCATAAATACCTAGAGGAAGATATTCATTCCCCGATCTCCAAAATACTAGTGATGTTCCGTAGATCGGACTATTCTTATTATAAATTTTACCTTGGTCTTGAGAATATTGTCCGATAAAAACTATAGGTTCCTGATTATTACGAAACTCAACTACTAAAACAGGCAAACGTTCACTAGTTACAGGTAAAAATACTCTGCTTACATTTGTAGAAATTTTAGATTCTTCAGTCTCAGCGTACAAAGCAACACGAAGATCATCAAAAGCAATAGTTTCATCAACAAAATGCCACTGTGTTTCAGAAGCATATACGGATCTATTCGACGGCCCTCGGTTAAGAAGAAGTAGGTGTTCTCCTATTCGCACTGCATAATGATTTTTTTGGCTTTCTTCAGGAGATATAGACCAAGGAGCAACACTTAAACCTACTGACTGTGCAATAGAAAGAACTTCTTGCGAAATTGCCTTTTGTTCTTTGGATAAAGCTTTGTAGCTACGGAAATCCTTATAACCAAAAAAGATTTGGCACCCTATAAAAGTCATGCTAACTAAAGACACAAACAATAGCGAACGTTTATTCATTGAAGTAAACTCAAAAAATTAAAACTAAAAAGCTAAAGTAACATAATATCTATTTATCTCCCACAGAGATTCTTAAATACCTTGCCTATGAACTTATTACTTTTCAGAAAGTGAAGAGATATTTTTTTACTTCTAATAAAACAACAAATACCTAGAGATAAACCCAAGATAAACATGGGGAGGGATAAGATTTGTCCCATTGAGAGTAAACTATCTGCACTTACTACGACCCCCTGAGGACTTTTGAAAAACTCAGCAAAAAAACGTATAACAGCAATACCAATTAAAGACAGAGATGCTGCATATCCTGATCCTAGGATAAGATACCGTTTGTAAGTTGCAAAAAATAAAAGTGACGAAAGTAATAAATAACTTACTCCTTCATAAAGCTGTACTGGATGCAAAGGGATTCCAGATGTACCGTGAGAAAGAGAAGAAAAAATGACTCCCCAAGGTAAATCAGTAGGTATTCCCACAATTTCTTGGTTCATAAAATTTCCAATACGAATAAGAAAAGCTAAGATACCAAAAACAGCAGCACCTAAATCACAAATAAATAAAAAAGTTAGAGTATGTATTTTCTTTTTATATTTTTTTGAATAAATCATTGCCCAAAGAAGCAATCCAACTATACCTCCATGGCTTGACAATCCCCCATTCCAAATCTTCAATATTTCTATAGGATGTTGAAAATAAAAATGACCGCCATAAAACAAAACATAAGCTATACGTGCTCCTGGAATAATAAATAGAAGAGAATACAAAGCAAAATTCTCTAAAGCATCTCTCAACTGTTGTTTAGAAAACATACATCGATCGCTTTCAGAATAACAAGATGAGGCCAAATAAATGGCTGCAACAGAAGAAAGTAATATACCTAAAGAGAAACATAGACCGTACCAAGAAATACGCAGAGAATATGCCTCAGAATGCCATAAAAATTTTGAATAATTCCAATGAATTACTGACAAAACAACTTGCATTATTCCAGTCCAAAATAGAAAAAAAATCATACTTTATATACAATAGCTTTTTTTTTAAAAAGTTTCATAAATTCAAATAGATAGATGAATACTAACCAACATAATTTACTTATTTATCTTCCTGGAATTCTTTGGTTATTTGCAGGAGTTAAATTGCTTCTAAAAGCCTCACGTATCGTATATGATCCTGTTTTCTCTTTTCGACTTTTTTTCTTATTAGCTATGGGAGCATGGATTATTGCATCATTAAAGTATCGTTACGTACTATCAAAATCCGTATCTTATCAAAGAGAATTAGCTCATCAATTAACTTCAAACAACATATCAACAAAAAATTACATTAAAAAATCTTTTCTTTCTAAACGAATATTTATTCTTTTATCTATGATGTTAATGGCTTTATTAATACGCAACTTTATAAATAATCCAGCTATTTTATTTTTTATTCGATCAACTATTGGATATTCCTTAATAAAAGCTGCTACAACATATTTTTCAAAACATCCAAATGCCTTATCAACCAACTTATAAAGTACTATGCAAATGTATGTTGGAACAGACATCATTGAAATTTCCCGTATTCAAAAAGCAATAGAAACTTATGGCAAAAGAATACTGAACAGAATATTTACTAAAGAAGAACAAAAATATTGTTTGAAGCTTGCTTATCCCTACCCCTCTTTTGCTGCAAGATTTGCAGGAAAAGAGGCAGTAGCTAAAGCATTAGGAACAGGCATAGGCAAATTAGTTTCGTGGAAAGATATAGAAATTTGCAAGTTAAGTGGACATCAGCCTAAAGTACTTTTATCCCCTCGAATTTACAAAGAACTCAATATTTCTCAGGTATCCCTATCAATCAGTCATAGTCGTGAGTATGCAACCGCAGTAGCCATTATATTTTAACTTAAAAATCTTTCAGCCTCTAATGCAGCCATACATCCACTTCCAGCAGCTGTGATTGCTTGCCTATAATATTTATCCTGAACATCTCCTGCTGCAAAAACACCTGGTATTGAAGTTTTAGATGTACCACACTCAGTAATGATATATCCATGACTATCTAGAGAAAGTTGTCCCCCTAGAAAATCGGTGTTAGGTTTATGACCAATAGCAAAAAAAACTCCCCCAGCTTCTCTAGTAAAAATATCATTGGAAACATTATTCAAAATATCCACAGAACGAACAACACTATCTCCTGAAATTTTGACTAATTCACTATTCCACAAGAAAGTAATTTTATCGTTTTCCTCAGCTTTCTTAATCATAACTTTAGATGCTCGTAATGTGTCTCTCCTGTGAACAACAAAGACCCGTTTCCCATATCGAGTCAAAAATATAGCTTCTTCTAAAGCAGAATCTCCTCCTCCAATAACATACAGATCTTTATCCTTAAAAATAGGAGATGCTCCATCACAAACGGCGCATGCTGTAACCCCTTTCTGCCAAAACTCATTGTCTCCAGCCCCAGGAATATCCAAACGTTTTGCAGATGCCCCCGTAGCTATAATACAAGCATCACAAGTATATTGTTCTGAATTCGACATAATAACAAAAGGAAGCTTGCTAAAGTCCACAGCCGTTACGTCCTTTGAAAGAATCTGTGTCCCAAATCTCTCTGCTTGCTTTTTCATATTTTCCATCAACTGTTGTCCTAAAATTCCTTCAGGAAATCCAGGAAAATTTTCAACATCTGTGGTCGACATTAACTGCCCCCCAGCAATTCCAGAAAAAAAACCCTCAAATAAAATAGGAGACAAAAGCGCTCTTGAGGCATAAATTGCGGCGGTATAACCCGCAGGACCAGATCCAATAATAATTACTCTAGAATGAATCATCTATTGACACTCAACTGAACATTTTCAAAACAAAATCTAAAACAAATAAAAAATTTTTAATCAACAAATTAGATAAAAATACTCAGCAAGGGATGTCTTGCCTTTTTTAAGGTTTATATTTACACTATCTTTTTTGACTTTGTATTTTTTAGGAGAACAACATTAAATGCCAAAACAATCCGAATACACTTGGGGATCTAAAAAAATTCTTGATAACATAGACTGCCTCTCAGAAGACATGGATGAATTTAGAAATCTTCTCTATTCAACTCATGGAATTAGTTCAAGCAACGAGGAACCTACCAGTGAAGTACAGCCCGGCGCCATCCTAAAAGGTACTGTAGTTGATATTAATAAAGACTTTGTTGTCGTTGACGTGGGATTGAAATCTGAAGGTGCTATTCCAATGTCAGAATTTATTGATTCTTCTGAAGGTTTGGCTATTGGTGCTGAAGTTGAGGTCTATTTAGATCAAACAGAAGATGAAGAGGGTAAAGTTGTTTTATCTAGGGAAAAAGCTACTCGTCAACGCCAATGGGAATATATTTTAGCTAATTGCGAAGAAGGATCTATTGTTAAAGGACAAATTATACGCAAAGTCAAAGGCGGACTGATTGTTGATATTGGGATGGAAGCTTTCTTACCAGGCTCTCAAATTGACAACAAGAAAATAAAAAATTTAGATGACTACGTTGGCAAGGTCTGTGAATTTAAAATTTTAAAAATTAATGTTGAAAGAAGAAACGTTGTTGTTTCTAGAAGAGAATTACTTGAGGCAGAACGTATTTCCAAGAAAGCTGAACTTATCGAACAAATTACTATTGGAGAATATCGTAAAGGTATCGTTAAAAATATTACAGACTTTGGAGTTTTCCTGGATCTTGATGGCATTGATGGTCTTCTTCATATTACAGATATGACCTGGAAACGTATACGCCATCCTTCTGAAATGGTGGAAATGAATCAAGAATTAGAGGTAATTATCCTCAGTGTTGATAAGGAAAAAGGGCGTGTTGCTTTAGGTTTAAAACAAAAAGAACATAATCCTTGGGAAGATATTGAGAAAAAATACCCTCCAGGAAAGCGTGTTGTTGGTAAAATTGTTAAATTACTTCCATATGGTGCTTTTATTGAAATTGAAGAAGGCATTGAAGGGTTAATTCACGTATCTGAAATGTCTTGGGTGAAAAATGTTGTTGACCCCAGTGAAGTTGTAAATAAAGGCGATGAAGTTGAAGCAATTGTTCTTTCTATTCAAAAAGAAGAAGGAAAGATTTCATTAGGTTTGAAACAAACAGAACATAATCCTTGGGATAACATTGAAGAAAAGTATCCTATTGGTCTTCATGTACATGCTGAAATTAAAAATCTGACTAACTATGGTGCTTTTGTTGAACTTGAACCAGGTATTGAGGGGTTGATCCACATTTCTGATATGAGTTGGATAAAAAAAGTATCTCATCCATCAGAATTATTTAAAAAAGGCAGTACTGTTGAAGCTGTCATTCTTTCTGTAGATAAGGAAAGCAAAAAAATTACCTTGGGTGTTAAACAATTAAGTTCAAATCCATGGAATGAAATTGAAGCCATGTTCCCAACAGGAAGTGTGATCTCTGGAGTAGTTACTAAGATTACAGCATTTGGAGCATTTGTAGAATTACAAAATGGTATAGAAGGGCTGATTCATGTTTCTGAGCTCTCTGAAAAACCATTTGCGAAAATTGAAGATATCCTTTCTATTGGTGAAACTGTTTCTGCTAAGGTAATTAAATTAGATCCTGACCATAAAAAAGTTTCTCTTTCTGTTAAAGAATATCTAGCCGATGAAAATCATGATAATGATCATGTAGATGTAGATAGCTTAATTTCCGAAGACGACTTAGTTTGTTCAGATAAAAAGAAAAAAGAGAAATAATAACTTATTTAAAGCTAGCTCTATCTAAATAGAGTTAGCTTTACTAGACATTCTGTCTGTTCCCCTATTTATAAGAGGAGTACAATGAATAAAGATCTTGTAGCTATTTTTGACTACATGGAAAAGGAAAAAGGAATTCAACGCCCTGTCATTATCAGCGCTATTGAATCTGCTTTAAAAATTGCAGCAAAAAAAACGTTAAGGGATGATGCAAACATATCAGTAAATGTTAATTCTCGTACTGGGGACATTGAAGTTTTTTGCGAAAAAGAAATTGTCGAGGTATGCCGCAATCCTAGCAAAGAAATTCCTTTAGACAAAGCTAGAGAATATGATCCTGATTGTCAAATTGGACAATACATGGATGTCCCATTTGTATCAGAAAGTTTTGGTAGAATCGCTGCTTATGCTGCAAGACAAATCATAGGTCAAAAACTACGTCATGCAGAACGAGACGTTATCTATGAGGAATATCGGTATAGAGTAAATGAAATTCTTTCGGGAATTGTTAAACGATTTAGTAAAGGTTCTAACTTAATTATAGATTTGGGAAAGGTTGAAGGTCTGTTACCCGCTAGATTTTATCCTAAAACAGAAAAACATAAAATTGGGGATAAAATTTATGCCTTACTATACGAAGTACAAGAATCTGAAAATGGTGGTGCAGAAGTTATTCTAAGCCGTAGCCATCCAGAATTCGTTAAGCAACTTTTTTTACAGGAAGTCCCCGAACTAGAAGAAGGCTCTGTTGAAATCGTTAAAATTGCTCGAGAAGCAGGCTATAGAACTAAGTTAGCTGTCCGTTCGTCTGATCCAAAAACAGATCCAGTAGGGGCTTTTGTTGGGATGAGAGGTTCAAGAATAAAAAATATTATTCGAGAACTGAATGATGAAAAAATAGATATTGTAAACTATTCCCCTGTACCTACAGAATTATTGCAAAACTTGCTTTGTCCTATAGAAATTCAAAAGATTGCCATTTTGGAAGACGACAAGGTTATTGCGATAGTTGTACAAGACTCTGATTATGCTACAGTAATTGGTAAGCGAGGAATCAATGCTCGACTAATCAGTCAGATCTTAGGCTATGAACTCGAAGTTCAACGCATGAGCGAATACAACAAGTTATTAGAAATCCAACGTTTACAATTAGCAGAATTCGAAAATCCTAAACTAGATGAGCCTTTGGAAATAGAAGGCATTAGTAAATTGGTTATTCAAAATCTTGTATATGCAGGATACGATACAACCAGAAAGTTGTTGTTAGCTAGCGCTAGTGATCTTGCTACTGTTCCTGGAATTAGTTTAGAACTTGCTTATAGGATTCTTGAGCAAGTCAGCAAATATGGAGAAAGTAAAGTTGACGAAAAACCTAAAATTGAAGATTAAAAATTCTCAATTAACAAAGGCTGCTGGCTTAGATAAATTAAAGAAAAAATTAGCTCAAGCAGGATCTTCAGACACCAAAAACTCTTTAGATAAACCTTCAACAAAGGTTCCTGAAAAGTTAACAAAGAAAAAAAGCACAGCGGATGTTTCTGGTTCTACGCTAACAGAGCCTTTTACCAATGAAGCTGCTCCACGCAGAATACGAGCTAAAAATCGTTCCTCATTTGCTTCTGAAGCTCAAGAAAGCCCCGCCACTCTTGTAGAAACAGGCACTGTTCTGCCTTCTTCTACTGTGGAAGAAAATAATTCTCTGCCTACAGCTATTCCTCAAGAAGAACAAGTTAAAGATACGCCACCAGCTATATCAGAAGAAATTGAAAGCACTTCTTCTGAAGAAATGGTCTCTTCTAAAAATAAAGAAGTAGAATCAGCTCCAGAAAAAGTAGAGCAAGTTAAAAGTATCGTGTCCATTAAATCTAATTTTGGACCTACAGGAAAGCATATCAATCATCTATTAGCTAAAACCTTTAAGTCAGCTCCCAAAAAAGAAGATAAAGTTTCATCAAAAGAACGCGGTAGTTCTTACCAATCATCTCGAGGACAAGCATCTCTAGATTTCCTTGAAGAAAATAAACAACATGTACCGAATCGTTCCCCTCAAAATGTGTATCGTAGAGACACAAGCAAAAAAACGGGAGGAGATTTCCGAGATCGCCCTAAAAAAGATGAGTCTCCCAAAGCTTTTACAGGTCGAGATCGTTATGGATTAAATGATAGTAATGAAGAGGAGAAATGGAGAAAAAAACGTGTTCAAAAAACTAAGAAGCATTATGAAGAACACACAATACAACGTCCTACCCATATTAAGGTCCCTCTTCCGATTACAATCAAGGATCTTGCAGCAGAGATGAAACTAAAAGCTTCTGAACTGATTCAGAAGATGTTCATCCATGGCATGAGTTATGTAGTAAATGATATTTTAGATAATGAAACTACTGTACAGTTTATTGGCCTAGAATTTGGTTGTACTATTGATATTGACTCATCCGAGCAAGATAAACTCTATATTGAAAGCAATACAGTCAAAGAAGAAATCCAAAAAACTGATCCAAGTAAATTAACTATTCGCCCCCCAATTGTTGCCTTTATGGGGCATGTAGACCACGGGAAAACAACATTAATTGATGCTCTAAGAAAAAGTAATGTAGCGCAAACAGAGTCTGGTGCCATTACACAACATATGGGAGCTTTTTGTTGTTCTACACCTGTAGGAAATATTACAATTTTAGATACTCCTGGTCACGAAGCTTTTTCTGCTATGAGAGCTCGAGGAGCCGAGGTATGTGATATTGTAGTTTTAGTAGTTGCAGGAGATGAGGGTATTAAAGAACAAACTCTAGAAGCAGTAAAGCATGCACGTGATGCTGATATCACTATTGTAGTAGCTATTAATAAATGCGATAAGCCCAATTTCAATGCAGAAACTATTTATAGACAGCTATCCGAAATTGATCTCCTACCCGAAGCTTGGGGAGGAACTATTGCTACAGTCAATACCTCAGCAAAAACAGGAGAGGGTCTATCAGATCTTTTAGAAATGCTTGCATTACAAGCAGAAGTTTTAGAACTTAAAGCAAATCTGTCAACCAGGGCTAGAGGAATTGTTATTGAATCTGAACTACATAAAAGCTTAGGAGCAGTAGCAACTATTTTAGTGCAAAATGGTACATTACATCTTGGAGAAGCTATTGTTTTTAACAATTGCTATGGCAAAGTAAAAACAATACATAATGAGCATAATCAACTCATGGATTCGGCTCCGGCCTCTTCCCCCGCTTTAATTACAGGATTATCGGGAATACCAAAAGCTGGAGATCCTTTTGTAGTTGTTAAAAATGAGAAAACAGCAAAAGAAATTATTAATGCCAGACTTGCTGGTCAGAAGAAATTTGCTTTGCAAACGAAACGCCCCAATTTTGATGCCATGTTACAAAACAAAAAGGTATTAAAATTAATTATTAAGGCTGATGTGCAAGGTTCTATTGAAGCATTAGTTAACTCTATTTCGAAAATAGTATCCGATAAAGTTAGTGTGGAAGTTCTTTCTAGTAGTGTTGGAGAAATTTCTGAATCTGATATTCGTTTAGCAGCAGCATCCAAAGCTACAATTATTGGTTTTCACACAAGAATAGAAAATCATGCAGATGTTCTGATTAAAAATCTTGGAGTAAGAGTACAACTATTTAATATCATCTACCATGCTGTAGACGCTGTTAAAGAAATGATGACAGCTCTCCTTGATCCTATTGCAGAAGAAAAAGATCTTGGTGCTGCGGAAATTAAGAAGCTATTCAAATCATCACAGCTTGGAATAATTTATGGTTGTTTAGTTATTGAAGGCTCTATGATTCGCAATCAAAGAATTCGTGTTGTTCGTAATAATGAAGTTCTTTGGAAAGGTCATTTATCTTCATTAAAACGTACAAAAGAAGATGCTAAAGAAGCTAAAAAAGGGTTTGAGTGCGGTATTTTATTAGAAGGATATCAGCAGGGTCAGGTAGGTGACATTTTACAGTGTTATGAAATTATCTATCATCCACAGCAACTTTAAGTATTATGACGGAAAATAGACGCATACAAAAAGTAAACGCAGTGCTTCGCGAGGCTATTGCTAATGTCATCTTAAAAGACATAAAGCACCCGAAAATTTCTAATTGCTGGATTACAGTAACCCGGGTATCCTTATCTAAGGACTTACGATTTGCTCGTGTCTATGTTTCAATTATGCCTCATGAAAATACCCAATCTGAAACTTTAGAAGCTTTGAAAGTATCGGCTGGTTATATTGCTTATAAGGCTTCTAAAAAAATAGTGCTTAAATATTTTCCCGAACTCAATTTTTATCTCGATGATATTTTCTCACCTCAAGATCATATAGAAAATTTACTTTGGAAAATACAACAGCAAGATAAGAATTAAAATTACCTCTTTAAGAAGATTGAATACTGACAAAAATTATTATGGAACTTGCTACAGAACTTAAAGAAGGCATTCTTCTTATAGATAAGCCTGAAGAAAGAACTTCATTTAGTCTTATCCGCGCTTTAACCAAACTAATTGGGGTTAAAAAAATTGGTCACGCAGGAACGTTAGATCCTTTCGCGACAGGAGTCATGGTTATGCTGATAGGACGTAAGTTTACTCGCCTATCAGATACACTACTATTTGAAGACAAAGAGTATGCAGCCATTGCTCATCTTGGAACAACGACAGATTCTTATGACCGTAATGGGAAAATTGTCGGAAGATCAAAAAAAATTCCAACATACGAGGAAATTCTAGAAGCATCTCAATATTTTCAGGGAGAGATCCAGCAAATTCCTCCGATGTTTTCTGCTAAAAAAATTAATGGAAAAAAACTTTATGAGTATGCCCGTAAAGGGTTATCCATCGAGCGTCGTCAATCTACAGTTCAAGTAAATCTACAGATTACTAAATATGAATATCCCTTACTTTATTTTTCTGTTCACTGTAGTAAAGGTACGTATATTCGAAGTATTGCTCATGAGTTAGGAAATATGTTAGGTTGTGGAGCTTATTTAGAAGAGTTGAGACGACTGCGTAGTGGAAATTTCTCTATAGATCAATGTATTGATGGTCGTCTACTCGATTATCCTGATTTTAATGTATCTCCTTATCTAAGAGATTTCCATGGAAATATTCTATAGTTTGGCGTCTATCCCCTTTCCTATAGATTCTATAACTATAGGTTTTTTTGATGGCTGTCATCTAGGCCATACAAAACTACTGAATCTCCTATCTTCTTATCCTGGGACATCTGGTATAATTACTTTTGATGTACATCCTCTAGCAATTTTACAACCTCCAGGTCCTCAGTTGATTATTAGCAAGGATGAAAAGCTTCGTCGTTTACAAAATTTCCCTATTGATTGCCTATGCATCCTTCCTTTCACGAAAAGCTTCTCTAATCAATCTGCCGAAAGTTTTATCCTTTCACTACATGAAACTCTATGTTGTAAACGCCTAGTGTTAGGATACGATTCCCACCTAGGCAAAGATAGACTTGGGAATGCAAAAACTCTACTCCCACTAGCTGATACTCTAGGAATAGAAATTATTGAAGTTTCTCCCTGTGAAATAAATCATGAAATTGTTTCTAGTAAAAAAATTCGCCAATTTTTATCTCAAGGAGATTTAGAAAGCGCAAATAGCCATCTAGGATATACTTATACGTATTCTGGGACCATCACTTCTGGACGTGGTCTAGGAACGAAATTAGGAATAGCAACTATTAATCTCCCACAGCAAGAGTGTTTACTTCCTTTTGGAGTTTATGCGTGTGAAGTGGAATACAATAAACAATTCCATTTAGGAATAATGAACCTTGGTCTTGCTCCTACTGTAGGAAGAAACTCCTTATGTTTAGAAGCTCATATTTTTGATTTTCAAGAAAATATATATAACCAAACAGTTTCCATTATTCCTAAACAACTCTTGCGTAGAGAAAAGAAATTTTCCTCCCGAGAAGAACTTGCGCAAGCAATTCGTCAAGATATTCAAGATGCAAGAAGGTTTTTCTCTTCTACTAATTATGTAAGAAAAGCATGATATCTCCATCCTGAACTATATAATCTCTACCCTCTAAACGTAACTTACCTACTTCACGAACCCCAGACCTGCCGTTATGAGCAAGCATATCTTCAAGAGTAATGACCTCAGCTCGAATAAATCCTTTTTGAATATCTGTGTGAATTTGACCTGCAGCTTCTACTGCTGTAGAACCTTTAGTAATTGTCCAAGCCCGTGTTTCCTGAGGACCTGTTGTAAAATAAGAAATTAATCCCAAAGTATGATATGCAATACGGGCAAGTTTGTTTAAACCTGATTCCTTTAATCCCAAGCTATTGAGAAAATCTTGTCTCTCTTCAACTGGAAGGGACATAATTTCCTCCTCTAATCGCACACAAATAGGGATAACTTGCGCATGTTCTTGCTTAGCGATTTCTTCAACAGCAGCTACATAATCATTATGCATTATTTCCAAGGAGTCTTCCCCTATGTTAGCTATATACAACATAGGTTTTGCTGATAGAAAAGGATAAGGTTTTAATTGCTTTTCTTCTTCTGGTGATAAATCGAGAGTACGTACTGGTTGACCGCTTTCTAAATGGGCAATTACCTTATCAAGAATAGGCAATACTGCTCCAACGTCTTTTTTCCCTTTAGCTTGTTTGGATAATTTTCCGTGAATACTGGTAGCTGAAGAAAAATCTGCAAATAACAATTCTAAATTAACGACAGCAATATCATCACGAGGGTCTATTTTCCCTGATACATGAGTAACGTCATCATTATCAAAACAACGAACAACATGAGCTATAGCATGTGTTTCGCGAATATGAGACAAAAAACGATTCCCTAATCCAGCACCTTCTGCAGCTCCCTTAACTAAACCAGCGATATCTACAAACTTCATATCAGCATAGATGACTTTTTGACTTTGATTCATCTTAGCTAAGATATCTAAGCGATTATCAATGATAGGAACAATACCAACATTCGGATCTATGGTACAAAAAGGATAATTACAAGAAGCTACTTGAGCCCCAGTAAGTGCGTTAAATAATCCTGATTTACCTACATTGGGAAGACCAACAATCCCACACTCTGTATGACCCATAATGCTATCTTCTATAGACGTTATTTTTCACAAGAACTTAAGGAATAGCAATTATAATGTTTACCATTTTTTAAATGCCAATCCAAAAGCTTACCTTCTCTTTTTCACCCTCCTAGAAAAGGTAAAGACAGTATAAAATTGAATAATTCCTAACTAATATTTTTCATATCAAAGAACCAAGAAATATAAATTTTTAATAACTTATACTCAATGTTCTAGGGTTCTCTCTTGTGAAAAACACCCTTATGAGGTAAGTTGCAGATTATTCCTAATTTAATGCTCTTTACGTTGGCCAACAATGGGAGAAAAAACAGAAAAGGCAACCCCAAAGCGTCTTCGAGATGCAAGGAAAAAGGGTCAGGTAGCGAAATCTCAAGATTTTCCTTCCGCGGTTACCTTTATTGTCTCCATGGTTACAGTATTTTATTTGACGTCGTTTTTTGCTCAACACTTAGGAAGTTTTTTGGCGTCTATTCTTAAGGAAGCTCCTCTACATCATAATCCAAGAGTTACTCTATACTATTTACATAATTGCTTAACTTTAATACTAACTACTTCATTACCCATATTAGGAGCCGTGGGATTTGTAGGCATTCTGATAGGATTTCTTGTTGTAGGGCCTACGTTTTCTACTGAAGTTTTTAAACCGGACCTTAAAAAATTTAATCCTATTGATAACTTAAAGCAAAAGTTTAAGGTTAAAACCTTAATTGAATTGCTTAAATCTATGCTAAAAATTTTTGGTGCCGCATTAATTTTATATACTACACTTAAGAATCGTGTACCTTTAATCATAGAAACTGCAGGGGTTTCCCCTATTGTTACAGCAACTATTTTTAAGCAAATTCTTTATAAAGCGGTTATATCTATCGGTATTTTTTTCTTAGTGGTTGCTGTACTTGATCTCGTGTACCAAAGAAGAACTTTTGCTAAAGAACTCAAAATGGAAAAATTTGAGGTTAAACAAGAATTTAAGGATACAGAAGGTAACCCAGAAATTAAAGGTCGTAGACGACAAATTGCACAAGAAATTGCCTATGAAGATCCGTCTTCCCAAATTAAACATGCTAGTACTGTTGTCTCTAACCCTAAAGATATAGCTGTTGCTATTGGCTATATGCCTGAAAAATATAAAGCTCCCTGGATTATTGCTATGGGAATTAACTTGCGTGCAAAACGAATTATTGCCGAAGCTGAAAAACATGGAATTCCAGTTATGAGAAACGTCCCTTTAGCTCATCAGCTCTGGGACGAAGGAAAAGAGTTGAAATTTATCCCAGAATCCACTTATGAAGCTGTTGGAGAAATCCTTCTCTATATCACATCTCTTAACGCGCAAAATCCTAATAACAAAAACATTAACCAATTCGATAATCTATAATGAATAAACTACTCAATTTTGTTAGTAGAACCTTTGGTGGAGAAGCAGCATTAAACATGATCAATAAGTCAAGCGACCTCATCCTCGCTTTGTGGATGATCGGTGTCGTTTTGATGATCATTATCCCTCTACCTCCGGCCGTTGTGGACCTAATGATTACCATTAATTTGGCTGTATCTGTTTTCCTGCTAATGGTAGCTTTATACATTCCTAGTGCTCTACAATTATCTGTTTTCCCTTCCTTATTATTAATTACAACGATGTTCCGGTTGGGAATTAACATTTCTTCCTCGAGACAGATTCTACTAAAAGCATACGCAGGTCACGTCATTCAGGCATTTGGAGACTTCGTCGTAGGAGGGAACTATGTCGTTGGATTTATTATCTTCCTGATCATTACGATTATTCAATTTATCGTTGTTACTAAAGGTGCTGAGCGTGTTGCCGAAGTTGCTGCGAGATTCCGTTTGGATGCTATGCCTGGTAAACAGATGGCTATTGATGCTGATTTACGTGCCGGAATGATTGATGCTCAGCAAGCACGTGATAAACGGGCTATGATCCAAAAAGAAAGTGAACTTTATGGAGCCATGGACGGTGCTATGAAGTTCATTAAAGGAGACGTCATTGCAGGTATCGTTATCTCTTTAATTAACATCGTAGGGGGGTTAACGATTGGCGTCACCATGCATGGAATGGATTTAGCTCAGGCTGCTCATGTATATACGCTACTATCTATCGGAGATGGATTGGTTTCACAAATTCCTTCTTTACTGATCTCCCTAACTGCAGGTATCGTGACTACTCGAGTATCTAGTGATAAAAATACAAACTTAGGTAAGGAGATCTCCTCTCAATTAGTTAAAGAACCACGTGCTTTACTCTTAGCAGCAGGAGCAACTTTAGGAGTAGGCTTCTTTAAAGGGTTCCCTCTTTGGTCATTTACTATTCTAGCTCTTCTCTTTGGTATTCTTGGTATTATCCTTCTTGCCAAGAAAAACTCTGCATCTAAAAAAGGTGGAGGTGCTTCAACTACAGTAGGAGCAGCTAATGATGGTGCTGCTACAGCTGGAGATAATCCTGATGATTACTCACTAACACTTCCTGTGATTTTAGAATTAGGTAAAGATCTTTCTAAGCTTATTCAACAAAAGACAAAATCTGGTCAGAGCTTCATTGATGATATGATTCCTAAAATGCGCCAAGCTCTTTACCATGATATTGGTATTCGTTATCCAGGGATTCATGTTAGAACAGACTCTCCTTCTTTAGAAGGTCATGATTACATGATCTTACTTAATGAGGTTCCTTATGTTCGAGGAAAAATACCTGCAAATCACGTGTTAACCAATGAGGTAGAAGAAAATCTTAAACGCTATAATCTCCCATTTATTACCTATAAAAATGCTGCAGGTCTTCCCTCTGCTTGGGTAAGTGAAGACGCCAAGACAATTTTAGAAAAAGCAGCCATTAAATATTGGACTCCTCTTGAGGTAATTATTCTCCATTTATCCTACTTCTTCCATAGAAGCTCTCAAGAATTTTTAGGAATTCAAGAGGTACGCTCTATGATTGAATTTATGGAGAGATCATTCCCTGATCTGGTAAAAGAAGTTACCCGACTCATCCCTCTACAAAAGCTTACCGAAATCTTCAAACGCCTAGTCCAAGAACAAATATCTATTAAAGATTTACGAACAATTTTGGAATCATTAAGTGAATGGGCTCAGACAGAAAAAGATACTGTTTTACTGACAGAATATGTACGTTCTTCTTTAAAATTGTATATCAGCTTTAAGTTCTCTCAAGGGCAGTCTGCTATCTCTGTTTACCTACTAGACCCTGAGATTGAAGAAATGATTCGAGGAGCAATTAAACAAACTTCTGCAGGATCCTATCTTGCTCTAGATCCTGATTCTGTAAATTTAATCTTAAAATCTATGAGAAATACGATTACTCCAACTCCTCCTGGGGGACAACCTCCTGTATTATTGACAGCAATTGATGTAAGACGATATGTAAGGAAATTGATAGAAACTGAATTCCCTGACATAGCTGTAATTTCTTATCAAGAGATTCTCCCCGAGATTCGTATTCAACCTCTAGGAAGAATTCAGATTTTCTAAGTATCTATTTTTTCTTAGTGAGGATATATGGCGGCATCTGGAGGTGCAGGAGGCTTAGGCGGAACGCACAGTGTTGACGTAGCACAAGTACAACAAGCAGCAGCAACAGCAGATGCCAAAGAGATTATTGCCACTCAAGAGCAATCAGATATCAGCATGATTAAGGATAATCAAGATCTATCCAATCCTGCTGCTGCTACCCGTACAAAGAAAAAAGAAGAGAAGTTTCAAACCTTAGAATCTAGAAGAAAAGGCGCTACACAAACAGAAAAGAAGTCAGAAAGTGCAGGAGAAAAATCCGACACAGATCTCGCTGATAAATATACAGAAAACAATGCAGAAATCTCTGCAGGCGACTTAAGAAGTATTCGAGATTCTCTCAAAGAGGATTCTTCAGCAGATGACATATTAAGTCTCTTACAATCAAAATTCTCTGATCCTGCATTACAAAGTATTGCACTGGATTATTTAATTCAAACAACTCCTAATGCTCAAGGAACTTTAAAAGACGCTTTAGTCCAAGCTCAGCAACGCCATACTCAAGAAAATTATCAAGCAGTTGTGGGTGGTAGGAATATTTTATTTGCCTCCCAAGAATATGCTTCAGAGCTCAATGTTTCTGCACCTGGTTTACGAGCTCTTTATCTTGAAGTCACTTCAGGATTCCATACATGTGAAAATTTACTTCAAATGTTGCAGTCACGCTACAACTATAAGGAAATGTCTACGGTGTCATCTTTTCTTCTGAAAGGGATGTCTGCTGAATTGAAATCTGAAGGATCTTCTGTAGAACCTGCTAAATTACAGGTTATGATGACAGAAACACGTAACCTTCAAGCAGTAATTACTGGGTATGACTTTTTCCAAACTAAGCTTCCGGAACTTGAGGCATCATTAAAAGCTGAAGGGGCTTCTCTTCCTGCCGATCTAACATTTCAAAAGGTTGGTGATACCTTCTTTTCATTTATTAATGATAAATTCCCCACTGCATCCAAAGTAGAACGTTTAGTTCGTGGCATGGTAGGTGATGATGTAGATACTGTCTCGGGGGTATTGAACCTTTTTTTTACGGCTATAAGAGGAACTTCACCTCGATTATTTTCTTCAGCAGACAAGCGACAACAACTGGCAACTATGCTGGCAAATGCTTTAGATTCCGTAAATATTAACAACGAAAACTATCCTAAACCGACAGATTTCCCTAAACCCTATCCTTGGTCTTAAACTCTATTTTTTAGCTATGCAAAATCAATTTGAACAACTCTTAGAAGATTTAGGTAAGCAACTCAATACTTCACTTTCTCCTGATAAAAACCAAGCTTGCCTCATCCGTTTTAGAAACGTTGATGTACCCATACAAATTGAAGAAGATGAAAATTCTGGAGATATCGTAGTTGGAACGATTCTGGGATTATTACCTGAAAATGTATTTCGAGAACGTATTTTTAAAGCAGCTCTTTCCGTTAATGCTTCCCATCAATCGAATATAAAAGGTATTCTTGGTTACGGCGAGTTGACACAACAATTATACCTATCTGATGTCTTAAATATGAATTACTTAAATGGAGAAAAGCTTTTCCATTATTTAAATTTCTTTTCCATGCATGCAAAAATTTGGATTTCTGCATTGGAAACAGGAAATCTTCCTGATTTGCATACATTAGGAATGTATCATCTCTAATCATTCCTACTGAGGAGGGGAAACATCTACTCATTGAAAAGAAACTAAGGAATGTTTCTGTATCTATTTTTAGGTTCCAGAAATATTTATGTGATGTATATTTATGACTCCATTTTCTCAAGCCGTACGGTACATCCAAAATTCTCCAGCAAAGCATTGTTGGAAGGCTATCGGGACACTCCCCAAGCATGGCATTGCTATACCATTGTTTTCCCTACATACACAAAATAGTTGTGGTATTGGAGAGTACTTAGATTTGATCCCCCTTATCTCCTGGTGTCGCCACCATGGGTTTCAAATTATTCAAATTCTTCCTATAAATGATAGTGGTGAAGATGCTAGTCCTTATAATAGTTTAAGTTCTGTTGCTTTGAATCCTCTATACCTTTCTCTATCTGACCTTCAATATGCCCACGCGATTCCAGACTCCCATACTAAAATCAAAATGATGCAACAACTATGCAATCTTCCCTACATACACTATCCTCAAGTAAGATCTGCAAAATTGGAATTTCTACATAGCTATTATCGCTATGTTATGCAAATAGGAGCGCTACAAGATGAAGAATTTCAAATTTTTTGTGAAAAAGAACAGTATTGGTTACGGCCATATGCTGTATTTCGTTCCATTAAGCATCACTTAAAAAATGCTCCTATAAACAACTGGCCTAAAAGCTATACAGATATAAAAAACTTTCCTAACCTTGAAAAACAATTTTCTGATGACTGTAACTTTTTCTCTTATCTGCAATTTTTATGTTTTTCACAAATGTCAAAAGTAAAAGATTTTGCTGATGATAACCAAATCTTTCTCAAAGGAGATCTTCCCATTCTTATCAGCAAAGATAGCTGTGATGTTTGGTACTATCGTCAATTCTTTTCTTCTTCAGTCTCCGTAGGGGCACCTCCTGATATTTACAATGCTGAAGGACAAAATTGGCACCTTCCTATTTATAACAGGTGTAACCTAAAAAAAGATAATTATTCCTGGTGGAAAGCTCGACTACGTTATGCTGAAAACTTTTATTCTATCTACCGTTTGGATCATATTTCAGGACTATTTCGTTTCTGGGTGTGGGATGCTAAAGGAGAAGGAAGATTTGAACCAGAACATCCTAAAGAATATATTGAACATGGAACAGATATTCTTACCCACCTATTAAAAGCATCAAGAATGCTTCCCATAGGAGAAGATTTAGGAAGCGTTCCTTATGACATCAAAGAAACCTTACTCAAATTGGGTATCTGTGGAACACGAATCCCCCGTTGGGAACGCTATTGGGATCATGATGGAAATTTTATTCCCTTTGATCAGTACCCCCCTCTATCAGTGACTTCTTTATCTACGCATGATTCTGATACCTTAGCCCTTTGGTGGAGAAACTCTCCAAAAGAAGCTCAAGCTTTTGCGGAATTCCTTGGACTATCTTTCGCTCCCATTCTTTCTGAAGAAGATCATCGCTATATTCTCCAACTCTCCCATAAAACCTCCTCCATTTTTCATATTAACCTACTCAATGATTATCTATCTCTTTGCCCAGACTTAGTATCTAAAAATTCACAATATGAGCGCATTAATGTTCCTGGTAAGATTTCCAAAAATAATTGGATATATAGGGTAAAACCTTCTTTAGAAACCCTCTCTACCCATGAAAAATTTAATGAAAATATTTCCTCTATTCTTTCTAACCTCTAGGATTTTCTCAAATCAAAGAACTCAAAATAAATTTTAATTATGCCTGATTAAAATTTTTGAATAAAAAACCTTTTAGATATATTTGAAAACGTCTAACATGGAACCTTTGAATCGTGTGTTTCTTACTCTTTCGATAACAGTAAAGTTAATAATAGAGGAATCATGTCAAGAAAGTGTCCACTTACAGGGAAACGACCTCGTTGCGGCAACAGTTATACCATGCGAGGTATTGCTAAGAAGAAAAAAGGAATCGGTCTAAAAGTTACGGGGAAAACTAAAAGACGTTTTTTCCCTAACATGGTGACAAAAAAGCTATGGTCTGTAGAACAAAATCGGTTTCTTAAACTTACAATTTCTACTTCTGCCCTGCGTCTTATTGATAAACTTGGTTTAGAAAAAGCAATCGTTAGATCTAAAAATAAAAGCTTTTAATCATATCTTAATAAAAGGGAAAAGTCGTGTCTTCATTAAGGTGTCTTATTTCCCTTTTAAGGTCTCAAAACGATCTTATTGATGTTTTTTCTCCTGTAGATCCTTATTTAGAGATTGCAGAAATTCATCGTCGCGTTATTCAAAACCAAGGCCCAGCTCTTTTATTTCATCGTGTTCGAGGATGTTCTTTTCCCGTATTAACTAATCTTTTTGGAACACAAAAACGGGTAGATTTAATATTTTCTACTGTTCCTGATAATTTGATATCTCAAGTTATTCAGCTCTTTTCCTCTTTTCCGAAATTTTCTCAACCATGGAATCACCTTAAACTTTTATCTCGCTGTTTATCTTTAGGATTACGTCGGTCATATTTTTCAAAATTTCCTTACAAAAAGATGTCTTCCGTAGATTTGAACCGTTTGCCCATGCTGACTTGTTGGCCCGAAGACGGAGGAGCCTTTCTTACTCTTCCCCTTGTCTATACAGAGTCCCCTATCTCTAAAATTCCTAATTTAGGCATGTATCGTATGCAAAGGTTTGATAATCAAACCTTAGGTTTGCATTTTCAAATTCATAAGGGCGGGGGAATGCATTTTTATGAAGCTGAACAAAGAAATCATCCGCTCCCTGTTACGGTATTTCTATCTGGGAATCCGTTTCTTATCCTCTCTGCAATTGCTCCCCTTCCAGAAAACGTTTCTGAACTTCTTTTCTGCACATTTTTACAAGGGAAAAAATTATCCTACCGAAGAAATCCTCTCACAAAACATCCTCTGATCTATGATTCTGAATTTATTCTTATAGGAGAGGGAGTCCCTCATCAACGTCATCCTGAGGGGCCTTTTGGAGATCATTTTGGGTATTATAGCCTACAGCATGATTTCCCTATTTTTCAATGCAAACAAATTTATCATCGGAAAGATGCGATTTACCCAGCAACTGTCGTTGGGAAACCCTATCAAGAAGACTTCTATTTGGGTAATAAGCTTCAAGAATATCTCTCTCCCCTATTTCCTTTGGTCATGCCAGGAGTCCAAAAATTAAAAAGCTATGGAGAAGCAGGTTTTCATGCGTTAACAGCTGCAGTTGTTAAAGAACGCTACTGGAAAGAATCCCTAGCAACAGCACTGAGAATCCTTGGAGAAGGGCAACTATCTCTAACAAAATTCCTCATGATCACTGATCAAGTTGTCGATCTCAATGATTTTCCTATCTTTCTAGAAACACTATTAGCAAGAATTCTGCCCCATCGTGATCTCATTATTCTATCGGAAACTTCGAATGATACTTTAGATTATACAGGTCCTTCTCTCAACAAAGGATCAAAAGCTATCCTTATGGGAACTGGCCAACAAATTCGAGACCTTTTTCCCAGCTATAAAGGGAGATCCCTACCCCAGGTAACTGATATCGGGGTTTTTTGCCCCGGATGTCTTGTTCTTGAAACCTCATTACAAACATCCCCCGAGAAATTGTTACAAAATCCTTCTCTGGCCTCCTGGCCTTTAGTCATCCTAACAGAGGATCTTGAGTCTACATTATCAAGTCATAAAGATTTTATATGGAAAACTTTCACTAGATCATCCCCTGCAACGGATATCTACTCACATTTCACCCAAGTTATCCATCACCATCCAAACTATACCCTCCCCATAATTCTAAATTCATTAATGAAACCTCATTATCCAAAAGAAGTTATACCTGACGAAAATACTGTAAATAAGGTTTCTCAACGTTGGAATGAATATTTCCCAAAACACTAATTGAAATTTACTAGATAAGTAATTGGGTTTATTTTAAAAAAACGCTTCTAAAAAGAAAAAAAATAATAAACTCTATTTTAATTTACACCATGAAAAATAAAGCTTATGCACGTATAAAAATTGCTGTAACAGCGGGATCATTATTCATCCTGGGGATCTTTCTAAAATCTCCCCCTGCAGATACCTTTCAGACATTTCTTTCTTCATCAGAACCTGTTATCTACAGTAAACAATGTAATGATGAACCTCTAAAAGTCCTTTGTGATGCCATAGATTCTGCTAAATATGATATATTTCTACGTATTTATCGTCTTACATCTCCTGAAATCTACACTAGTTTTGCAAATCAAGCCAAGGCAAATCTTCCAGTAACCATTCATTATGAAAAAATGACAGGTGTTACTGACTTCCCTCATACTTCCAAAGTAACTCTCGTAGAGCATCCTGCTAAAGTTAGGAAACTTATGCATCAAAAAGCTCTTGCTATTGATAATACCTATGCCTGGCTAGGATCTGCAAATTACACTCACCCCTCCCTAATCCAAGATAGTAATTTAATCATTGGCTTAAAAAGTAGTGAGCTATGCCAGCATATTAAAAAAGAATCTTCTGGAGAATTTAAGATTCATAAACAAAATGCACAATACTTCTCCCTTCCCGGAGATCAAAGACAAGCACTATCTACAATCTTACAGACATTGAAAACAGCAAAAAAAACAATACGCGTTGCTATGTTCGCGTTAACCTATCCTCCTATTTTTCTAGAATTGAATGCCGCCCAAAAACGTGGAGTAAATGTACAGATTCTTGTGGATAAGGATTTTAAAAAACTCGCTATTCGTCAAATCGAAGCACTAAAAAATTCCTCACTGACATTACAAGCTAAAGTTACTCGCCACCGATTGCATCACAAGTTTGCCATCATCGATAACCGTGTATTAATTACAGGATCAGCAAATTGGTCCGAAGCTGGGTTTAACTTAAATTCTGAAGATATTTTGATTTTAGATAACCTAACGACTAAACAACTAAAAAAACTGAACACTATTTGGAAAGACTTAGAAAATCAATGTGCTGTTGTATATCCTATAAAAGAGCAAGCACTTCCTCTCACCGAAGAAAAACGCGTTGCTTAAACTTCATCATCTTTACTCTCAAACAATAGAGAAGCCATATCCAGCACTCCTCTATTTCTTGCAATAACCCACGCCTCTGCAGCATTAGCAATAGCTTTAGCTGCAGAGGTATCTATTTTAAAGGTTTTTCTCCCTTTAGCAATTTTGAAAGACACATTTTTTTCATTCTGTTGATCCCGATGATTTCTTCCTGATTTAGGATTTGTCAAGAACTCAAAATCTAAATTCAAATTACGTAACTGAGAAAGTAAAACCCGCGCTTGTTTCTTATTTAGCATTTTAAAACGGTGTTGACGTCTCTGCCTATCCTGTTCTTGATCAGAAATAGCAAGTAAAGCTAAACGTATAGCTTCATTTTTAGCAATCTCATCAGTAATCTTTTCATGAAGTGTCATTTGATTATGATGTTTGCTATCCTGTTGTATTTTCTGCGGAGGAATAGCCCCATAAGGATCAAAAGGTAAAATACGCATGCTAATCTCTAGATTTTAAATTAGAACCGCTCTTTCTAGTTTTAGGTAAGTTCCTATTACCCCCCTGTTCCTTCTCTTGATCTGAGAATCCTCCATTTCCAGAAAACCCCCCTCCATCATCATGAACAGAAGCAGCTTCTGGTTTTCCTTGTACCGATATTCGTGATGACGAAGAAAACGGTTGAGGAGATCGTAGTATAAGTGGTGGGTCTACAGAAACGTTACGATACTGATAAATTAGAGGGTCCGGAGGTCCTCCCGGACCTTTATGATAAGAAAGCTCCCTCTTATAATCATCAACAGAAATAGGAGTCGGAGAAAGTAACGACATCCCTCTATCTGCCGGGAATAAATAAGCAGAACTTATCGCACTAAATTCAGTAGAAGTTGCAGAAGAATCATATTTTTGGAAAGAACTTCTATCAGGAACAGGATCAAAAACACGATCTCCCGTGTCATCTACAAAAGATGTAGCACCCTCTTCAGAATTATTAAAAATTTCTCCTTCCTGTAGTCCAGAATCCTTAGGGAAACGATAAGCACTCTCACTACGAGCACCTAGTAATGCAGAACTATCCATTCGAGAGAATGTGTTATCAGAAGAAAAATTTGTTTGCGACTTCACATTCTCAATACCTGGAGGAAGATGAGTTTTTTTATCGTAAAATTTCTTAATAGTTCCTGAAATCTTAGGAGCAGGGAAACTGGTTCCTGAACTCGATACAGCAGGATCAACAGGGACATAAACACTAGAGCTTTCTCCTGAAGTCAGCAAGCTAGCCATCATTCCCGCTAAAGCCAGTTGTTCTTTTAAAATATCCTCCTGAAGTTCCTTTTTCTCATTTTCCTTTATAGATTGCTGCACCATACCCGAGCTATCTACGTCTACCGATTCTACTTTCCCAGCATCCTCTCCTGTAGAAATAATCTTAGTATTCCTTGAAGAGCTGCTACTACTCATGCTTGTACTTAGATTCTCCTGACCTAAATCTGATAGATCGATCATACCTTCATTACTAACAACTGAAGCCCTACGTAATAGAGAAGAAGTTTCTACATTAGGATCTAGAAGAGAACTTATCATTTCTCCACCTAGACGACTTCGTGTCCAAGATTCTACAGTAAGAGAATTAACCTCTCTTGCTGTTTGAACAGAACCAAAAGAAGAAATGGAAGAAGCAGTAGAAGCACTTATCTTCTCATCTACTGAAGATAATAACTCAGTAGTAGATAGAGAAGTCGATTGTAGAGAATCTATAGACAACCTAGAAATGTCTGATGAACTCTCTCCTAATCCTGAGGCGTCTAAGTAAAACCCTCGCATTTCAGGAGAAATACGATTGTTTTTACTCCCAACCATATCCATGGAACTTGGAAGCATAGATCTGCCTTCCCCATTAGCCTCAGCAATGCGGGCAGATACTCGAGAAGCTCTAGTTCCAAATCCAGAGAGAAATCCTTGGATACTTGCACTCACCCTGGAAAATTTTGACCGTAATCGTGATTTTGTTGATGTGGAAGCTTTTTCCTGAGTTTTTTTGTATTTTCCTTCATTAATTGTCTTCTCAGTTTCATATGTCGCTGTAGTCCCAGACATAACAACAGCTTCCTGTCTATCTGTAGAATTAGCCCGAGAATCAGAAAACACTAATCCTTTAGTCCCTTCTGTAGACTCTGGTGTATTCTCATGAATTGAGGGATCCCAGTTATTAGGACCTGATGGGGAAATATTACCGCTTCCAGAAACTGCCATAATTTATTCTTAAAATTAAAAATCAGTTGTTTTTACACTTTTAATTTTAAAACAAAAAAATAATTAATTAAAAAAAAGAACTTAGATATATAAAAAAAAACGCAAGGTGGTCACCACCTTGCGAAAAAAACTTCAAATATAAGAAGGAGGGAATTGAGCGAGTAGATGCAAGAAAGTGCATCGCTATTGCTACAGACAGGCACACGGCCAAACTGACCGACAATATTAAAATTTTGGAGATCTTAATATTGCCGCAGCTTCTGAAGCACAGTTAATTAGCCCAGGCCACCCTCAACTTATTCCAGGTTTGTCCTGTTTTGCATGTTTTTTATCTCTTGACGTTCTTCTTTAAAGCTTTACACTATATTTTCCAAAATCCTGCATATCTGTAAAAACAAACCCATCTTGATAATTAAAAATCAAGATACGATTTAGATCGGGGATCTGCTTATCCAACAGAGAACGCACTAACTCATCATACTCTTGAGCACGTTGATGAAGATTCTTTTGATCTTTAGAAATAAGGAACTTAGACTTTTTTCTCTTCAAATTTTTAGGTTTATTGAAAAACTGTTCTGTCTTTTTCTGAATTACTCGAGACAAATCTCTCTTGTTTCTTTTCTTCTTTGTCTCATTGCTCATAAAAATTAACCTTTTAAAAAGCCTAAAAGTTAATTTTAATTAAAAAATAATTAATTTAAAAAACAAAATAAAATAAAAACAGCAAAAATCTAAAATAGAGATAGTTAAGAAGAGAAAAATAAAGATATAATTAATAAAAAGATAATTAAAAAAAAAGAAGCGAATAATCTCTAATCTTGCTATGAAATTCGAATAAATCTACGGAACACAAAAATACTTCATGGATAAGTTCCTATCTCTACAGTGTTTATATTTATCTATATTCAATTTCTTTCTTTTCCCCCAGCTTTATCCTGATTTCAAGCCTATTTTCTTTGCTCCCTATTTAGTAGCCAGCTTTTATAAGTTATCCAAAGAAAAAGTATTAGTACATGCCTTAATCCTCGGTATATTTTGCGACACCGCATCCTCTTATATTTTTGGCGTCCATGCATTTTTGTACGTAATTACTAGTGCTATTCTTTACAAAACCCATAAAATCTTTCTTAAAGAAAAATGGCTTTCCCTCCCTATAATTACAAGCATCTACTCTGTAATCTTTGTCTATCTTTCTTATCCAACACTAGCATTTTTCAATTACACGATGACCTGGAGCCTTGCCTCACTAGTATCCGACGCCAAACATACTGTAGTAGTGGGGTTTATTTATAGTATAATTACTTACATCCTTCCTTCAATGATTACACGAAGTATCCTCAAAATCACAACTTTACTAAAGAAGCTCTTATGTTATTAAAAGGAAAACCAATCGCAGATCGTATTCTTAGCCATATCAACAATAAATCGATTATTCAAGAAATTTCCTCGGAAAAGATATTGAATGCCTTCATCCTACGCATACGGGGAAGCTACTTACAGGACAACTAAACACTTGTATTCCCTGTGTTCCTGGAGCAATTATCGAGCTACTTAATTACTATGACATCTCTTTTCAAAATAGCCACGTAACAATTATTGGAAGACTTTAATCGGTAAACCCTGAGCCGTAAGGCTTATGCAAAAATACTTTCCCCCAACAACAGTTTCTATATTCCCTGATCTTTCGAAAACTCTTACAAAAATTTTACAAACCACAGACATTATTGTTTCAGCTCTCGGAATTCCTTTATTTGTAAAAGGACATATGTTATCCCCACATACTGCGGTGATCGATCCCGGACTATCTTACATTGAAGTAGATAATAATACTAAGTATACTCCCTTGGGAGATTTCGAATGTAACACTGCTGTGACAAGATGCCGGGAAATCTCTCCAATTTCCTGATGGGATAGAACCAATTACTATCGCTATACTAATGAACAACACATGGGAAAGTTACCAAAAATTCTCTGGATAATTTTCATTACCTGGAATATTCAGGGCTGTTCTCCGAAACATATAAGTACTACTTTCGAAGGAGAAAGCATGACTATTCCCTACCGTATTGTTCTAGGAAAAACTTTAACGTCTGCAGAAAAAGAAAGTTTCAAACAAGAAATTCATGCCGCATTCCATAAAATAGATACTATATATAACAATTGGAATCCTTCATCAGAACTTTCAAAAGTGAATCGAGCACCCTCTCAAGTTGCTACTCCTATTTCTCAAGAACTTTTAGAATTCCTAAAACAAATACAACATCTATACGACATATCTGAAGGAAGATTTGATCCTACCTTAGGGAAATTAAAAACTTTCTGGATTACTCATCTTAAACACCATTCCCTTCCAGATGAAGAAACATGGAGACGTTATTATGAACAATCCGGATGGAAACAAATTATCATTGACTTTACTCATGGAACAATCACAAAAAAAACCTGCCAAGTAGAATTAGATTTCTGTGGCGTTGTTAAAGGATTTGCTGTTGATAATCTCCTCACCATTTGCAAACACTTCTGCCCCAATAGCTATGTAGAATGGGGAGGAGAAATTAAAACTTCAGGACATCACCCCTCAGGACGACCTTGGAGAATCGCCTCTTCATCAATGTTAGAAATCGTAGAAATCCAAGATCAAGCCATAGCTACAAGTGGGAACTATTACCAAAAATGGACTATTGATGGGAAAACTTATACACATATCCTTGATCCCTACACAGGGAAACCCTTAGACATACAAGACTATCCCATTCTATCGGCTACGGTTATTCACCCAGATTGTGCTTTTGCGGATGCCATGGCAACTGTGCTGATGACCTTCCCTAATAAAACAGAGGCTCTAGCCTGGGCTAAAGAAAAAAATCTCCTAGTATATATCAACGATAACGCTTGAAAGCTGCCTGAGCCTCTCTTTGTTTCTCTCTTGTAATAATAGCCTGACGTTTATCATGAAGTTTCTTCCCACGACAACAACCCAGACGAATCTTTACATAACCCCGAGAAATAAACATACTCAAAGGAATCACAGATATCCCTTTTTGAGCTATCTTCCCTTCCAACTTACGGATCTCATATTTATGAAGAAGTAACTTGCGTTTTCTTCGTTCTTCATGATTATAAATATTACCAAAGCGGTAGGGAGCGATGCTAGAATTGACTAACCATGCTTCTCCTTTAGAAATGGTAACATAGGAATCATTGAGATTCCCTCCATGATTTCTCAAAGATTTAATTTCTGTCCCTGTGAGTAGGATTCCAGCATTTAGAGTTTCTAAAACTTCATAATTATGTAAGGCTTTACGATTAGAAATAATTTCCTTACCTAACATCACTTTCCTTATCTAAGCAACTCGAAGACAAGTATAACAAAAATCGTTTTTTCTTTCTTAATACTTAGAACATAGTCTCTCTAGCTCAACTATTAAATATCTAGAAGACCAGAAAATCTCTTTATAGTAATATCCTGCTGTACCTAGGTCACCGACTATAGCCTCTAGGGCAAAAGATTACATCTAGTGACTTATACTGAGGAAAATATGAAATTTGTCGTCTCCAAAAATGAATTAGGAAATCTTATCAAAAAAATCCAAAGCGTAGTTCCTCAGAATACGCCTATTCCTGTGCTTACACATGTACTTATAGAAACGTGTAACGATGAACTTGTATTTACAGCTACAGATCTAACAGTCAGCACACGCTGTGTAGCTCAAGCAAAAGTCTACGAATCGGGAGCAATTTCTCTTCCCTCAAAGAGATTTTTTTCAACTCGTAAAGGAGTTAACAGAAGCTAATCTTGAAATTTCAGCTTCCACAGGAGAAATGGCAAAAATTATATCAGGATCCTCCTGCTTCCGCCTACTAAGCATGGGGAAAGAAGACTTTCCCATGCTTCCAGACATCCAAAATTCTATACGATTCACATTATCCACAGAACAACTGAAGGAAATGTTACAACGCACTTCCTTTGCCGTTTCCCGAGAAGAAAGTCGCTACATCCTTACTGGAGTTTTATTTACAATTGCCAATGGCATTATTACCGTAGTAGGAACTGATGGAAAGCGTCTAGCAAAAATAGATACGGAAATCTCTTTGGATAAATCCTTTACGGGAGACTATATTATTCCTATTAAAGCTGTCGAAGAAATTATCAAAATTTGCTCCGAAGATACTGAAGCTACTGTATTCTTAGACCAATCTAAAATTGCTGTAGAATGTGGTAATACCCTGCTCATTACAAAATTACTTTCTGGAGATTTCCCAGACTTTACCCCAGTAATTTCCACAGAAAGTAGTGTTCAACTTGACCTCCATCGTGAAGAACTCATTTCTCTATTAAAACAGGTGGCCCTATTTACTAATGAATCTTCACATTCTGTAAAGTTTACCTTTACTCCTGGGGAACTGACTCTAACAGCAAATTGTACAAAAGTTGGAGAAGGAAAAGTAAGTATGGCAGTTAATTACTCTGGAGAACTTCTAGAAATAGCCTTCAATCCCTTTTTCTTTTTAGATATTTTAAAACACAGTAAAGATGAACTCGTTAATCTAGGAATTTCGGATTCTTATAATCCAGGAATTATTACGGATTCTACTCGTAGTTTATTTGTTATTATGCCTATGCGATTGCATGATGATTAATGAAGATCCACTCTCTCTGTCTTAAGAATTTTAGAAATTATAAAGATACTGAGATTACTTTTGCCCCAGGAATAAACTATATTTTTGGAGAAAATGCCCAAGGGAAAACTAATATCTTAGAGGCTATTTATATATTAGCTCTCGGAAGATCATTCAGAACTCCCCATCTAATTGAAGCTATTTCTCTTGGGGCTTCCTATTTCTTTTTAGAGATGACATTTGACCATGAAGAGATAACCCATTCACTATCCATATATGTTGACAAACAGGGGAAAAAAATTATCTATGACCAATCCCCTATGAAAACACTTTCCCAATTAATAGGAATTATACCCATTGTATTGTTCTCTTATAAAGACTCGATGCTCATTTCTGGAACACCTTCAGAAAGAAGATTATTTCTAAATCTCTTATTATCCCAATGTGATAGCCACTATAAACATACACTTTCTTATTATCATCGAGCACTACTACAAAGAAATACTCTCTTAAAAACTAAAAACATTTCTACATTATCTGTTTGGGATGAACAACTTGCTAATTCAGGAGCTTATCTTACACTCCGTCGTTATTCCTGCTGTAATAAACTCAATGAATCTCTTCAAACATTGTGGAGTAATACTCTAGAAGAGCATCTAAAGATAAAATTCAAAAGCTCATTAATTAAACAGGAAAATATCTCTCAAGAAACTCTGGCTAAGGAACTTCATAAACAACTATCAGCATCACTAACTCGCGATCTAGACTTGGGAAATACCTCTGTAGGTCCTCATCGTGAGGATTTTACTCTCATGTTAAACAACTTATCTGCATCACAATTTTCTAGTGAAGGTCAAAAACACACTCTACTTGCTATTCTTAGACTTGCAGAATGTCTCTATATTCGAGATAGTTATCGCACCTGCCCTCTATTCTGCATGGACGATATTCATTCAGGATTAGATGACCATCGCATTTCACAATTATTAGATCTAGCACCCACTCTAAGTCAAACGTTTATAACATCAACAACTCTTCTAAAACACCCATTAATCACTAACAATCAATCTCTTCATATTCATCAAGCACAAGTGCTTTCTTATCCATATATTAAATAAAAGCCATCTTTAATTAATTGCATATTAATTAATTTTAATTAAGTTAATTCAACTTGGTAGATTTTAATAATAAACTTATTAAAATAATTATATCGGTGTGAAAATGAAGAAATTATTATTAATTTTATTATTTCTAATATCAGGTCCTTCAATTGTTGCAGATACTTCTATAATTCAAACACTTCCCTCAGGAATTGATGGAATTAAAGAAACATCGCAACAAAAGGAATCCGTAATATGTGTTCATGCTTTCCTAAGATCCTATAGATCTCTAAAGCCTATCGGAAATCTCTTAGAAAAAGAAAATTACGACATATTTATATGGAACTATGAAACAAGAAAATTTACATTAGAAAAACATGCCGAGCATTTAATACGATTAATTAAAAAAATTGCCGAGTTAAAACCAGGGGTACCAATAAACTTTGTTACTCACTCTATAGGAGGAGTCATTGTTCGAGTTGCCTTATCCAGACCAGATTGTCCTCAAGAAGCAAAACATGGAAAAGCTATTCTCATGGCACCACCTAATGCAGGATCTACACTAGCAAGACGTTATAGATCTCTAGCTATTGTACAGTTTGTCTTTGGAGGAAAACTCGGAAGACAGTTACTAACGTACTGTCCTACGAAAATGCTAAATATTGCAAAAATCCCCCCCACTGTTGATGTTCTTATCCTAAGTGGCAATAAACGAAGTAAATTCATTCCATTTCATTTAGAATACGAAAATGATGGGAAAGTATGTACTATAGAAACTTGTTTAGATACTCCTCATGAAGCCTATATAATTAATACAAACCATACATATATCATTACTAATAGGAAATCCTTGTTCCTGATGAGGGAATTCTTAAAACATGGAAGTAAAACTCATGCTATTCAAGCAGAACCTAAAGATTTAGAACAAAAAGTTAAAGAAGAAAAACAAAAAAACTCCAGACTAAATACGAACCAAAATAAGGATATCTATGTGATCCACTGCTTTGGTTCGCATCCTTATAATCTTTATGGTTTTCCTAAAAATTGGAAAACTAACTCGCTACAAAAAAACGAAACACATCCTGAAAAGTTAAGAAAATAAAGAAAATAATTAGTAGCAAAGAAAAAGGAATTAACATTTTCTCAACAAGTTGCATATTCAAGCGACGACGTGTAACTATTTCCCAAAGGCACAAGACAATGTAGCCACCATCTAAAATAGGAATAGGGAGAAGATTTAAGACCGATAAATTGACACTCACTAGCCCTATCCAAAATAAAGCCTCAGATAATCCTAATGACCACCCCTTATGTAGCATATGAACAATACCCACAGGTCCTGATAACCATTGAGGATGCAGACGACCAAAAATCAAGGCTTTAATTGTTCGAAGACTGTCCTTAATAATAGCCCACATTAAAACAGTAGGACGAGGATTATACCTTACAACAGCATCTTCTAGAGGAATTCCTAAAGACAAACGTTGCTTTTCCTTCTCTATTCTATCTAAATAATAGCGACGTTGTTTTTGATTTTTTAATTTCTTTGCTATCTCACGACGATGATGTAAAAGTTTATCAGAATAAATACTAATCCAGGGCTTTGGTTGGATAGGAGGTAGTAAACGATACTGTCCTGATTGTCTTACTTCATGACCACTTCCTATAGATTGAATGATATTCATAAGATCATTTGCATTGTAAGACTCTAAGAAACGTTGATTAGCAATAGAAGAATCTACCTCTTCTAACTGTTCCGGAGTCATATTTTGGACAATTATAGATACCTTATGATCCTGAAGTAAGCGAAGAATATCTATACTGCTACTTACAGGTATGCTATCTACAGATAAAATACGATCCCCTAGTTCCAATTTTTTCTCCATATTAGGGAAAGGAGATTCTGGATCTACAGGGTGCAACTCTCCTTCTATATAGCCATAGCTATTTACTATATAAGGGATGGTATATAGAGAAGACCATTTACCTTTAATACCAGCTTCATACTGATTATCGATAAGTTCATTTCTGATGTAAGGTGATAAGTATAAAGTGCTAGCTCTTACCCTAGGGACACGGACAAACAATTCTTGATCATCACGTAACACTTTTAGAAAAGCATAAGCTTCCTCGAGAAGCTGAGAGATCTGTATGGGAGAAAATAACAACTCCCCATCCATCCATACCAAGCGATCTCCTGCGCGCATACCAACATTCGCCATAGGAGAATGGTTCGTAATTTGTTCTTGGTGCCGATATAATAAATAACTAGCTCCAACAAGAGGAATACCTAATTTATTGACGTTAAATTCTGTATCCAAGGTAAAAAAGCTAGCTATATCATTAGATAAATAAGACGGGTGCATTCCCTGTAAAGATAAGTAGCCGTCTAATAAAGCTGCGGTTACTCCATCTTTATCAGAGGAATATCGCTTATTATTACAAGTAAGAATTTCGTCTCCTACCTTTTAATCCTTTTTCTTTTAGAAGAGGATGAGCCCAACCTACAATACTTGAATATTCTGAATATGCTTTAGTCCTTCCACCGCAAACATATAGAGCTCCAAACACAATAAATGCTAATAAAATATTTGCTAACGGACCTGCAGCAAGAACAAAAATTCGTTTCCAAGGAGACTTGCTAAAAAAACCCTGAGGAATATCGTACACAGAGTCTTGGCTAGTAGATAAACCTTTTTCTTTTTTATCCATTCCCTTAATACGGACATACCCCCCAAAAGGGAAAATGCCTATGCGGTATTCTATGTCCCCAATCTTTTTTTATACAAAGCAGGGCCAAAACCAATACTAAAACTCTCGACAGCCATACCAACACACTTAGCTGCTAGTAAATGGCCTAACTCATGGATCAATACCAAAACCCCTAAAGCAAGGGCTGCAAGAATAAAATATATTATTGTCATATGTCTACCAGGTTATATCTCCTGAGCAAAAACTCTAGCTTCCTTATCAATTTCTAAGATATCTTCTAATGAAGAGCACGCAAAAGCTTTATAGTTTTCCATAAGCTTGGATAATTTATTCAGAATATCGCACCAAGCAATTTCTCCTCTTAAAAATCTATAAACCAACACCTCATTAGCAGCATTAAAAAAGGCTCCAGAGGACCCTCTATCACTTAAAACTTGACGGGCTAAACGAATACTAGGAAATTTTTCCTCATCTATTGGGAAAAATTCTAATGCGTGACTCTTAGAAAAATCCATACCCGGGCAAGGAGAAGAATAGCGTTTTGGTGCTGTTAATACATGTTGTATGGGGAAAAGCATACTTGGAGGATTCATTACAGAAAGTACCGTACCATCGGTGAATTCTACCATACCATGAATTAAACTTTGAGGATGAATTATAGCATCTATCTCTGTATTTTCTAATCCAAATAGCCAATAAGCCTCAATGATTTCTAATCCTTTATTAATCAAAGTTGAAGAATCTACTGTAATTTTTTCTCCCATGTTCCATATGGGATGATTTAAAACATCTTGAAGAGTTACATGAGCCAATTCTTTTTTAGATTTACGAAATAATGGTCCTCCTGATGCAGTTAAAATTAATTTTCTAACTTCACTAGGGTCTCGACCCTCTAAACATTGGTATAGGGCGTTGTGCTCACTATCTATTGGTAGAACTTTTGTTTGATATTGTCGAATAATTCCTGTAATTATTTCTCCGGCAGAAACTAGAACCTCTTTATTCGCTAAAGCTAAAACTTTCCCTGCTTTAATAGCCTCTATAATTGCAGACAAGGCAGCAATTCCCGAAGATGCTGCAACCACAGTATCTAATTCCTGAGCAGTTGCTGCAGCTATTAGGCCCTCTTCACCAAGAAATACTTGGGCTCTAGGGAATTCTTGAAGAATTTCATAATATAGTTGCTGGTCATATACAGAAATTATAGAAGGAGAAAATTCTCGAATCTGATCAAAAAAGATGTCCTTATTATTGCCATAAGCAGCAAGTGCTACCACTTTAAATGCATCTGGAAAAGAACGAACAATTGATAAAGTTTGCCTTCCAATACTTCCTGTAGACCCAAAGATTGCTAAGTGTTTCAAATATCTAACTAACCTTAATAACACAAAGCAAGAATCATACCCTTAGATTTAAGAGTTGTCAATTCTGTTCGAGTTGCGTATTAAGAATTTCTGAAAAAAGATTTTCTTCCCATGATGGAACAATGCAACGAGTGTATACATCACAATCAATAAGATAACAGCTAGTCCTGAAGTCGATAAACCAACACCATAAGACGTAAGGATTGCTCGAGAACACGCAGGAGCTAATAAAGCAGTACATCCCCCAAACAAGAGAGACCAAATTAACATACTACGTACGGAAGATACAAAAATTTTAGCAATTAAACCTGGTATTAATAAAAAAGCTAATGCCATGAGGACGCCTACAGCTTTAAATGCTCCTACTAAACTCGCTGACAGCTGTAAAATAATAAGATAATCAATAGCCTTAACAGGAATCCCTAAAGAATAGGAGAATACTGAATCAAAAGAGATACAGACAAAACTACGGAAACTTAAGAAAATAATAACTAAGTTGACTAAAAGAACCATATAGACGGGGAAAATATCTTTAGAAGTCAATGAATCAGCATTCCCCAAGACAAGCTCAGTACCTATGTGAGCATTACGTGTTAAAAACACTAAAGAGAGTAGGCTTATTGCAAATAATAAAGAAAAAACTAAAGCAGTACTTGCTTCTTCTGAAACGTGGAAAATATTTCTAATAAAGTAAATTAAAAAACCGGTAAGTAAAGCTGTAAAAACAGAAGCAAGAGTTAATGATCCCAAAGATAAATGATTCAATTGATGAGTAAATAAACAAATGCTCACTAAGCCTAAAAGAACTGTATGAGAAACAGCATTGGCATACATAGCCATTTTCTTTAGAACTAAAAAACTTCCTACAACAGCCCCAGAAACAGCAATCGCTAAAAAAATTAAAACCTGAATATCATCAATAAACAAATGACCACGGAAAGCCTTTCCTGAAAATATCCTAGAGAAGAAAATGATAAAAAATTGCATAAAAGAGGCTCCATGATATGGAGAGAATGCACTTATCATAATTCCTCCTTCTGTTGTTTTTTGGGGATTACACGATCATGTGGATCATAATGAGGATTATCCAACATAGCTGTAATTGTAGAATCTAAATCTTCTGTTAAAACATGCTCTATTTCTTCTGCAAACTCGTGAACTTTCGCCTCTTTAAAATCTAAAGAATGTACAAGATAACTCTCCCAAAGCCTATGAGAACGAACTAATCTTTCTGCTTCAGCCTTCCCCTTATCAGTTAAGCTCCAATAATATCCTTCACGTTGTAGAAAGCCTTGACGCTTAAGCAACCAGACTCTAAACCAAGGGAAAGGCTTAGGACCAAAATACTCTTGATACTTATAAGAATAAACAAAATCCCTGATCCCAACCTCAAAAAGATGATCCTCTCTTAAATACCAAAACACTTTTAATAAATGTTCTTGATGTTTGGAAAAAATAAATCTCTGTCTACGAATAAAACGGATTACCCAACCAGATTTTGGAGAAAATAATAGACTAAGAAAAACCAGTATCCCTGAGATAATAACAATCAGGGGTCCTGTGGGTAGGGTAATTAAACCAGAACGACCAGGAATACTGAAGCTAATAGCTACAGAAATATAGCTCCCTAAAGCTCCGCATATACCCCCGAATAAACAAGAAAGTACAAAGATATGAGAAAGACGATCAGATAATTGGCGCGAAACCAAGGGAGGAGCTACAAACATAGAAGATATCAATACAATACCAACTGAACGTACACCACTGACAATCACAAGAGAAATAAATACTAAAATGATTGCCTCAGAAATCATAGTGCCCAGTCCACAAGTGACAGCATAATCCTTATCAAATAAAACAACGACAATTTGACGATACCACCACCATATGGAGAGTAAAGAAACCAGAAAAACATAAGTAGCTAACTTTGCTTCTGTGTAACCTAGAGTGGCTGCTTGCCCATATAAATAAGCATGAATACGATTATAAAGCTGCGGGCAACAATCTTTCGTATAGCTAGATAGAATAACTCCTAAACTAAAAAAACCTACAAGAATGAAGCATAGAGCAGCATCTTTATGCATTCTGAGTTGTTTTTCTAAAAATATGATCATCCCGTAGCCCAGAATAGCTGCTAGGCAACCAAAAATAATAATTAAAATAATAGAATCTGAAAGAAAACTCTTTTTAGTACTTAATAAAGCACCAAAAAGCAACCCTGGATAAGAGGCATGAGATAAACTCTCACTTAATAATGGTTGTTTGCCAACCAATAATACAGTCCCCCAGAGAGCGATGGTCATGCAAATAATTGTAACAGCTAAAAAACTAGATAAAAATACTGAATTAAAAAAAACACAGTCGAACATTGATCAACAAGTCCCCTGCTGTTTTTCTCTAGAAAGCTTTAGAGAACAATCGAGTAGATCAAGTTCACAACCATATGCCTGAGAAATATTTTTATTAGTTAGACACTCTTCCACAGAGCCACAACAAATTAAATGTTTGTTTAATAAAATAATATGATCGAAAAGCTGACGTACGTGACTAAGATTATGATGAACAACTACTATGGTCTTTCCTAAAGATTTTAACTCTTGTAATACATCCACTACAGTATGATAAGAGGCCATATCAATAGCTGAAAATAATTCATCCATTAAATACAGATCTGCTTTTTGCATAAGAGAGCGAGCTAAAAACGCTCTTTGCTGTTGTCCTCCCGAAAGCTTCCCTATCTGTCTATCATGCAAATTAGATAAACCAACACGTTCTAAAATCTTATAAGCTTCCTGACGATCATCCTCTGTGATTCTTCCCCACATTCCTTTGTAACTATAGCAACCCATAAGAACAAGATCTAAAACAGTCATAGGAAAATCCCAATCCACACTTGCTCGTTGTGGCATATAAGCAACACGTTGGTGAACTTTTTTAAATTTCTTCCCAAAAAATAATGTGGATCCCGAAGAAGGTCGTATTAACCCCAAAGAAGTTTTCAACAAAGTGCTTTTACCAGCTCCATTAGGTCCCAGAACTGCGGCTAAAGCACCTTTTTTTAAAGAAAAAGAAACGTGGCATAAAGCATCGGCATAATCATAATTTACACATAAATTATGGACAGACCACGCTATATCATCATGTTTATTCAAAAATAGTTCCTCCTAATTCTTCGACAATAGTACGTACATTATGTTTAAATGTATGAAAATAATCTTGTTGTACATTGTCACTATATAAGGGATTTTTAGATAAACGAATCTCGTGCCCTTTCTTTAAACAAGCAGTGATTTTTTTTAATGCATCCTGATTTAAAGTGTCCTCGGGGAAAACTACCTGTACATTATGTTCCTGAATGTATTCCGCAACTAACATTATATCTCGAATACTAATTTGTGCTTCTGGAGATATTCCTTCTGGTGAAATACATCGTTTAACCCAAGTATGATTTTTCACCTCTTGATCACTAGCTAGATAACGACGGGTAAAATAACTAAAAGCATTGTGACCTGACACTAAATAACGAGACTCTTCAGGAATAGTCAACAGGCATCGTTCAGCCCAATCATCTAATGCTTGCATCTCGTCTAAAAGAATTGAAGCATTGGCGGTAAACTCTTCTTTCCATTCAGGAAATTCCCGAATCAACGCCTCAGTTATCTCCTTAACTCCCTCTCGCCAAATACTAATATCTAACCAAATATGTGGGTCATAAACACCATCTTCTTCTAATGGGACGAAAGCATGCTTTTCTAGCAATAAAGAACCTATGTTTATAACCTTGGGATTTCCTTCTAAATGTTTACGTAAACTTGCTGTACCTTCTAAACCTAATCCATTACAAAAAATCAAACGGCTAACAGCTAATTTATCTTCATCTCCTTTGACCATTTCATAGGTATGAGGATCAATTGAACCATCAATAAGAACTAGGGCACCAACTTTATTACCAACGATCTTAGAGACACAATCATGCAGCATACGATTAGTAGACAGAACATAAACTCCCTGACTATTTTCTACTTGAGAGGGAGAACATCCAGTAATTACAAAAATGAATACTAAACATAGTGCTTTTTGTACTTTTTTAAATAGGTATGAAGCCATAAACCTCCATTGGGGAAATTAGCTAGAAGCTACAACTAAACCCTCAGCAATGAAATACTCAAGATTATATAAAAAGAGCATAAAAGTCTCGTTAATTTAGAATTTCTATCAGAAAAAACAAAGAAAAGAACATTTTCTTCTTTCTCTTAAAAAGCAGATTTATTTTATAAGGAGCAATCCAAGTTATGATTGAGGTAATCCTTTTAATTAGAAGAAAATGAATGTTACGGTAAAAACTCCTCGATTTCTTATCGATTGCTTCTTTTAAATTTATTTATGAAACATAAGTGATACTTTTCCGGAAAATATTATTGCGAAAAAAAGCTGGACTCAACATAAATTATCTTCCTAAAATAAACAGAACTTTAATTTTATTGTTCTAAACATTAATTTGAAAGTAAGCCAAATTTTTACTTCTAACAAAGTAAGCATAGATTAAGTTTAATAAAGATTTAGCAAGTTATAGAGGTGGGTCTCATGGTCGTAGCGCAGTCGAACACGAACGAAGAAATGGAAAAACTAATCTCAAAAGCCATTAAAAAGGTTTGCGGAAGTAAAGAAAACGACCTATGCCGCTATCTCCCTGGGCCAAGTGGCGGCTACATGCATCACTTTACACTGAAAAAAATGAAAACAGCGTCTCCAGAACAATTCTTAAAAATGTTGAAAACATTTATCCTAGAATCTGATTCACCAAGAATGATCAATCCAAAACCAAGAGCTCCTAGAGGATCAAAAAAACGTCGGGACTTTATCAACTTTACAAAAACTGACATTGAACGTGTATTAGAATTAGCGAGACGGGTAGGTGATAAAGATCTTTTGGCAAGATTCAGCCCTAAAAAGCCTCTACCTTCCTTAAAACGAGAGTTAATTCGTTCTATTCGCAATGGGGTAGTTAGCTTTGAATTATGGAATGCCTACGTAGAGGCTGTAAAGGCAAATTCTTCAAGTTTGGACTCACCTCAGCCTTTTGTTTAATTAAAAGAATTAATAATAGGCCCATAATAGGCCCATTTTTGGCTTCTAGTAGTTTTTTTTCTATCTATAGGGTTTTTGTTAAGCCCCTTTTTCCTTGTCAATTAGAGAAAAAATTGATACTCTATAAAGCCAAAAATCATAATTTTTTGTTTTTAAAAGAAAAAAATGTTAATAATTTGTAAATAAACTTAAATAAATCAAGCTATTTCAGAGGGTAAATATGACACAAACAGCGGAAAAACCTTTTGGAAAATGGCGATCTTTTCTCTGGCCGATACATGCACACGAGCTGAAGAAAGTATTGCCTATGTTCCTAATGTTCTTCTGTATTGCATTTAATTACACTATATTGCGCGATACAAAGGATACTCTTATCGTAACGGCTCCCGGATCTGGTGCAGAGGCTATACCTTTCATCAAACTTTGGCTTGTCGTTCCGTGCGCTGTTGTTTTTATGCTCATTTATGCAAAACTAAGCAATATTTTAAGTAAACAGGCCCTCTTTTACACGGTTATTACTCCATTTCTACTGTTTTTTATCTTATTCCCCACATTAATTTATCCTTTCCGCGATATTCTTCATCCAACAAGCTTTGCTGATAAGCTACAATCTATTTTACCTCAGGGTCTGACAGGTTGTGTTGCTATGCTAAGAAACTGGACTTTTGCAGCATTCTATGTCCTTTCTGAGCTTTGGGGAAGTGTTATGCTTTCCTTAATGTTCTGGGGATTTGCCAATGAGATCACTAAAATTAGCGAAGCAAAGCGTTTCTATGCTTTATTCGGAGTTGGAGCAAATATTGCTCTTCTAGCCTCAGGCCGTTCGATTATCTGGGCTTCTAAGCTTCGAGCAAGTGCAGCAGCAAATACAGACCCTTGGGGCCTTTCCCTCTATCTTTTAATGGGTATGGTCCTACTTTCAGGTGCTGTAATTGTTCTATGCTATTGGTGGATAAACAAATATGTTCTTACTGATGCTAGATTCTACACTCCTGAAGCCAACAAATCTAAAAAATCTAAACCCAAGATGAGCATTAAAGAAAGTTTTGCCTATCTTGCTAGATCTCCTTATATGCTATACTTGGCTCTTTTAGTTATCTGCTACGGCATCTGCATTAACTTAGTAGAAGTTACCTGGAAAAGCCAATTAAAAATGCAATATCCCAACGCTAACGAATACAGCCAATTCATGGGGAACTTCTCTTTCTGGACTGGAGTAGTCTCTGTATTTGTGATGTTGTTTATCGGTGGTAATGTCATCCGTAAGTTTGGTTGGCTAACAGGTGCTCTTGTCACTCCTGTTATGGTATTAGCTACAGGTATTCTTTTCTTTGCCTTAGTTATTTTCAGAGATCAGGCTTTTGGAATTGTGACTGCATTAGGCACAACACCATTGATGCTTGCTGTTATCGTAGGAGCAATCCAAAACATTCTATCCAAATCCACTAAGTATGCATTATTTGATGCAACTAAAGAAATGGCATACATCCCCTTAGACCAAGAACAAAAAGTTAAGGGGAAAGCAGCTATTGATGTAGTTGCTGCTCGTTTTGGAAAATCTGGAGGATCTTTGATCCAACAAGGGCTTTTAGTTATTTGTGGAAGCATTGGAGCTATGACTCCTTACTTAGCAATAGCTTTGTTTGTAATTATTTCCATATGGTTAATTTCAGCTACAAAGCTTAATAAGCTCTTCCTAATTCAATCAGCGCTAAAAGAACAAGAAGCTGCTGGAGAAGCTTCTGCAAGTGCTATTAAGACTGCAGAAGAATCTACAGAGTCTTCAATTCAAGGAACTCCTGTTGCTGAAAACGCGTCTTCTTAAAACTTTTTAAGTAAGATGCCTTTATAGATTCAAAAGCCCCTAGTTGTAGACTACAACTAGGGGTTTTTGAATATACAAATTCAAAAAAATACACCCCATCTAAGCATAGCTCGTAGATTGACAACTAACTATTCTCAGTCTAACATATTCTTCAGAGTAATTCCTCAAAATGAAAGTCATACTTTGAAAAACTATAAGTTAGAAAATATCCGCAATTTTTCTATTATCGCTCATATTGATCACGGAAAATCAACAATCGCAGACAGATTACTTGAGCTAACAAGCACTGTAGAACAAAGAGAAATGCGTGCCCAGCTTTTGGACTCCATGGACTTAGAAAGAGAACGTGGCATTACTATCAAAGCTCATCCTGTTACAATGACATATATGTATAATGGAGAAATGTATGAGCTTAATCTTATTGATACTCCAGGTCACGTAGATTTCTCATATGAGGTATCGCGTTCTTTAGCTGCTTGTGAAGGAGCTCTGCTCATTGTTGATGCTGCTCAAGGGGTACAAGCTCAAAGCTTAGCCAATGTTTATTTAGCTTTAGAGCGTAATTTAGAAATTATTCCTATTTTGAATAAAATCGATCTTCCTGCGGCTGATCCCGAAGGTACATGTAAACAAATTGAGGATTACATAGGGTTAGATACTACTAATGCCATCTGTTGTTCTGCAAAAACCGGTCAAGGAATATCAGAAATTCTTGAAGCAATTATAGAGCTTATCCCCCCTCCTCAACCTCCTGAAGAATCCCAATTAAAAGCTTTAATTTTTGACTCCCACTACGACTCCTATGTAGGGATTATGGTCTACGTACGTGTAATGAGTGGAGAAATTAAAAAAGGTGATCGCATTACCTTTATGGCAACTAAAGGTTCTACTTTTGAAGTATTAGGTGTAGGAGCTTTTCTCCCTGAAGCAACATTGATAGAAGGTTCTTTAAAAGCGGGTCAAGTAGGATATTTTATTGCCAATCTAAAAAAAGTTAAAGATGTCAAAATTGGTGACACTGTAACTACAGTAAAACATCCTGCTAAAGCACCTCTTGAAGGATTCAAAGAAATTAACCCCGTGGTGTTTGCTGGGATCTATCCAATTGATTCTTCAGAATTTGATACTTTAAAAGATGCTTTAAGTCGCTTACAACTTAACGACTCTGCTCTAACAATAGAACAAGAGAGCAGTCACTCTTTAGGATTTGGTTTTCGCTGTGGGTTTCTTGGTCTATTGCATTTAGAAATTATATTCGAAAGGATTACACGAGAATTTGATTTAGATATCATTGCTACTGCGCCTAGTGTGATTTATAAAGTTGTCTTAAAAAATGGGAAGACTCTATTTATAGATAATCCTACAGCTTATCCTGATCCTGCAACTATTGAACATCTTGAAGAGCCTTGGGTTCACGTTAATATTATTACTCCTCAAGAATATTTAAGTAGTATCATGACCTTATGCTTAGATAAGCGAGGGATATGTTTAAAAACAGAAATGTTAGATCAACACCGTTTGGTTCTTTCCTATGATCTTCCTCTAAATGAGATTGTTTCTGATTTTAATGACAAATTAAAATCAGTCACCAAAGGTTATGGATCTTTCGATTACCGTCTAGGAGACTACCGCAAAGGATCTATAATTAAATTAGAAATTTTAATTAATGAAGAGCCTGTGGATGCATTTTCTTGTCTTGTGCATAAAGATAAGGCTGAAGCTCGGGGAAGAAATATTTGTGAAAAACTTGTAGATGTGATTCCTCAACAGTTATTTAAAATTCCCATTCAAGCAGCTATTAATAAAAAAGTAATTGCTAGAGAGACTATCCGAGCGTTGTCTAAAAATGTAACTGCTAAATGTTATGGCGGTGACATTACAAGAAAGCGTAAGTTATGGGAAAAACAAAAGAAGGGAAAGAAACGAATGAAGGAATTTGGCAAAGTTTCTATCCCCAACACAGCATTTATTGAAGTACTAAAGATTGATTAGTAGTATTTTCAGGATACTGAATAAGGAAACGTTCCCCCGTACGGGGGCATATAAAACTAATCTATTTTAGTGGTCATTTTTGTCCCTATCCAATCTGTGTGATAGAATTCTCCTCGGGGACGATCTTTACGCTCATAAGTATGTGCACCAAAATAGTCTCGCAATCCCTGAGCTAAAGCTATGGAAGAATCTTTAGTACGATAACCGTCATAGAAAGTGATAGCTGAGGCCAAACAAGGAATGGGATACCCTGATCCTACACCATAGGCAACTGTCCTACGCCATCCCGATTCAGAATTTTGCAGAACTGATTTAAAATAGCTTTGCAAAATTAATGATGGTGCTTGGGGTTCCTTTTGGAAACCATGATAAATAGATTCTAGGAAAGCACTTTGTATGATGCATCCTCCACGCCATAATAAAGCAAGCTCTCCTAAATCTAGATTCCATTGATTCTCTTCAGAAGCTTGCTTTAGTAACATGAATCCTTGAGCATAGCTAATAATTTTAGAAGCATATAAAGCTTGGAATACATCCTCAATAAACACATGGGGATCTTTAGGTTTTTCAAAAACTATAGGAACTCCTGGGAGCTCTTGAGAGGCCTGCTCTCGGATGGATTTCCATGAAGATAAATAACGTGCTAACACGGATTCAATAATTAAAGACAAGGGAACACCCGAGGAAATAGCATCTATGGCTGTCCATCTTCCCGTACCTTTTTGCCCTGCAACATCTAAAATTGTGTCAATAACAGAGACACCATTGGAATCTTTAAGAGCTAGGACTTCTACAGCAATTCTCATCAAATAACTTTCTAGTTCACGATGATTCCATTCTGTAAATATAGTAGAAACAGCTTCTGGAGAAAGGTCTAACCTGGTTCTTAATAGACCATATGCTTCACAAATTAACTGTATATCTCCGTATTCAATGCCATTGTGTACAGTTTTTACATAATGTCCAGCACCTCCTTCACCTATCCATGAACAGCAAGGTCGTCCCTGAACTTGTGCTGCTATTTTTTGGAAAATAGGAGAAATTAGTGGCCAAGCATTAGCATTCCCTCCTGGCATAATAGAAGGGCCATAGCGTGCTCCTTCTTCTCCTCCAGAAATTCCCATTCCAACGAAAAAAATATTTTTTTCCTTAAGCTGCTGATATCGCCTTTCAGAATCCTTATAGTAGCTATTACCACCATCAATAATAATGTCACCAGAATCAAGATAGGGCAACAAAGAGTCTATACTTTGATCTACGGGAGAACCTGCTTTAATCATAAGCATGATTTTTCTAGGACGCTTTAATGAGCGTATAAAACTTACTAAATCCTCATATCCCTGTAGGAGGTCATTCCCCGTATTCTCCTGAAGAAATTCCCGAGTTTTCTCTGGACTACGATTATAAACAGAAACAGAAAAACCATGATCTATCATATTTAAAACAAGATTTTTCCCCATGACGGCCAGACCGATTAGTCCGATATCTGATTTTTCCACCAACCCTCCTCACTCATTCTAGATACATAACGAGCTTCTTCTTTTTACCTTGCGCTAGTAAAATATAATGATCATAACATACTTGAGTATCTTCGCAAACATCGTGTTCAGATATAGGAATATTATTAATATATAATCCTTTTTGTGCGATCAATCTTCTAGCCTCTCCCTTAGAAGAACAAAGTCCTATTTCGACACAAATATCTATCCATCGTCTTCTAAGCACTTGAGATCTTTTTAAAGACACTCCGTGACCCATGGAAATAAGATTTTGAAAATCGTTTTTAGAAATATTAGCTTCCTTACCTGGATGAATACTATCCGTAATTACCTGAGCAGATTTTATCCCTTCTTCTCCATGTATGGAAGTGACAATAATTTCAGCTATAAACTTCTTCGTAGACAGAGGATCAGTAAGCAGTTGTTCATCTAAAGCGAAAACTTCTTTATTACTTAATAAAGTCAGGGTACGAGAAATTTTAGGAATTTCAGTATCAGGCAGTCTTAAAAAGTACTGATATAAATCATAAGGAGAAGTTCTTTGAGGATCCAGCCATAGAGCTCCAGCCTCTGTTTTACCAATTTTCTTTCCTTGGCTATTCGTTAATAATGGATAAGTTAATCCATATGCTTGCCCAAGCCCACGCCGACGGATATAGTCAATTCCTGAAGTAATATTGCCCCATTGATCACTTCCTCCACATTGCAAACGTACTCCATAATTTTCCCATAGGAAAGCAAAATCATAGGATTGCAAGAGAATATAACTAAATTCAGCGTAACTGATACCCTCTTCAGATTGAAGACGCTGCTTAACCATGTCCTTAGACAGCATAGTTCCTAATCTGAAATGCTTTCCTATATCCCTAAGGAAGTCGATCATAGTAATATTTTGAAACCAATGCAAATTATTAACAACTTGCACGCCTGGTAAATAATGTGCAAGACACTCAGAAATCTTCTGGCTATTTTGAGTAACTTCACTAAGTTGTAATAACGTTCGCTCCGTATTTTTACCTGAAGGATCTCCGATCATTCCTGTCGCGGAACCAACTAAAGCTATAGGGGTAATCCCAAATTGGGCCATCCTACGTAAAAAGCATATCCCGATCCAATGCCCTATATGTAAAGAGGGGGCCGTAGGATCAAAACCCACATAGGCAGACACCTGACCTTTAAGTGTGGATAATCCAGATGAGATATTTTCAAGAATTCCCCGTTCTTTTAAATGCTCTAAAAAACTTTGCATATTAACAAAAAAAACTTATGAGAGAAATGCCATCTTAACTATCTATGTTCTTAATATGCAAGATCCCTATAGGGCATAACGTAAAGAAAAAATTACTTTATATGAATAAATTTGCATCTTTGTTTACAATCGGTTTCATTTTTGAATCGAGACGACTATGATTGGTTCTATTCACACGAGCAACACAAATATCACTACGACAGATAGATCTGCTGCTAATAACCTGTTATTGAAATTGTCACAGCAAATCCTATTAATTCTTTCCATTGTATTTTTTATTCTTTCTGTGGCAATGACTTTAGGTGGTTGTGCAGCTTTAATAATCTCGAAAAATATCCTCTTTATATTTTTATCCACTGTAGGAGGATTAGTATTAGGCATGGGAATTATCTTACGCCATGCTTTCATATCTAAGAAAAACTGCGCATGATTTCTTTAGAAGGCAAATGCAGATAAAGCAATCCGTAGTTTTACGAGAGCTTTAGAGTGAATCTGTGACACACGTGACTCACTTACACCAAGGATTTTTCCAATCTCTTTTAAAACTAGGTCTTCGTAATAATAGAGTGCCATAACCTTACGTTCTCTTTCATCGAGTCCTTCGATAGCAGCAGATAAACACCGAATAAATTCTTTTTTATCTACAATGTCATACCCTGTTTGCGCACGTTCATCAGGAATTCTCTCCTCTAGGGCTATTCCTTCCCCATCATAAAATGAAGATCTTTCTTCATTGAGTGAAATGATTAGTGCAGGTCGTGCGGAAATAAACCATCCTGATAATTCTTCTTGAGAAATTTGGAAATACTCACAAAGGTCCCCATCTGTAGGTTCTTTTCCTAAGGATTGACGTAAATTTTCTATAGCTTCCGATAACTTGTTTGCCTTTTGGTATACACTCCGAGGTACCCAGTCTTGTTTACGCAAATCATCAATAATTGCTGCCTTGATTAAAAATAAGGCGTACCCCTCGAAACGACGACTTCTTTCCGGATCGAACCTCTCTACAGCACGCACTAACCCTTCTATTCCAGAAGCATAGAGATCCTCAGCTGTTACGTGGGGGGGCATACCAGAAATCAATCGATGCACTGCGTATTTTACTAGATGCAAATAGGAATCAATAAGAATATCTCGATATTCTATATTGCATGTTTTCCAATATAGATCCCATATTTCAGAAATATTGCTTTTTATTTTATTTTTCACAATTTCTAAAAATTATTTCTAATAATAGTTTTAATTAAACCATTTTTATTTTTTTTGTAATTCTTCTAATACTTCAAACAGTCAATACCTCATCAGAAACTGATCCTAGTAGGGAAAGGGGAATTTCTTCTGGAAGTTCATTGTGTGACAATACTAAAAGATCAGGAAAGTAAGGCTCGATGATTTTTCTTAATTCGCATCTTGATTCATATCCAGTAACAATGGCACGGAAATCTCCTCCCTGAGATCGTTCAAGTATATCCTGAACCTGTTTAACGACTTTATCACACATCAAGGGGTGAGATTTTGAGTATAAGTCACTTATCATTTGCTCGACATGAGCATCTACAGTAATAATTTCTAAAGTATTCTCCTTATTCCATAGGGATCGTCCAATATGTTTCCCCAAGTGCTTACGTATTTTCTCTATTAAAATTTCTAAACTCTCTTCAGTAGACCCATAAAGAGCAATGGACTCAAGAATCTTAGGAAAAAATCTTAAGGAAATTCGCTCTTTAACAAGAGATTTCATTAAAAAAATTAAGGAATTTTCTGAAATTTTTTTAGGTATGATTTCATCTATGGACAGTCCCCAAACTTCCTGAGCATTTCTAATTAATTCTTTGATGTGCTTTCCATGGAGTACCTCTGCAGCAAGATGCCTTAATATAGGGATAAGACTTTCCACATTCATTTCTTTGAAATGAAATTGCTGTCCCTCATAATTCAGGGACAAAGTTTCCCCTATATATAAAACATGCGTTTGGATTTGTAATGCAATTCCCAGCTCTTCAAAAATGGATTCACAAGCCTGATTATAGATATCGTAAGGATCAGGGCCCGTGTACTCTTGAGGAAGATAAAGATACAATTTTTGAAACTTTTCCCATGTTGGTAATATGCCATCCTCTTTTTTTCGCTCTTTATATCCTAAGAGAAGTGTGGATACGCAAATTATAATAAGAGTCTTTGGCATTCCAGGAACGAATAACAAGAAAGAAAACACAAAAGCAATGGCACGAAAATGCTCACGAACTTGCTCATAATAGTGATACATGTGTTCTATAAGGGTGTCCTTCTTCCCTACTTTGGATATCAGAGTTGCTGCTGCACATGAAGTAAGTAATGCAGGGGCCTGACTAACTAGGGCATCGCCTACTACTGTCAACCAAAGACTGTAACTATCAAAATTTAAAGAACTAGAGAAATAGACAGCAGCACAGGAATTTACAATTAGCAAAATACACCCGACAATTGCATCGCCCTTAATAAAACGAAACACGCCTTCCATTGAAGAGAAAAAATCACTTTCTTCAAATAGGTCTTGCTTAATCCTATCGATATCTGTACTTGAGATTCTTCCTTGAGATAAGTCAGCATCCAAAGACATCTGTTTTCCTGGGAGGGCTTCCAAAATAAAACGCGCTCTAACCTCGGCAACACGTTCGGCTCCCTTAGCGACAACCAAAAAATTAACTAAAAAAATAAACAACAAGTAGCTATTCCAGCTCCTAAACTCCCTAAAGAAAAAAAACTTCCTAAAGAGAAAATTATGGGGGATGCCCAACCTGAAGATAATATCCAGCGTGTTGAAGCAAGGTTTAGACCTAAACGAAATAAGCAAAGATAGAGAAATAAAGGAGGAAATAACTTTGCTGAGTAAATCGATTTTAAAGAAAAAACCCAGAATACTAAGGTAAATGTTAGGATAAAATTAATACATAACCCGACATCTAATAGAACTTGGGGTAATGGGAACAGAAAAGAAAGAAGAATCCCTAAGGGAATGAGAGTCATTCGCCATGTTTTCGCTTGTGTGGTTATCACCAAGTGCCTCCCTTATGAGACTCTTCTAGCTTTCTCAATACTGATAGAAAATATATATCTTCAAGCAAAACTCTTCTGGGAATAGATACAAGCTTTTATTGATCTTTATCTTGTAGACTATTTTCTTCTATGCTAACTTCTCTTCTGATTTGTAAGGCATTCATACGGAGTATAGCGCAGCCTGGTTAGCGCGGTTGCTTTGGGAGCAATAGGTCGGGGGTTCGAATCCCTCTACTCCGAACTCTTAAGGTTCTACACATTAACGTCACACTAACATCGAGAAAAACATGGCAAAACTAATCGTTTGTTCCGAAGATGAAGAAAAAGAATTTGACCTTGAAGATGGATCTAGCATTGCTCAACCTTGTGAAGAGTCTGGTGTTCCCTTTGCTTGTACAGAAGGCGTATGCGGTACATGTGTTATTGAAATCATTGAGGGAGGAGAAAATCTTTCAGAATTTACTCAAGAAGAAAGTGATTTCCTAGGAGATGTAGATTTGAATGAGCGTTTAGCTTGTCAATGTAAGATCCGTGGCGGTTGCACTAAAATTAAATTTTAAAATAAAATAGAAACTATCTCCAGTAAAGATTTTCTTTTTTATAAAGAATGCTTTTATTTTTTTAATCCTGTTTAGTTTTAATTAACAATTTAGTGACGCAATGCATTCTTCATCAGCCTCTCGTTCACCTGTCCCCCCCTCTTCGGATGATAGGGTTGTTTCATCTCAATCCTCTCTTAAACTTGGATCACGTCTAGCAACAATATCACTAATTGTGCTTTCTATTTTAGGGGCCCTAGTCTTGACTGGCTTATTGATTGCAGGAGTTGTTAGTTTACCTATCGGAGCCCCACTACTTACTTTAACCTTAGTTTTTGCAGGAGTCTTTGCTGCTATGCACTGTTTTTTATCAAAAAAACGCTTACCGCAAGTAAAGAAGACTTTAGAATCATTAGAGCCATCCTCACCATTAGAACCATCCTTACCTAAGACACCTACGACTACCGAGGAGCTTCCCCTATTTCCATCATCTATGGATAACTATCAAAGTATGTTAGAGGCCTACGCCTCTCCCTTACCCGATGCACAGTCAATTCAAATAGGAAAAGTAGAGCCCAAAGCTACAACTCTAACACATAATGTATGGAACATTACTAAAACACGAACCTACCTAGTCTCTGTAGTAGGGGATATTGCTGATCCTAGGTTTAATACGAATTTATCCAGTCTCATGCTGGTCAATGCGGCTAATGCTCGTATGTCTCGAGGAGGAGGAGGAACAAACCGAGCATTTACATCAGCTGTAAGTACACGAGGATGGGCTAACTCTACTGAGGGAAAAATCCTACTCGAACCCGGTGAATGTACTGTAGGACAATGGGAAAATCCTGATGGCACAATAAATTCTGAGAAATCAGGTTTACCTCGCTATCTGGTACAGATGTTAGGTCCCAATGCTGCGGATTGCGATAACAATATAGATATGTGCGAACAACTTGTCTTCAGAGCTTATTTCTCTTGTTTCGAAAGAGGAATGTCACTAAGATCTCAGTATATTCAACTTCCCCTAATCTCATCTCTCAACTATGCTCCACCACCAGGAACAATCGTTCGAGGGAAAGATATACACGAGTTATGGATAGGTACTGTGAAATCAGCATTTGTAAAGGCTGTCATCACCTTTGCGCTCAAAAACCCAGAGTATTCTTTAGTTATTGTCATGGTAAATAGAGGTTCTCCTATTCTTTAAAAAAATCTTACAAATACATAACTACTAGAATTTCTATTGAATACGAGATTTCCTTCCTTTCATCTTGATGAGGTGGTATGGAAATTCTTCTTTTACAATAAGAATGATTTTACATATAAACAGTAAGCATATAACCTAGTAAGCTTAGAATCAGTGACTTAGGCTCTTCGACAAAACTAATAGAATAAAGCATAAGTACGTTACCCAGAGCTACTCTAGGAGAACATATAATATCTTTATCTAGGCCCAGAAATTAAGTTTCTATAATTCAATGACCATGATTGTTAACCAGTCTTCCTTAAGGGAGATCACGGCTCCTCCTGTTGAGAAGACATCTTCAACGATATCACTTAAACGCCGTGTTGTTCATATTGCTATCGTTATTTTTATGTCTTTAACTACCATCAGTTTTGTTCTTGCCTCTGTTCTCTCTGGTATCCTACCTCTTCTCTCTATTGGTCTACTCTCATTACTTATACTCTCTATAATTGCTATTAAACAATTCCCTCATCCTAAAAAATCTATAGAAATTGATGAATCTCCAGCATCTACTACTGAGTTGTTATCTCTTCTTGTTACGGATGAAACTACGCCCCACACACAAATATTAGAGAAGTATGCCGACTTAATTACTGATAATTGGACATCTCTTCCCAATATACTAGAAGATTCTTCGACAGCATTTTTACAAAAAGTGTGGAAATTTAATCACTCGAAAACGGTTCTTTTCTCTACAACAGGATCCGTGTATACACCACGCATACAGTGCTGCTGTAACCTGATGATTGCTTTAGAGAATAACGAAAATACCTTTGCAAATTTAGATATACTCAATATTGTGTACGATCGACCTGAACATCTTACTGAAGGTCAATGTTTATTCCTTCCTTGGAAAAATTATGATGGATCAACTAATAAACATCGACTTGGTCTTCCGAACTTCCTAGGATTCATTCAAACTCCTGATGCAAGTTTTCATAAAAATAATCCTTTCCTTGCTTATTCTTTTGCTAAATCTTCGTATACTCGTTGTCTAGAACAAGCGATCACCTTAGGAGTGGATATGGTTCAACTCCCCCTAATATCTATATCTCCTCTACAAACGTCCCAAGAAGCACTTACATGGAAATCTGCAATACAAACTGGATTGGTTGCTGCTATAGCACAGTTCGCAGTCATGCACCCTGGGGTAAGTATGAATATCGTGGTTGTTAGCCCCCCTGGATTAGGTCTTCCTATATAAGAAGATTTGACCCAATTAGAATATAAATACTTATTAGAGAGTAAAATAAAAGGCAGTATCTCTTTTATGAGATCCTCTCTGATTAAGAAAAAAGACTATAAGATTTTCTCAATAAAAAATTTGAAACAATCTTAATTTTTCCACTTTCTAAATACTTTACGATGGATTAAGCTAGTTTCTTCTCAATTGGTCAGCTTAAGTAAAATATCCATCTACTTATCGTTAAGTAAATTTTTTTAGATTAGTGGCACACTCTCTTGAACATATAACTAGGCGTTTCGCCCATTCAGTAAAAATTGGGAATCTCTATATAGGTAGTACCCATACGATTAAAAACCAGTCAATGACGACAACTCCTACTGCAGATGTTGATGCTACGGTAGCTCAAATTTGCGATCTTGTAGAAGCTCAATGTGACATTGTACGGGTTACAGTACAGGGTATTAAGGAAGCACAAGCTTGCGAACGTATTAAAGAACGCCTGATAAACAAAGGTATTCATATCCCTCTAGTTGCTGATATTCATTTTTTCCCTCAAGCTGCTACATATGTAGCAGATATTGTAGATAAAATACGCATTAATCCAGGGAATTTCATTGATAAACGCAATATGTTTACAGGAAGAAGCTGCAATTACGCGGATAGTCTTAAGCGCTTAGAAGAAAAGTTCTCTCCTTTGGTTGAGAAATGCCAACGCTTAAACAAAGCTTTGCGGATTGGAGTTAATCATGGTTCTCTTTCTGAACGTATACTACAGAGATACGGAGATACTATTGAAGGCATGGTTATGTCAGCTTTAGAATATGCTACTATTTGCGAAAAACTTGGTTATCAAGATGTTGTTTTCTCAATGAAGTCTAGCAATCCTAAGGTAATGATTGCTGCCTATCGCCAACTTGTTAAAGATTTGGATGCTCGTGGTTGGCACTATCCTCTTCATTTAGGAGTTACAGAAGCCGGTATGGGAAGAGATGGAGTCATTAAATCCTCCATAGGCATAGGGACACTTCTTGCCGAAGGTCTAGGAGATACCATTCGTTGTTCTCTAACGGGTTGCCCTACGCAAGAAATTCATGTATGTAAAACATTATTGAAACATACAGCAGTGTACCTTGATCTCCCTAAACAGGAGAATCCTTTTGCTTTAGAAAACTCCGAAAGTTTCGTTAAAGCTTCAAAAAAATTAAAAAAATACCCCATGGGGCAACGTATATGGAGTATTTCTCAAACTCCATGATCATCATTTGGAAAACACTTCCATAGATACTCTTTTGGAAGCCTTAGGTATAGACAAACAAACAGGGAAGAAATCTACAACGACTCCTGAAGGGGTTCTTATTCCTCGATGCTTTCTGGAAACGCCAATTGTTGAAAAATTAAAACAGCATATTCTAGTCTTTCATGATCATCAGGCACCTCACTTGTACGATAACAATGAAAACACGTGGAGTAGCGATTCTACCTTAGCATCTCCTTTTGTTTATTATCATGCTACGCCTCCGTTTATGCATAGCATCAGAAACTTCTTTAAAAAAAGAAAACAAGAGACGCAGCCAGTAATGATTGTCTTGTCTCAACAAACAGAAGACGAACATGCTGCTACTGTATCTATAGCTACGGAACTCGGTGCTATACTCCTGGATGGGTTAGGCGATGCTGTAATTTTAGATCTTCCCTATATTCCTCTCCATGTATCTAGAGAAATTATTTTCAGTACACTGCAAAGTACTGGAGTACGTTTAGTAAAAACTGAATATATCTCCTGTCCTGGATGTGGAAGGACTCTTTTTGATCTTCCTAAGGTAACAAAGCAAATTCAAGAGAAAACCAAACACCTTGTGGGTCTAAAAATTGCCGTTATGGGATGTATCGTTAATGGTCCTGGAGAAATGGCGGATGCTGATTTTGGATTTGTGGGATCTAAAACAGGTATGGTAGACCTCTATGTAAAACATACATGTGTAAAAGCACATATTCCCATGGAAAATGCTGAACAAGAATTAATCCATCTGTTAAAAGAATACGGAGTTTGGAAAAACCCTGAATGATGCCTTGAACTATGACTACGTATGCTAATTTAAAAAAACTTTCTTTTCCTGAGCTTTCTGACTTTCCCATACGCCATGGATTATTCCCTAAACAAATAGATAGTGAAGGGAAGATCTTTTCCCCTAAAAACGAAGACATCTGCCAAGACTTAGGAGCAAAGAAATTTTGTGATTTGCAGCAAGTACATAGTACAACGTTACTGCATGCAACACAAACATCTCCCCAAAGATCTCCTGGTGATGGTTTATACACTCAAGAACCTTTGCTTTCTTTACATATTCGTCACTCAGATTGTCAGCCAGCCATCTTTTATGACCCTGAAAAACATGTCATTGCTAATGTTCATGCTGGTTGGCGTGGTCTCGTAGGAAATATCTATGCTGTTACGGTTTCTATTCTAAAAAAGGTATTCCATTCCAATCCTCAGGATCTGATTGTTGTCATTGGTCCCTCTTTAGGTCCTAAACATGCCATCTATCCCGATTATAAAGAATTGTTTCCTCCCAGTTTTTTCCCTTTAATGCCTAAAGAAAATCATATGGATTTTCGTGCCGTGGCTAGAAAGCAACTGCTGAACTTGGGTATTTCTCGTTCAAAAATTACTATTTCTGAGCGGTGTACTTATGAAGAACACGATATTTTCTTTTCTTCGCGATACCGTAATGCTCATTCTGATCCTAATGAACGAGACCCTCATACAAAAAAGAACAATGTAACTGCTGTTCTTCTCCTTCCTAGGGAATAAAATTAAAAACTCAATAAGGATTCTGGATGTTCGATCGCATCCTTAACTTGGACTAAGAACCCTACGGCCTCCTGACCATCTATAATACGATGATCATAACTTAGAGCTACATACATCATATCCGCTATTGTTATCGTATTATCTATGACAACAGGACGTTTTTGTATTTTATGCATGCCTAAAATCCCAACTTGAGGAGGATTAATAATTGGCGTAGATAGAAGAGAGCCATACACTCCACCATTAGTAATAGTGAAACACCCTCCCTCTAGCTCAGCAACGGAAATTCTCCCTTCACGAGCTCGTAATGCTAGATCTGCAAGTTGAACCTCAATATCTCCATTAGAAAGCGTATCACATTCCCTAATCACAGGAACAATGAGTCCTCGTTCTGTGCCGACAGCTATACTAATATCATAGTATTGGCGATAGACAACTTCGTCCTTATCAATAAAGGCATTGATGCGAGGATATGCCTTAAGCCCAGCAACAACAGCCTTAATAAAGAAAGACATAAAGCCTAATTTCACATGATACTTAGAAGAAAACCTCTCTTGGTTTTCCCTACGTAACTCTATCAATGGATTCATATAAATCTCATTGAATGTCGTTAACATAGCGGATTCGTGAAGTGAAGATACTAAACGACGAGAAATCGTTTTACGTATTGAAGACATACGTTCACGAATTTCATTTTTTGTTCCTGTTTCTTTCCTTTGTATCTGATCACGTAATGGAACAAAAGTCTTACCCTTAGCTGGAGGCTCTCGAGATACCGTTCTCGGGAAGCAAATGATTTCTGCATCTAAAGTCGTGTTTTCCTGAGAATGAGAACTATCGTCTGAGGCTTCGGGAATAGCCTCGTTTGCATCATATATCTTGGCTACGAGACCTCCTACTGAAATAGTATCTCCCTCAGCTACTTCCCAAACAAGTCTTCCTGAAGCTGGAGCATAAATCAGCTGATTTACCTTATCACTCTCGATCTCCAAAATGCCCTGATTTTCCTGTACTAGACTCTCTGAAGGTACTAAAAGAGATGCTATAGTAACAGTACTTATAGACTCAGCAACATTGGGGATGCGCACTTCTGTAATCATACACTACCTAAAGAAAACAATGTTTCCATTAATGTTAAAAATTCTTTCTGGTGAATACGTTGAGATCCTGTAGCTGTAGAACTACTTCGAGGTCTTGTTACACATAACAGCTTCTTAGGAAAAATGTCTTGTGTCGCCATGAAGATATAATCATATGCTCCCATATTTTGGGGCTCTTCCTGCAACCATACGTAATGAACAACTTGAGAATACTTTTTAATTAAATGAAGTAATCTTTCAAGATGTAAAGGATACAAGCTTTCAATACGCAAACATGCAAAATCATTTTTTCTTTGTCTCTTGGTCAGAGCATCTTGAAAATCGTAATATACTTTTCCTGAACATAGAACTAGAATCTTAGCACCATAATTAGGTTCATGATCTTCAAGTATCGATTGGAATCCCCCAGGGCTAGAAAATTCCTCTATAGAGCTAGTACACTCAGGATGACGTAACAGCATTTTTGGAGTAAAAACTATGAGAGGTAAAGAGAGATCTCTTTTTGTGTGTTCACGAAGAATACGAAAGTATTGCACAGGAGTTGAAGGAAGGACTATCTGAAAGTTCCAATTTGCGGCAAGCTGTAAATATCTTTCTATGCGTGCGGACGAATGCTCCGGTCCTTGGCCTTCATAACCGTGAGGCAAAAGAACAACAAGATCAGAATGTAAATCCCATTTTTGAATTGCTGAAGAAATATACTGATCGAAAATAATCTGAGCGCCATTGGAAAAATCCCCAAACTGAGCTTCCCACATTACTAACGTACGTTCCGCCTGTTGAGCATAGCCATATTCAAATCCTAAAACAGCGTATTCCGATAAGGGTGAGTTATAGATTTCTAAAGAACCTTGATCCGAAGATAAATGATATAAAGGAGAATACGTATCTCCCGAATGAATATCGCTCCATAATAAATGTCTTTGGCTAAAAGTCCCACGAACAGAATCTTGTCCAGAAAGTCTTAAGGAAAATCTTTCTATGAGTAATGAAGCGAAAGCTAATTCTTCAGCCATTCCCCAATCAATTCCGATTTCTCCTCGGACCATTTTCATTCTTTTTTCAATGAGAGATTTTATCTTGGAATGAGGAGTAAAATGTTCTGGGAAACTACATAATTTCGATCCTATCTCAAATACTGTACTCCTATCTAAAGAAACATCTAGAGAATTAACTAATAATTCCCCTAGGTTCATACGATCACAATGTCGGCATCCTACTGGAAGATGTTGTTCTTCTTTTTTTAATGATTGAAATTCCTGGTTTAAAATTTCCTGGACATCATTTTCTACTCTAAGGAATTTATCTTCAGAAACTTCTAAAGATTTTTGATTCAGTAAAAACTGTTTAAAAATTTCACGAATCGAAGATTTTTTCTTGATTTCATTATAAAGCAGAGGCGCTGTTATGGAAGGATCATCACTTTCATTGTGTCCATGCTTTCGATAACAACAAAAATCGATAATCACATCACAACCAAATTCTTCACGAATCTTTAATGAATATTCGATCGCCCGTAGACAAGAAAGTATATCCTCGCCATTAACGCGAAATACAGGGACTCCCAACATCTTAGCAATATCTGTACAATAAGGTGTAGAGCGGTATTCTCTAGGTTGAGCAGTAAACCCTATGTGATTATTCACAACAATATGAAGAGTTCCTTCTGTTGAGTACCCAGGGATCTGACTTAATTGCAAAGTCTCATAAACGATCCCTTGTCCTGAGAAAGCGGCATCACCATGAATCAAGATAGCAATGCAAGAGCGTTTCCTATCCTGAGGAACCTGATTCTGTAGAGCGGCCACTACACCCTCAACAACAGGATCTACAGCTTCCAAATGACTAGGATTTGGAAGCATAATCTGAATGATTTCCTGACCATGACTATGAGACCTGGAGACATAACCCTTATGATATTTGACATCCCCCACATGATCAATACCATGAGATTGTGGGTCGTCTTCAAATTCCATAAATACATCTCGGTAAGGCTTCCCCAAAACATTAGTTAACACATTGAGACGTCCGCGATGTGCCATTCCTAACACATAACTTGTTATGCCTAGCCCCACACCGAAATGAAAAAGATGTTCCAACATGGGAATTAGACTCTCTCCTCCTTCTAAAGAAAATCTTTTCTGTCCTGTAAATTTGATCTGAAGAAACTCTTCAAAAAAAGATGCCTTACATATATCTCGATAAATTCTCACTAAATCTTCCGAAGATCTTTGTGGTAACTTGCTCTCCATAAGCTGCCAAATATATTCCTGTAATTGTGGAGAACAAGTAAGTGCTTCTACTGCGATTCCGCGACAATAACAATTATCTAACTCTTGAATCAAATCACGAACAGTAACTTTATCCTGGGGAAGAAAGCCCAAAGAAGGAACAATTTCATCAAGATCTATATTCTTAATTTTCTCTTGAATCAATGATGAAGGATGCGGAGAAGTTAATGGAGAAATCTGACTTTGTAAATACCCATAATACCTATAAACCATCAGAAGGAACCGAGCTTTTTTCTCTTGTAAAGTTTCACAATCGTTTCCTTGTCCTGATGGAGATGGTGTACTTTCGAGACCTAACTGATATCCTTGAAAAAAATATTTCCATGAAGAATCTAAAGTTTCATTATGTAAAAATCGTTGAAACATAGACTCAATCCACGCTATATCCAAAGAATGGACTTGTCCAGCAAATTTAGAATCCATATGATATTTGTTCTCAATAGATGCGATCAGAATTTCGTTTCATAGCAAATTTTTATTTTTCAAAAAAATAATCTTTGTTTTTTCTGTTATTGAAAAAAAGCTAGAGATACATTACATCTGCTCTCTAGCATACAGGATGGTACCTACTAGATGAAAAGTGAACGTCTAAAAAAACTAGAATCTGAATTACACGATCTTACTGAATGGATGAAATTGGGGTTAGTCCCTAAAAAAGAAGTTGATAGACATAAAGAAGAGATCCGTTCTTTAGAAAATAAAATTCACGAAGAAAAAGAACGCCTACAGCTTTTAAAAGAAAGTGGAGAAATAGAAGAATATGTAGCTCCACGGCGTTCTCCTACAAAAACAGTATATCCAGACGGACCAAGTATGTCGGATATCGAGTTTGTAGAATCAACGGAAACAGAAATCGAACTGGATCCAGGAGAAACTCTGGAAATGGAATTCCATGATGAAGAGCGGGAAGAAGGGGGAATAGAAGTCGACTATCCCAGTGATGATGATGAAGATCCTTTTAGTGATCGTAATCGTTGGAGACGAGGGGGAATTATCGACCCCGACGCTAATGAATGGTAAAAAGCCCTTAGCTCTTTACATCCACATCCCCTTCTGTTCGAAGAAATGTCATTACTGTAGCTTTTATACTATTCCTTATCGTGACGAATGGATAGAGCTTTATTGTAACCAGGTGCTTCAAGAAGGGTTACATAAGTTTTCATCCCTAAAAGATGGCTACTTCATTGATACAATATTCTTTGGAGGGGGAACTCCTTCGTTAATTCCTCCTCGTTATTTTCATAAACTTCTTGATGTTTTTGCTCTCCATGCACGAGAAATCACTTTAGAAGCAAATCCTGAAGATTTATCAGAATCGTATATACGCCAACTGTCTCAAACCCCCATCAATAGAATCAGCGTGGGAATACAAACATTTCATGATCCCATCCTCAAAGCTTTAGGAAGAATACATTCATCAACAACAGCTATTTGTGCTTTACATCGTTGTTACCAATATGGTTTTACAAATCTTTCTATTGATCTTATTTATGGACTGCCAACACAAACTCTGGAAGATTTCATATCGGATATCCATCAGGCACTTTCCTTGCCTATCTCTCATATTTCCCTTTATAATCTTACAATAGATCCCCATACTTCATTTTACAAACACCGACATGCTGTTCTACCTGCAATTGCTAACGACCAATCCTTAGCATCGATGAGCCTATTTGCTGAAGAATATCTCTCTTCCCAAGGATTTTCTCGCTACGAACTTGGATCTTACGCAAAATCACATACAGAATCAAAGCATAATCTCTATTACTGGACAGACCAGCCTTTTTTAGGATTAGGAGTTTCTGCTTCTCAATATATTCATAATACTCGATCCAAGAATCTATCAAGGATCTCTCAATATCTACGTGCTGTACGTAAAAATCTCCCTACTCATGAATTTACAGAATGTCTTCCTGAAAAAGAACGTATTAAAGAAGCTCTTGCTCTTCGATTACGACTTACCCAAGGAGCACGATGGAATGACTTTCCTCTTCCTCTCATGCATACCTTGACCTCACTCACACACATACAAGAACTCTTCGATAAAAATGAGGAATTTCTTTCATTAAATTCTCGCGGCCGCTTATTTCATGATACTGTTGCTGAAGAAATCATGAATATTTCTTTTTAATTTAATAAAACAATATTAATTGTTATTAGATTTTTATAAAAAAATAATTAATAATAACAAAAAATATGAAAAATAATACAGAGTATAACCAAGCATCTCAAATTAATCTTCTTACTAGCACCACACAAACAACAAATTCATCAATATTTACTGTTACTAGTAGCGGGATTTCATCTTCAAAACCCATTAATATGAATAGTCAAAATATTAGTGGACTTGCTACTCCTTCTAATGACTCTGATGCTGTACCCCTAGAGTATCTCAAATCTAACTTCGTATTAAAAAGTGATCCAGATTCTGGATATCTCCCCACAGCGGGAGGAACTTTGACAGGAAATATTAACATGGGAGGAAACAAAATCACTAACTTGGGGATGGGAGACTCCCCTCAAGATTCTGATGCAGTAAATTTTAAATATCTTTCCGAGAAAGTTAGTGAGGTTACCAACAACAAAGATCTCACTGATGCAATTAGCAGCATCAGTAGTGCTTTAGATAAAATGAACAACATAGAGGCTGCTCTTGGTATTGTATCTGAAGATGAGGAAGATGATGGCTCAGAGACTACCTCCTCAGCTCAATTTATCAGTGTGAGCGGAGGAACTATGAACGGTAATCTAGATATGAGTAATCATACAGTTACCGGTATAAAAACTCCTGCTGATACAGAAACACAATACGCAGTCAATGTGGAGTATGTACAAAGCAAAATTACTCTACCTCAAGTAGGGATGATAGGAAATACTGTTAGTAATCCTATCTCTACTTCCTCCTCGGGTTACTTTAACTGGGAAGAAATTACAACATCCGCAACAGAAACACCATCAACAACACCAACACCAGCGGAATCGACGGAATCGGCTCAACCAACATCGATCATTTCTCCCAAGATGTCGATCTCCTCATCAACTACAACGCCAACAACAACACAGACTTCATCATCTTCTTTAATAACTACCCCAACCTCTAGCACATATCTAAAAATCGAAGACTCCGATAAGACATCAATGCAAATTCTAGGAGTAGGAATTGTTACCCTATGTTTTTCTGTCACAAGTTCGAACGATACAAAATCAAATATCAGTGTCATACTTAACCCACCTGCTAGTACTAGTTCAGGAGGAGAAGAAGCAGAAGAAACTAGCACAAACTCAACAGGAGATACTGTGGTATATGAGATTCCCTCTCTAGCATCTGGACAACCTGTGTGTTGTCAAATTCCTGTTCAAACACAGAATTCAGTACTGAAAATCAAAACAAGCATAAGCTCTACAAGAAGCTCTGTACCAAACACATCAGGAAGTTCTTCATCTTCAGAAAGCTCTTCATCTTCATCAGTAAGTTCCGATGTCTCATCAGGAGATGCTTCATCAGTGACATCAAGCATTACCTCATGGTCTTACCAAGTGACTCTTTTACCTTCCATATTCCCAACATCCTCTTCATGAAGAGAAAAGGCTAAGATACTCTTAGCCTTTTTAGAAATTATTTTAATAACATGCTCTAAAAGATATAGCCCACATCTTTTTAGATACAGGAGTTGGAGTAACCTCTATGGATAGAGTCGTTGAAACCGATGGTGTATCTCCTTCTGCAAAAAGATAACATTGCCCTGTTAAAGTAGTATCTGATTTACCACTACATGTATATACTGTTGTTTTTGATCCCCCATTCGGAGTTAAGGATAGAGTACAACTCACATCTGTTGCTGATGAATCTGATGTATCCGATGAACTTGCAGAACTAAAATCAAAGCAAAAAGAAATAAAATACAAACCCCGACGTAGTAATGTTAACTGGCCTTCATTTGTATATGTCATAAACTTATCTGCGCATTTTGATTTCACCGGATTAGTCGAAGAAGAATTCGAAGAAGTCAAACAAATAAAAGGAACATCCATACCCGTCCATTGAGGATATGTAGCAGTCGAAGTTCCTGTTCCTGTAGAATTTTTCACAGGTTCCAAAGTTTTTGTAAGATCATCCACGGCGACTAGTCTAGTTAACAAATCAGCATCTGTCTCATTAGAAATCGCTCCTACTGCCTGAAGTGTCCCTGATCCCGAGCTCCCGTTCCCCCCACTCGAAGACGAAGAGTTACCAATATACAATCCTGTAATCGTAGGATTCTCACCTAATAAGCTAGTTTGTTCTAGCTTCTGAAAATGTAGAGTCCCTTCCATGGTATTATCGCCATTAATGATTAACCACTTAGCTTGATTCGGATGCGCTAACACTCCATTTTCCCCAGGAGATCCTAAATCAATGAATAGCTTGTCCAACCCATATTGAGGATCTGTAATTTCATCCATACGCCGGACTAGTATCTTCACAGTATCCGCAATCGCACCAATATCTTCTTGTACCATGCCTACGGATACTATATCTTTAGAATCCACTTGGATCTCTGCGTATGAAGTGGGTAATCCAGAAACCTTGTTGTTACCCATATCGATGTTTCCTACCATAAGGCCACCTATTGTCCTCAAATAGGTACCACTAGTAGTCACAAGACCCTTTTGTAAATAATCACTGAGATCACTCTTGAGTACAATACATCCATTAGGAAGACTCTCTGATTCATTGATCGTAGGCCGAACTATATTTTTAATAGTCGTATTTCCTATATTCCAAGGTTGATGTACTAGTACTTCGTCACCACTGCAAGAAACTGAAGACTCATCAACAGTATTAGTTGCAGTAGAATTTTGCAAATTTATTCTTTTTAAAGATTCTTTCATTTGTTAATTTCGTATTAATTTTTCATTAATTAACAAATAAAATAAAACGTTTTTAATTATAAATAATAAACGAATAAAAAGATAAAACAATAAAATTCAGTTACTCTATAGAAATAAGAGAATCTTTACGCAAACAAAGGAAACTATAAACAAGCCATTCTCACGAGTAAAGTTTCCATCCCTATTAGAGGATCTTGAATATTGTTCTTAATTAAACTCTCAACATAAAACAAATGACTTAAAGCCTGGTATAGGTGTTCTTTCCCATAAACGAAAAAAATACGATACCTATGATCTTTATTTTTTTCTTCTAACCCACGTAAACCATAGAGACATTGCCCACGTAGGAAAGCAATTAATGATAAAGGATCTTCCCCATGCTCATATAATAAAGAATGCAGTAATGCTTGACTTTCCCGAACATTTCTTTGCAACAAAGCATCACGAAATTTCCATAATGATACCTGTTCTTGTTTCTCTACTAGAGACTCTATATCCTTATATTCTAAAACTTTTTTATCCCCAATTTGACAAAGTAACTTATGAAATTCTCCGAGAAGATAATGTATCTCTCTCTGAGGAAATTTCTTTACAAAAGCTGATGCTAACGCAGAAGAACAAGAAATACCTAAAGAAGAGGCTTTTTGAGTCAGAAGAGCCGTGATACGTTTCTCTCTATCTGAAAACCACTCTCCAAATAATGACAGAAACATGGCTGTGGGAAGATCTTTCTGCAGTCCTTGAAAATAGGATTGCTTAGTAGTAAATAATACAAAAGTTAGATACGGATGAGGATTATTAGAATAACGAATGAAAAAATCTCGAACTGATTGTGATAATTTTTCTACACGATAGATCACTATTGTCTCTAAAAAAGCAAACAATCCGTAAGATTCTGTCCACTGAGATAAATCATTGACTGTCAACCCTAAAGCATCAAACTCTCTCATCTTTCCTGAGACCAATAACTCCATACAAATATCTTTATCTTCTTCAGAGTTAGATCCTATCACTGCAAAAGAAGGGGATTGTTCTTTAAATAACTTATTGAAATCCTGAAAGTTAGTATAGCTTTGCACCCTTTCCTCAACTTTTAAATCCACACTAGGATTGTGTGCTGAACTATACCAGTTTCCCTTCCAACTGTACAGAAGGAGAGGGGCAAGATGAAAATAAAAAACGGTAAGAGCCTTATCATTATCTCTTACCGTTCACTGTTGCTTAATGAAACCGTACTCCTAATGAGCAACTAATTTCATCAATTGCTGACGCCAACCATGAGCTGTGCGAATACGACCTCTGGAACTTCCTCTTCTTTTTGCAGATGAGGAGCATACTTGCTTACAAGCTGCAGTATGTCTATGGTTCTTACAGCAAACAGATTTTGTCGAGCATGTTCTTGCAACTTTTTTAGCAGCTAGCTTTCTAGTAGCAGCCTTCTTAGCTACAGTCTTACGAGATGTAGCTTTTTCAGCTGTCTTGCGAGTTGCAGTTTTGCGTGATGTAGACTTTTTAGCAGCTGGCTTTCTAGGTAGCAGCCTTCTTAGCTACAGTCTTACGAGATGTAGCTTTTCTTACTGTCTTGCGAGCTGTAGCTTTGCGCGCCGTAGACTTTTTAGCAGCTGGCTTTCTAGTAGAAACTTTCTTAGCTACAGTCTTACGAGATGTAGCTTTTTTAACTGTCTTGCGGGCTGTAGCTTTGCGCGCCGTAGACTTTTTAGCAGCTGGCTTACGTACAGCTTTCGTTGTAGTTTTCTTGCTGCTACGTTTTTTTTGTACTCCTAACATTTTCATTTCCCCTAATTAGACAGGTCATTACTTACCTCATCTATCGGCAGGAAATTGAAAAACTTTAATAAAATAGTTGTTATTTTTTTAATAAAATAAAAATAAAAACGCTTTTATTAACAAGCAAGAAATTAATAAGCAACTACTTAGACAAAAACTTTTCTATATAATAAAGAAGACAACGAACACCAAAACCAGAAGCATATTTTGGGAATAGATCTTCATCTTTCTCACGATAAGCTGTGCCTGCAATATCTAAATGAGCCCAAGCTACAGAATGGTTATCCAAAAACCGCCTTAAAAAAAGGGCTGCTGTAATGGCTCCCGCACGATTATTCCCAATATTTTTCATGTCTGCAATATCTGAGTTCAATGCTTTATCATATTTTTCAACAAGAGGCAGCCTCCATAAAGGTTCTCCTGTTTCCATTGAAGAATCTATCAAATTTTGAGCTAAGATGTCGTTATTTGAGAATAAACCGGCAACATCCTCTCCTAAGGAAACAACCATTGCTCCTGTTAAAGTAGCGAAATCAATAATTCGAGTAGGATAGCAATATTTCAAAGCATAAGTCATTGCATCTGCAAGGATTAAGCGTCCCTCAGCATCTGTGCTACCAATTTCTACAGATAATCCTGACATGCCCACATATACATCTCCCATCTTGTAAGCTGCAGCATCAATAGGGTTTTCTGTAGCAGGGATGATTCCAGTTACATTTACGGGTAAGTCTAACGCTGCTAATGCAGAAAGAATACCTAACACGGTAGCAGCTCCTGCCATGTCTTCTTTCATTGTTAACATTGCCTTGCCTGGCTTTAAATCTAATCCCCCCGAGTCAAAGGTTACTCCCTTACCGATTAATACAGTATGATCCTTTGATTTTGGCTTTCCCTGATAACTTAAAACAATAAAATAAGGATCTACAGCAGCTCCTTTAGAAACAGCGGCAAATAGCCCCATTTTTTCTTTCAGGATTGCTTCTTTGTCAAGAATATTAGCATCTAAACTAGGGAATTCCTTAGCCAATCCCTGAGCAATACTTGCTAATTTTTTTGGAGTAATATCATCAGCATTTCCATTAATCAAATCTCGAGTAAGATACACACCTTCAAAAATGCTTTCTTCTTTTCTAAAAATTCTCTCAGCAATTTTAGCAACAATACCATATACAGTTACCTTAGTTAATAAGGGATCCGTATTGCTAATATCTCTAACATACCTAGGATAGTTGTAGTTTAACGATAACATTCCTGCTGCAAGATTCTTCACAAAATCCTCAGCAGAAATATGCATTGTAGAAATTGTAGGAAGAATGACATTTACTGTTTTGCACTTCGCTTTACGCAATATACGTGTTGCCCGAGCATATGCCTCTAAGACTTCTTGCGAAGTTAACTCCTCATTTTTCCCCAATCCCAAAAGCAAAACACGCTTTTCAGGAACCTGTTCTAAACTATAAAGCAATTCTGTTGCACCGCTTTTCCCTGTAAAATTATCCAAAGCTGATTGATAAATTGCCTCGTAATCTTTTGCTACTGTTGCAGCACATTTTGCCTTATCTTTTATCTTCCAAAAAGGAAGGATAACCGCATCAGCCTTAACACGTTTATTACAAGACGCTTGAGAATAAAACAAAACCACAGGTCACCTCGCTATACAAATAATGACTTTTTATTACCTATTGAAATTAAAAAGGAACATCTTCACAAACATACTCCTGACCTTGTCCATAACCAGCATACATATCTTTATCAGATATAGCCTCTGTATCTATGCTTTCCCCTTCGAATCCTAAAGATATATGATCCTGTTTTGCCATGCCTTCTACTCCTGTCATAGAAGAACGAGAATCTCCCTTACTACTAAAAGGACTAAATTTCAAGGTATCTACACTAATTACTAAAGAAGACTGTGGAGTCCCATCCTTACTCATATAACTTTCCACAGCAATATCTCCGGCAACAATCACTCCTGATCCTTTTTTCAAATAGGGGATCATTTTATCATAACGATTATGCCATACGTTACACTTACACCACACAGTCTCATCTTTCGTTCCTGTACGAGACTTTACTCCTAGACGGAAAACAACCACACGTTTTCCTTTTGAAGTCATTCTTTCCTCGGGATCGGCACCTAGATAACCCACAAAATAACCAAACATCATAAAATCACCTATTGAATTTTTATTGAATCACGCTTCTTCACTCATTACTAAAAACTATACTAAATCATAGTTCTCCAGAAATACCTGGAAGCACCTTCAGGTTATCTTTTAAACTCTGTAGAAGATAAAGCACAACTCCGTTGACAAATTAAAACATAAGAAAAGCTCCGAAAATTAAGATGGAAGCTAACGAAATTATTATCAAACTACCTGCTATTCTGTTTAGCAAGGAGCCGCTGCATGGAGTTTATACATCCGCTAAGGAATATCGTCAACATGAGCCTCATGCAGACAATAAAAAATCAAAGCAACTTAAGAAAAACAACAAAATATGTAAAACACCTAGGAGAAAAAATAAAGAAAACCCAAAAAATTTATTTTCTACATGTAGAAAATATAGAACCCGAAATGTAAGTACGAAGAGCAAGCGCCTTCACTTTCATTAAGTAAAAAGACGCGTCATGCAGTTTTAGGCACGAATTCCTGTAGGAGGTGGCTGCATTCCTCCTCCAGATTGAGGCATTTGAGGCATAGTATCTACTGAAGGCTCTCTTCCTGCACAAATATCTGCACAAACAGTTCGCCATTTAACAACAGTTTCAATAAATAGCTGAGCAAACGCCTTCAGTAAATTTGTTTCAGCATATTTCATATCAAGAACACAATGCATTAAAATTAATTGTTCTTTGGTTGCGACTCCAACGCCTCCACCAGCCATTTGTCCACCTAACATTGAGCCTTCCAAGAGCTTTTCGTATAGAAGCAACCTTCTTTGTGTATTGTCTGGAAGTCCATCTAACAAAGGAGCATAAACATATAAACGGTCGGAATGTTCTTCGTAAGTGAGGTGAAGAGAAAATTCGCCATCAACAAACAAAATGCACGTATTGTTCTGATCAAAAGCTACATCAGGAAGCTTGAGTTCTTTAGCAAAATTTTTTAGATTTTCCTCAGCATTTTGCCTGGACATGAGGGAATCTCCTTGTAAATAAGTTTTATTTCTTTAGGTTAACATATTGTGGATTTGTTAGTAAACGATTTCAAGGACTTAAAATCAAAAACTTTCTTGTTCTTCTCAAGTCATTATGATATCAGGTAAATAATGATTAAAATCCATATTTTCCCTGGGGTTCCATCGCCTTTAGGAGCAACACAACTTTCTTCCACACGTTATCGTTTTGCACTATTTTCGTCACATGCAGATCAAGTTGTATTAGTTTTAGCTGATCAGTATTGGAGTATCCATGAAGTAGTTTTATCAAGTATAGAAAATCGCACGGGAAATGTATGGCATGTTGAAATTGAGGGAATTTCTGATCAATGGTCTTATGCTTTTCGTATTTGTGGTCCAGAAAACAACAAAGCAAAATTTAACTTCCAGAAATATCTTGCAGATCCTTATGCAAAAAATATTCATTCCCCCCAAATATTTCTTTCTGAAAAGAGCCCCCGAGATTATGCATTTAGTTATTTAAAACAGGAGGAGTTTTCCTGGGATGGAGATCGGTGTCTTAATCTGCCTAAGGAAGATATGATCATTTACGAAATGCATGTGCGTTCATTTACTTTTGATCCTTCTTCACGAGTATCTTATCCCGGAACATTTTTAGGGATTATTGAAAAAATCCCATATCTAAAAAAGTTAGGGGTTACAGCTATTGAGTTGCTTCCTATTTTTGAATTTGATGAAAATAGTAATCCATTTCGAAGCTCTGATTTTCCTGACTTATGTAATTATTGGGGATATGCTCCTCTCAATTTTTTCTCTCCTTGTCGTCGTTATGCTTATGCTTCCGATCCTTGTGCTCCTATACGTGAATTTAAAACTCTTGTCAAAGCTCTACACAATGCGGGAATTGAGATTATTCTCGATGTTGTTTTCAATCACACAGGTATGGAAGACACTCTATGTCCTTTGCCTTGGATAGACCTCTCTTCCTATTACATAATTGATCCTCAAGGTCAATTCTGCAACTATTCGGGATGTGGAAATACGATAAATACCAACTTTTTTCCTACAACACAATGGATTCTAGATGTTTTGCGTTATTGGGTACAGGAAATGCATGTAGATGGATTCCGCTTTGATTTAGCCTCGGTATTTTCACGAGATCCCCAAGGCAATCCTATTCCTAATGCACCTATTTTATCAGCGATTACTTATGACCCAATTCTTGCGGATACAAAAATTATAGCAGAACCTTGGGATGCAGCAGGTTTATATCAAATAGGTTATTTCCCTACTCTTGATTTACGTTGGAGTGAATGGAATGGGACTTATCGTGATACTGTAAGAGCATTCTTAAATGGAAATGAAAATTTCTTAGGAACTTTTGCATCGCGTATTTCTGGATCTCAAGATATTTATCCTCAAGGATCTCCAGCCAATACAATTAATTATATTTGTGTTCATGATGGATTTACTCTTCATGATACTGTTTCCTATAATCATAAGCATAATGAAGAAAATGGTGAAAGCAATCGAGATGGCACTGAAGCTAACTACAGTTATAATTTCGGAGAGGAAGGAAATACCGAAAATCCTGAGATTCTTGAACTACGTCAACGTCAAATGCGGAATTTTTTCCTAACCCTTTTCCTGTCTCAAGGAATCCCTATGTTACAATCGGGAGATGAATATGGTCATACAGCCAAAGGTAATAACAATCGCTGGGCTCTAGACACATCTGCAAATCATTTTCTATGGGATCAGTTAGAAAAGCATGCTTTTCTTGCAGATTTCGTTAGCCAAGCTATCCATTTTAGAAAACAACATAAAGAATTATTTAATCAGGGATTTCTTACTCAAGAAAGAATTTCTTGGTTAAACTCAGATGCCCAGCCACTACAATGGCAATCTGGCCATTTTTTAGCTTATGAACTAAAACAAGTTCATTATAGCCTATTTGTTGCTTTTAATTCAGGAACATCACCTGTAACTGTAACTCTACCTAAAGTAAGGAAGAACTTTCGCCCTTATCAACAAGTTGTAGATACGAAAATAGGATTTGCATCACAAAAGATATTGGAAAAGATTACTTTGGATTCCTTTACAATTTTTGTAGCTATAAGTTATGAGCAATAACTATCGTATTTCTTCTAAGTCATCACTCCAAGATTCTATGACTACAAAATCTGCATCTTTATAAAACTTCTCGAGAATCTGACGTGCATTATACCCCTCTACAGCCAGCCGATCCACATTAGCCTGTAGCAAGCCATCAGCATCAATAATTAATCCTTCGGGATTATCTACAATGAGTCTTGATGTCCAATCAACAGCATCTTCCACGCCATAAAATTGCTTTGTCATTCCATAACCAAAATAACGATCCTCATCTGCAGTTATATGCCAAAATGTTTGAGGATCTTTAGCTAAAAGTCTTTCATATAGAGCAGTTCTTTCTAGAATAACACATGCAGACAAGGCTTCTTTATCTAACTCTTTTAGATATTTCATAGAGAGTACGGACTTTAAATATTCCTCAATAGTCAATTCATTTATGACAATAATACAATTCTTTTCTGTCTTACAAATATAAAGAACACCCTTGTATTGTAATCCATTAACGAATAAGGATGCAGAGTCCTCTATGGGTTCGACTTTTAAACATTGTACTCCGGGGAAGTTTTCTCCCCAACGCACTCCACCATAAAGAGCATGAGCAGCACATCGTAAGCCTTGTGAAGTAGATTGTAGAAGCGTATTATCACCGTATAAACGGTAAGCACCCTTAGCTTCTACTAACGCAGTCGTGCTTTCATTCAGAATAAGAACACGGATTTTTGGTTCAGAAACAATAGGTTGTTCTACAAAGGCATCGGAGACTTTGACTTCTGCATAACTTGAAGCCCCTATACTGAATGAAAGACCTAAAAGGATATACTTCCATATCTTCACTTTTCTTCTCCTAAACTCTGTAAATTACCTGAACATTTTTTCAAATGATTGTAAGCAAGTGGAGTGACAACTCTTCCTCGAGATGTTTTCTTCAATAACCCCTTTAAAATTAAAAAGGGCTCGTATACATCTTCCAAAGTTTTAATGTCCTCTCCCACAGCCACAGACAAAGTCTTAATTCCTACAGGGCCACCCTGATAATAATCAATTATTGTAGTGAGAAGTTTAACATCAATCTCATTTAAACCCCAATCATCTATTAATAACATAGCCAAAGCTTTTTCGGCTACGATACGATTAATACGATTCCCCTCTCGTATTTGTGCAAAATCCCTGACCCAACGCAATAGATGATTAGCTAATCGTGGAGTCCCGCGCGATCGGCGAGCAATTTCATACACAGCATCTGGATCTGCATCTACTCCTAATAAATGAGCTGAACGGTGCAGAATTCTTGTTAAATCTTCATCAGAATAATAAGATACTCTACCTGTGAATGCGAATCGTGCTCGCAAAGGTTCACTTAACATTCCTGACCGCGTTGTTGCTCCTACCAAACTAAAAGGAGCTAGATCTACTGAAACAGAACGTGCTCCTGGACCAGAATCGATAGTAATATCAATCTTAAAATCTTCCATCGCAGAATATAAATATTCTTCGGCTACTTTCCCCATACGATGGATTTCATCAATAAAGAAAACATCTCCTTCTTGCAAGCTAGTTAATAATCCTAGCAAATCTGATGGTTTGACTAGTTGTGGTCCGGAGGCTACGACAAGTCCTTTGCCTACAGTGGATGCTACGATGTGTGCTAAGGATGTCTTACCCAAACCTGGAGGACCAAAAAAAAGACAATGTCCGGGAACTTCTCCTCTTTGAACTGCAGCATTGAGGAACAATTCTAATCGTTCTGTCAACTGTGTTTGACCACAAAATTCTTTTAACCTCTTAGGTCGCAAAGAAGTATCAAATTTTTTATCTTGATGTAAGACGGATACCTGATGTGTCATTACGCTACCGTACTCTTCTCAAATCTTTGAGAAGATATTTTTGAAATACCCTTTTTAGAACTGCACTAGCTATTTGTGTACATTTCTATCTAATGTCTCAAGCGTGTATCATATTATCACTGTGCATGCAAGCACTAAGCTGAAACAGCTTATTAGTTTAAGGAATTCCTATCTACAATTTCGTTTTAAATTAATCTTCTCTAAAACACGAAATCCTCATGATATCTCCATTATCTGAGTTTCGGTAATTTTTTATAATTTCTATAAGAATCTATTTCCTAAGACTCAAGATTATTTCTTTCTTCACTTAATCGAAAAACAAAATCAATGAAATTTTGTCTCTATAGGAGCGTCAATATAGTGCTATAATTCTTACTTAGTTGACTCTCATGACTAGCATCAAAATCATTCACCACAACTTATTTGAGATTTTTAGGTATTTGCATATACATAAAAAAGTGTATTCTAAGTCTAAAGATGATGTTTTCCAATTATGTTCAGCATCTGCAAATCTAACCACAGGGTTACTACATGAGCATTAAAGAAGATAAATGGATCCGTAAAATGGCACTCGCGTATGGCATGATTGAACCATTCGCTGACAGACAAGTAAATATAAATTCTGAAACTGGAGAAAAGTTAATCAGCTATGGTTTATCTAGTTATGGCTACGACTTGCGTCTATCTAGGGAGTTTAAGGTATTTACTAACGTGTATAATTCTCTTGTAGATCCCAAGCATTTTACAGAGGATACATTTATTTCTATTACAGATGACGTATGTATTATTCCCCCGAATTCCTTTGCCCTTGCTCATAGCGTCGAATATTTCCGTATTCCTAGAAATGTTCTTACTATGTGTATTGGCAAATCAACATATGCACGCTGTGGACTTATTGTGAATGTCACTCCATTTGAACCTGAATGGGAAGGTTATGTGACTATAGAGATTTCAAATACGACCCCTTTACCTGCAAAAATTTATGCTAATGAAGGTATTGCACAGGTTTTATTTTTTGAAGCTGATGAAACTTGTGAAATTTCTTATGCTGAAAGAAAGGGTAAGTATCAAAAACAACAGGGCATCACTATTCCTATTGTTTAAAGCTTGATCATGCAAAAAATTACTTGGCACAAGCACCTTGAAGAGATTGTAGTGAATTCTTGGTGGTTAATTCTTTTCATGCTTATTGGGGGTTTTGTATATGATCGTGCTATTCACGAATTACAAAGGGAAGAATTGCGTTTGCAAAAACGTGTATCTGAGCTTCAAGAAAAAATTTTTCTTGCCGAAGAAAAACAAAAAGAATTGCGTCTACATATTCAATATTGGGATAATCCTGCAGTGATTGAGTCTGCATTAATTTGCAGATTAGGGTTAATACCTAAAGGGTACACTAAGGTATGTTTTTCCTCTATAAAAACAAAAAGCATGGATTGAGATAAGTATGATGATGTCCACCGTATTAATCTTTTTCATCATATTTTTTACTCTATGCTCAGGTTTTATATCTTTATCTCAAATAGCGCTTTTTTCTTTACCTACTTCTTTAATTTCTCATTACAAACGTTCTAAGTGTAAGAAACAGCAGCTTGTATCCTCGCTACTCTCTCATCCTCATTACCTACTAATCACTTTAATTTTTCTTGATATTGGATTAAATATTGGTATTCAAAACTGTGTGGCTAATCTTGTTGGAGATCAAGCGTCTTGGCTACTTATTGTTGGTATTCCCTTAGGACTCACGCTATTCCTTGGAGAAATCTTACCAAAGGCAGTTGCTTTACCTTACAATACACAAATTGCTTCTTTTGTTGCGCCACTCATTTTAATATTCACAAAACTGTTTCGTCCTTTACTACATTGGGCAATTGGTGGGATTAACAATGTTGTTCAATTGATACTCTCCACACAAAAAAACGATATTATTCAACCACAACAACTCAAAGAAGTCTTACAGAGCTGTAAGGATTTTGGTGTTGTGAGTCAGGAAGAAAGCCGTTTGCTCTATGGGTATTTATCTTTGAGTGATTGCAGTGTTAAGGAACGCATGAAACCACGTCAAGATGTCCTTTTCTATGATATTCAAACACCTATCAGCAATCTCTATGCTTTATTTTCTGATCAGCATTGTTCGCGTGTACCCGTATGTAATGATAATCTTCAAAATCTTTTAGGTATTTGTACAGCAAAAGCATTATTACTTCATGGGAAACCCTTACAATCTTCGGATGATCTTCTTCCTTTATTAAATAAACCTTACTACATGCCAGAAACAATATCAGCAAAAACAGCCTTATGTAACCTTGCTTCTGAAGACGAAACTTTAGGCATGATTATTGATGAATATGGTTCAATTGAAGGATTGATTACTCAAGAAGACTTATTTGAAATAGTTGCTGGAGAAATTACAGATCAGCGTAGAGAGAAAGTACTGTATACTATGTCGGGTAAAGACATAATTATTGCTTCAGGAACTATGGAACTTAGTGATTTAAATGAGATTTTTAATATTAATCTCTACTCACAGAATAATAGTGCCACCATAGGAGGATGGCTAACTGAGCAAATGGATTCTATTCCTAGTACAGGAACTCAATTTATATGGAAGAATCTCATATTCCAAATCTTGGATGCTGCTCCTAATCGTATATGCCGAGTCTATATAAGGAAACTACATGATTAAGTCTTCTATTTTTTGGATAGGAATCAATCTACTATGCATTATCTTCCAAGGATTCTATTCGATGATGGAAATGGCTTGTGTTTCTTTTAACCGTGTTCGTTTGCAATACTATCTAACAAAAAATCACAAAAAAGCACGTTATATTAACTTCCTGATTAGACGACCGTACCGATTATTCAGTACTGTTATGCTTGGGGTGAATATTTCTCTTCAAATAGGCTCTGAATCTTCAAGAAACTGTTATAAAGTGATGGGACTATCCCCTGACTATGCTCCCTTAACTCAAATCATTCTGGTAGTGATTTTTGCTGAATTACTTCCTCTGACGATATCTCGCAAAATTCCTGAGAAATTGGCCCTTTGGGGAGCATCAATTCTTTATTATTCCCACTACATTTTTTATCCCTTAATTCAGTTGATTGGTGGTTTAACTGAGGGGTTATACTTCATACTAAAAATAAAAAAGAAAAACTGAACTCTACTTTAAGTCGTGATGAATTTCAAAAAGCTCTAGAAACACATCATGAGGAACAAGACTTTAATGTTATTGCAACTAACATATTTTCCCTAAGTGCTACTTCTGCTGGACAAGTATGTCAACATCTAGATCAAGTAATTATGCTGCCCTCCACAGCAAATGTAAAAGATTTACGCCGAACCATCAGAAATACCGACATGGACTTCGTTCCTATATATCATAAAGAACGAAAAAACATTATTGGAATAGCTCTGCCTAAAGATTGCGTGAATAAAAATCCTACGGATACTTTAATTCATAATTTACATTCTCCTTGGTTCATTACGGAGAAATCTAAGCTCATACACATACTAAAAGAATTTCGCGATAATCGCTCTAGCGTTGCTGTTGTTTTAAATACTTCTGGAGAACCTATAGGGATTCTTAGCTTAAATGCTGTTTTTAAAATCCTTTTCAATACATCAAATATTGCGCAGTTAAAACCAAAAACAGTCTCTGTTATTGAAAGGACATTCCCAGGAAATACCCCTTTAAAAGATATCCAAAGAGAACTCGGTATTAAACTCACACATTATGGAGCAGAGACACTTGCTCAACTTGTCCTACAACTTTTAGATACTCCAGCTGAAATTGGCACCTCAGTCATTACAGACAATTTATTGCTAGAAGTTAAGGAAATTTCTTTATACGGGATTAAAAGCATATCTATTAAAAATCTGCTTTCTTAATGCTCACCAAGCATCGTGTAATCGGTTAATTACCCGAATAATTTTTTCTATGGCTAAATCGATGTCCTCTTTAGGCATTAAATAGCTAAAGGAAAACCTAAGTGTAGATGCTGCAATTTCCTGAGGTACATTCATAGAAACTAAGGATTTGAATGCAGTAGTAGCTCCTGAAGAACATGCAGATCCATAACCGCAAGCAACTCCTTCCATATCCAAAGCCATTTGTATTACCTCACCTTCTAAGGGAGGGAAAGCTATGGCAGAAACATTGCTTACACGTAACTGATCTTCACAATGAATTATCGTCTTGGGTATGCGTTTTTTCAAGTTAGCTTCAAAATAATTACGGTAATTTATTAAAATTTCCGTAATTTCTTCCTGACGTGTCTCTAAAATCGAGAAAATATAAAATAAAGAAGCAATTCCCCAGAAATTTTCTGTTCCTGATCGAGCACCTCCTTGCTGTCCTCCTCCGAAAAGTAAAGGAGACAATTTCACTCGAGGAGAAACCAATAATCCTCCAATTCCAGAGAGAGCATGAAACTTATGCCCACTAAATGCTACCATAGTTACTCCCTGAGGAATGCGTACCTTTTCTCTACCGATAATTGCTGTTGCATCTACAATGAGCTGTAACTGATGGTCATTGGCAATGGAAGCGATAGCTGCAATGTCAATTTGCGATCCGATCTCACTATTTACCCAACCTAAAACAATTGCCGAAGTGGACGGCGTAATTGCTTCTATAATTTGTTGTGGAGAAATTACACATCTTCCTGGTTCGGGATCTAGGTACGATACCGACACATTTGCTTGTTTTAAGGGCTCGATTATAGCGGGATGCTCCATGCTTGATGTCAATACATGACTACCTTTTGGGAGATTTGCTATCGCTAGGTTCAAACTTTCTGTAGCTCCGGAAGTGTACAGTACCTGTCCAGAAAAAGATAAAACCCTTTGAATTAAGGTTGAGGTGTTATGCAGAAACTTTTTTTGATTTCTTCCCTGCACTATGTATGCTAGAGGGATTTGCATACCCTCCCTCGGAAAATAATTGCTGCAAAAACTGAAGAAGGCCAGGCTCAAGAAAAGAAGTCGCATTATTATCCAAATAAATCATTATAGTTCCTGAGTATTATGTTCGAGCACTATTGTATTCGGACTAATACCACAGTAACATTATCGACCCCGCCACGACTATTAGCAAGAGAAATCAATAGATTGCCACTTTCTTCTAGAGAAGAAGAGCCTAATAAAATATCACGCACATCCCTATCAGAAACCATATTTGTTAAGCCATCAGAACAAAAGAGAAACAAATCATTTTCTTCGTATGAAATATCTTGTATATCGGGAACAACGTGAGGGCGACTCCCTAAAACATTAGTCAGAATATGGCGATAAGGATACACCTTATCCAATTGTTGAGAAAGACTATAACGATTTTTTAATCGATTTGCTAGAGAATGATCCTCTGTTAAGCAATAAAATTCTTCTCCTCGTAAGCGATAAATACGACTATCACCTACATGAACGACCCATGCTTTATTTCTCAAAAATTGCATATAACTCAATGTTGTCCCCATTCCCTGAAGATGAGACTCCATCAAACTGTGGTCGTAAATTAATTCATTAATTTTAGAAAGGATACCTCTAACCGTTTCTCGATACTGGTCATCTTGAAATCTAATTAGTTGTGACTGTTGTGCATCTATTAGCTCCATTAAATTTAGAATTGCTTCATGAGAAGCGACGTCGCCTCCTAAATGTCCTCCCATCCCATCAGCAATTGCAACAACCCGAGATGTCAGATTCACTTCCCAGTAATCCTCATTTCTTGATCGCACCATCCCGATGTCACTCAATCCAAAATAATCAAAATTTACAAATTTATGCATATAAACTTAATCAGCACCCCAAAAAATAAGAATGAGAATTCTATTTTTCAAACAAATCAAAAGAAAATGATCATCTAATTATTTGCTTGGATATACCAAATCTCCATATTTAATATAAAAAATTTTATATGGTCTGAGATACCTGATATAATTTCAAAGCCCAATTCATAAAAGATGATGAAAACAGAAGATGTTCAGAAGAAATTATCCAGGAAAATAAAATAACATTCTTAGAGTGCTAAAACCGGTGGTTTGTGATACATGCCCCCAATCATTGATAAACCGAGGTAAATACATCAAAAAACGACCCTATCTATGAATAGTAATGATGAATCCTGATTATGACTCTATAAATATCTTAATAAAAAGATACTTCCGATACCTGAGCTTCTAAGATTATGTAAGGAAATCTTTATCAAAAAAAAATTATAATCATGTCGAGTCAAAATAACTCAATGCAGATCAAATACCGAAAACTAGGACTAGCTCGACACTTAATAAAAGTAAAACAAATTAAGTATAACGAATATTGATTAATAATAATGTTTTAATTTACAATATTGTTCGAAATATTAAATTAATGAAACAAAAATATGAATACATTTGCAAAACCATTAGATCGACCACTAAATACAAACTATTCCACTGAACACTTCCTATCCCTACCTAGATATAACAAAAAAATGCAGCGCATCAAAACTGCAATCACTATTATTTCCTTAGCTACAATTGCTATTGCTTCAGCTGGAATTGTTGCAACCACATTAACAGGTTGTCTTCCTCTAATTGCTATTCCAGTAATAGCTATGCTTACTTCCGTCGTATTACTTACAATTATTTACAAACTTCGTCCACGAATTTCCCCCGATCTCTCAATTTTTTGCCCTGAAAATCTAGATGAGGAAACTCTATCCCATCCATTAATTAATTCCTCAACCTCAGGAGAAATTCATAGCCCATCCCCAGAAAAGATGTCTTAATCACCATAGCTATCAAGATACAAAACGAGTATCTCGATCACATATTCCTATTTCTATTGAAAACAGTCATATGCCATTGTAATTCTTATACTTCTGATTTTCTTTTTCCAATTAAATAAAAAAACGGAATACAATGATAATTAACTAAAAGACTTAAAATCATTGATCCTATAGAATATTTCGCATGAATTACTATTTATGGAATCAAATATGACAGTACCAATATCACAGACGTCACTATCATCACCTGCGCCAGTCTCTCCTAGAGTTCAATTACAACAAAGAAAACTAGCTACATTCCTTTGTGCTATTTCCTTTATTTCTATGGTACTATTTGCAGCTAGTGTGTTTACAGCTATCTCTACCGGATGTGCCATTCTATGGACCTTACCTGTTGGTGTGGCAGTGATTTTCGTATTGAGTGTGTTACTTCTTCGTCGTCTATGTCCTAAATCGATTATCCCTGCTAAACTAGAAGAATCTACTGATAGATCAAACTAGGAAGATAAAAATTGTTTCTTCTATAAACACATTAAACTTTACTTCTCAAGAAGTACATCTCTAGAGGGTTTGTATTAAGTTCAAACAGTATAGATTTCATGTGTGATAGAAGGCATCATACCTAAAGCTTGGAGCTAGATCTCTAAGCTTTTTTATTTTGTAGTCTTATTTCCTCTATGAGTATTCGTATGAGGTTCTTCATTTTATCATTTTAGAATTATGAATATTTCAACTTTGCAGAAAACATTACTTATCTTATGAATCGATATAAAAAGACTTTAGTAAGGATGAATAGCAATGAAAATGAAATTGTCTCTTTCCCTTCTTATATTTACATCACCTATGTTGTTGCTTCCTGGTTGTACCTTAATTCCTCAAGAATATTGTTCTACCCCTCCTACTCATTCTGTATATCCGGAATAAATCTGGAGAGATAATATTTAAGGATTCTTTCACTGTCTGAGACTTGTTTTTATTTTTTTCTTTTTATAACTTAGCAGAAGGAATAAACTACGGGCTTATTCTTTGAAGAGAAAAATTTAATGTCATACAAATGACTCTCCTCAGAAAAATAAATACTAAAAGTATTCTGTAAAAAGGCAGCAATTATGCATAAGCTACTCTTATTAGTTTCATTGGGACTTCTATCCGTAAATTTATCTAGCTGTTCTTTACCAGCATCAGGAAGCTATCACCCTAAGCTATATACTTCTGGAAGTAAAGCTAAAGGTGTTGTAGCTATGCTTCCTGTATTTTATCGTTCTGATAAAGTTTCTGAGGCTCTTCCCTGGAATTTACAAACAGAATTTACCCAAGAGATTAGTAAGCGATTACATGCTTCAGATAAACTATTTCTTATCAAACATAACGCATCACCCCAAACTATTGCGCAATTTTATTCTGTAGTTCCTCAAGTTTCTCCAGAAACAATAGCCTCTCTTCTCCCTGCAGAATTTATTGTAGCTACAGAACTTTTAGAACAAAAAAATACAACAGATACGTTTGGGAATAATTCAATTACAGCTTCTGTACGGGTACGCGTTTTTGATATTCGCCATAATAAAGTATCTATGATCTATCAAGAAATCATTGAATCTAGCCAAGTAAATCTAGCAGGAGCTAATAAAGATTACCACCGCTATGGATGGCAAACAAAGCATTTTGAAGCTACTCCTATGGGTCTCATGCATAATCGTCTATTTCGCGAAATCGTTGCTAGAGTTGAAGGCTATGTTTGTGCAAATTATTCGTAATTCATGATTTCTTATTATTTATTATTTTTATCTTTAGGATTAGCAATTTTTGCCTCGAGGAATTTTTTTGTATGGCCCAAGCCAGAGGAAAAAATCCCTTTACGTTTGCCTCATGTTCTCTTAGCAGTAGTTCTTTTATTCCTCCCTGGTATTTTACCTTTTATCACGGGATCCTATTCAGAAGTTACAGCTCGTTCTCTACATGGGATATTCTTAGCCTGTGCTTTTGTATTTTACCTCCTAGGATTACCTATCGACATTACCCGCAGTGTTATCTACTCAGGAAGTAAGCCTTTAGCAACATTCTCCTCTGCTATATTTTCAGCTTTCCGAATGTGGATTATTTTCATGCCTATGAAAACTATCGTTGGATATATCCTCAACATCTTCTTTAATTTTTTGTTCTCTAAAGAAGCACTGCATGAGCAAACATTAGCTCAAGAAGTTCAACAAAGTTTGACTTCAACAACCTATGATCTAAGGTTTTTTTTAAGTTTAGGAATCTTGATTCCTTTTGCTGAAGAAATCTTCTTCCGAGGTTTTTTACAAACATTTTTGAAAAGCAAAATGCGGAGAATATACGCTCTTACCTATACCTCAATTATTTTCGCTCTTGCTCATTTAGAACATTCCTTAGGAGCATTAATTTTTGTTCCTATTCTATTTCTATTTTCCTTATGTGCTGGATTTATTTACGAAAAAGAACGGCATATTGCTGCCCCAATAGTATTTCATATACTTTTCAACATCACAGGCATCGGAACATTGTTCTTAAGGAATTATTAAGGAAAAAGCAAGCTGGAGAAATTCTTCTAGCAAAAGAGAGCACTTTTTAGGGCTGCTACTTTCCAGTCCTGACCCGGTTCAAAGGTTTCTTTTCTTAAAAGGTCCCCAGCCTACCTTTCTTTAATAATACAATTCATGGATTTTACTAAAGGGAAAACCCAAAATAAGGCCTCTATTTTTCACTTTTTTCTTGAAGCTTCCCCATAAGCCATGCTTGACGTGCTTCTTCATAAGAAATTGTTTTACATGAGAATACATGTGGCGCACGTCGTTGAATCTTAGAAAGAGCTTCATTAACTATCTCATCAACAGAAGATATTTCAAGAAATTCCAACTTAAAGCATAAGACCAAAACCAACATAAGAATATCTCCAGCTTCTAAAGTAATTTCTTTATCTGCATAACCCTGATGAATAGCTTCTAAAAGTTCTCTACACTCCTTAAGGATACATTCAATTAGAGATAAAGCATCTTGCCTATCTGTCCAAGGACACACCCCATCCATGACCATTTTCCTAGCCAAGTCAATTAACTTAGAGAAATCGTAACTTCTCTGCATAAGATTATACCTCTACACTTTATCATCTACTAAAGTATGTATATTCTCTAACAACCAGGATTTAATTTTTCTATGTCCTGAAGAAAAAGGTAATGCATCTATAGTATCCAAAGAATACAGTAGTGCTGATTTTGGGAGAGATTTCGCATGAAAAATCTTAGGGATTAAACGTACCTTATAATAAGTGAATGCATGACGCTGCTCGGCTACATCACAGCAAAACACTAGCTGTGCACCCACACGATCCTCCATAGCATGAGTTAACGTATTTGTATCAGAAAGCATTTCAAAGGACTCAACCTCTATGTAAGGAAATTCATACAAACCTGCCATCATTTCCTGAGGTTTCCTATGCTCAAGCACGATAGCCCCCTGATAAAGGATAATAGCTGCCCAACGATATAACATAACGGTTTTTTTTCTAGAATGACGCACAGGAAGAAATGCTTGTTTTCCTTCCTTAGCAGCTCCACAAACCCCACGAATGGGACAAACTTCGCACTTAGGGGAACGAGTGCACACACAGGCTCCCAGCTCTATCAGGGCTTCAGAAAACACCTCAGGATCCCTCGAAGGCAAAAGAGATTGAGTTATACGGGATATCCATGTTTTCGTAGATTCTAAATCTATAGAGGATTCGATTAAAAAGACTCGACTAATCACACGTAAAACATTCCCATCAACTGCTGCAACTTTTTTCTTAAAGGCAAATGCTAAAATGGCATGTACAGTATAGGGTCCCAACCCATTGATCAATAGTAAATCTAAATGATTATCGGGAATTATCCCCCCGAACTCTTCCATAACCATACGAGCGCCATACAATAAATTTCTTGCTCGAGTGTAATAGCCTAGTCCCTCCCAAAGTTTTATGACCTCATCCTCACTAGCGGCAGCTAAAGATTCAATCGTAGGGAATTTTCTCATCCATTCAATAAAATAATTTACAACAACTTCCGCTCGAGTCTGCTGAAGCATAACTTCAGATACCCATACGCGATAAGGAGTGGGGTTCTCCCTCCAAGGGAAACTCCGTTTATTTTTTCTAAACCATTGTTTTAACTTTTCTCTAGGAAATTGTTTTATCCTTTCAGAAAACACTATCTTTGTCATAGAAATTCTCGTAAAATCTTACTGAAGATTTAAATATTAATGTTTTATGAAAAAGTTTACATGGGTTGTTGATCGCGTAGAAAGATTATCCTCCTTTCTACGGGTTCAATTGCCAGAATATGATAAACAATCTGTTGTTAACTCTATACGCTATCATGGATGCCGCGTAAACAGCCGTATAGAGCGATTTGAATCTTACAAGGTGCATCCTGGTGACCATATCAGTCTAGTCATACGAACACCCCAAAAACCTCAAATTCTTTGGGACCATCCCCAATGGTGTGCCTATGATAAACCTGCCTATCTATCTACAGAAGAACTCGCAGCTAAATTAAAACTCAGCATTGTTCATAGGTTAGATAGGGATACCACAGGGTGCATTCTATTTGCAAAACATGAAGACTCTGTTTTTCCACTTACGCAACTTTTCAAAAAAAGAAAAATCATCAAACAATATATCGCTTTAGTCTTTGGTCATCCAAACAAATCTTCGGGAACAATAACTTCTTATACAGCACCTAAAGCACGACGTTGTGGAGCTGTAATCTTTGGAAATACCCATGCTTCTCAAGGGAAGCTAACGATTACACAATGGTCAATTCTATGCACCTACAAAAAATATTCTTTAATACAGTGTAGCCCAATTACAGGAAGAACACATCAAATTCGATTACACATGCGAACACTTGGCCACCCTATTGTAGGAGACATAGATTATGGTTCACACAACCAGCCACCAAATATTTTCCGCCCTCTACTGCATGCGCATTCCATAAAATTCCCTTCTCCATTTTCGAATGAAAATATTCATCTAATAGCTTCCTCTTCAGGAGACCCTAGAAAAGAGGCAGCTCACTTACTTGAAAGCTAACTCTTCATCAAAAAAAATTCTCTAAATGCAATGAGACATAATAATTCGTTAAGTGGTCTCTTTCTAAGAAGCTAGGAACAGAGAAAGAATAATTGCTCAGTATTGAGAATACATTACGGACACAGCCACTTCTTTTTTAAAAATATTCTATTATCTGAATAATGTTCATTTCAAAGAAATAGCGGTAATAAAGTTATCTTGAGAAAAATCTACTCATCTCATCTGAATGTCTTCAAAGGATTTCCTTAATAATAAAGAAATCTGCTAACCTCATGAATGAATTACTCTGCAAGTATAAAAAAAGGTAAGGAATGTTAACAATTGACTTAACAGGAAAAATAGCATTCATAGCAGGAATTGGGGATGACCAGGGCTATGGTTGGGGAATCGCTAAAATACTAGCGGAAGCAGGAGCTACGATTCTTACAGGAACTTGGGTGCCTATCTATAAAATCTTCTCTCAATCATGGGATTTGGGGAAATTTGATGAGTCTAGGAAGCTTTCTAATGGTAATCTCCTAGAAATTAAGAAAGTCTACCCTATGGATGCGAGTTTCGACTCTCCTGCAGATATTCCTCAAGAAATTGCAGAGAATAAACGCTACAAAGGCATTTCAGGATACACAGTGTCTGAGGTTGTTTCTCAAGTGGTTAAGGATTTCGGTCATATTGATATATTAGTACATTCTTTAGCTAACAGTCCTGAGATTTCTAAGCCTCTATTAGAAACCTCAAGGAAAGGTTACCTATCTGCTTTAAGTACCTCCAGCTACTCTCTGGTGAGTTTGCTTTCTCACTTCGGTCCTTTTATGCCGAGTGGTAGTAGTTGTATTTCTCTAACTTATTTAGCTTCTTCACGTGCAGTCCCCGGGTATGGAGGAGGAATGAACGCCGCTAAAGCTGCTTTAGAAAGTGATACAAAAATGCTTGCTTGGGAAGCAGGAAGAAAATGGAAAGTTCGTGTAAATACAATTTCTGCAGGGCCTCTTGCTAGTCGAGCAGGAAAAGCGATTGGTTTTATAGAAAAGATGGTGGATTACTATTTAGATTGGTCACCTATTCCTAATCCAATGACCACGGAGCAAGTAGGAGCCGCTACTGCATTTCTAGCTTCACCACTAGCCTCAGCAATTACAGGAGAGACTCTTTATGTGGATCACGGGGCAAATATTATGGGAATTGGCCCTGAAATGTTACCTAAAGGTTCTGCATCTTAGAGTACTGTCCCATACCAGCCTCCCATGCAGGAAGAATGCCTAAATCTCTTGCCGGGGAGGCAAGGAAATCAGCCAAGCCATGCATATGCTGCGGTGAGGTATTCATAACAATTTTAAAATCCCCGCGTTCGAGAAGATCAATATCGTTTACATCGTCTCCGGAAGCCATAATAAATGGCTTATTCCCGTTATAAAGCATATGGATAATCCGATCAACAGCATAACCCTTAGATACGGATTTCTCTGTCATAAATAGCAAAGCATAGTTAAAATCGAAGGGCCATCGCATCAAATTAATGTTTAATTTTGATGAAAGTTCTGAGGTTTCTTGCATCTTATGATACAATTCCTCAATATCTTCTTTTTTCCCAAAAATCTTTGCCACGGCAAATAAGTCGTAAGGATAGTCTCGAGAAATGTTTTTCATTTCAACTAGACGGGAACGCTCTTGAGAAGTAGGAAAATACACGGGATCTAAACAATCTAATAAATGCTTCCCACTTGAAGAAGCAAAGCGATAATATTGATCACCATGAATAACTCCTGATTCTATACAAAATACTACAGGACTACCCGCCACATATTCTTCTAAAACAGGTAGAATATCATGAGAAATACCTTGAAAATAGAGAAACTTTTCTTGTTCAGACAACCATACACAAACACCATTTTGGCACCCAAGTAAATAGGGAACCTGGAGATCTGACAACAACTGGTGTGCGTAAGAAAAATACCTACCTGTTAAAAAAAATAACTCCCACCCTGCTTGGTAAGCTTGAGTCAACGTATGAACTACTTGTAAAGGTAAGTGATGAGGTAAATGAGTAATTGTCCCATCAATATCTGTAACTAATAACTTTTTCATAAAAGCACACCCGCTCGTAGCATTTAAAATACCGTCATCCTACTTTCCTAAGACACTTAATCAGAGTATATCCTACAAAGATAAAACATCAGAAAAAGAAACAATTAACAAAACCTGAACAACTTAGTTTCTACATTTTCTTAAAGTCGAGAACTAGTGATTTAATTATATCATTGTTGCAGGAATAATAAAATTACAGTTTAATCTACCCTGGGCATTAGGTCACACATTGCTTATATAAATTATAAAATAGTCTCTAGAGTGATTTATTTTCTAGGTAGATGGTATTTACATATAGAGATACATAAGGTCTTCCACTATGATAACTGGTTTTTTTTCTCATCTCCTCTCTTTCTCTGAAGAACTCGCTCTTTCTGATTCTTCTCATGACTCTGTCTCTCTCCAAAGCATGTTCCCAGAAAATATGAAAGTAGAAATGCTAAAAATGTTAGGATCGCTTATCCTAGTTCTAACCTTATTTGGTATTGGTGTTTGGGCGTTTAAGAGATTTCTTAAGTCTAAAGGACAAAGCTTCGGGAATCATTCTACCATTAAAATCCTAGATAGACGATCTATCACCCCCAAAACTTGTATCTACCTTATTCGAGTCGTAAATAAAATTCTCATCATTGCTGAAGCCAACGATCATGTTACCTTATTATCAGAATTTCCCCCAGATACAGATATCAATGCGCTCCTAAAAAATAATGAACAAAAGAATTCCTTCTCTACTTCAGACATGTTGAGTAAAAGCATAAAAAAACTTCGAAGAGATCCACACTTAAACAAAGAATTATCCTCTTCTCTTATTAGCAAAGAGTGATAAATGTATTTTCCGAACATTGGGAGCAAATAACATGACAACTTGGTCTTTAAATCAAAATAATCTATCAAATTTTCTCAAACAAATTGGATTACAACCCCTGTTAGAAAGAGAAAGCCAACTTACTTATATTAATATCCAAGTAGAAGACCATGAACTTCCCCTATTTTTCGTTATTCGCAATAACGGGGAAATTCTTCAAATGATCTGTTATTTCCCTTACCAATTACATGATGAACAAAAAGGAACTACAGCACGTTTACTCCACTTATTAAATCGCGATTTAGATACCCCAGGATTCGGAATGGATGAAGAACAAGGTCTAATCTTCTATCGTATAGTCGTACCTTGTTTACAAGGACAAATCAATGAAACGTTGCTACATATATATATCGACACAATTAAATTAGTATGCGATAGTTTTTCAAATGCCATTGGTTTAATATCCTCAGGAAACATGAACCTTGATGAACTGAAAAAACAAGCAAAGAAAGAACAGAAGAATAATTAGGTGTAAATTACATTATGACAGCACTTATTTTTTATGACACCGAGACTACAGGAACTCAGATAGATAAAGATCGTGTTATAGAAATTGCTGCCTTCAATAACATAACGAAACAATCATTTGTTACATACGTAAATCCTGAAATCCCTATTCCTGAAGAAGCCTCAAAAATTCATGGAATCACAGATTCTACTGTAGCATCATCTCCTAAATTTCCCGAGGCATACGGACAATTTCGAGACTTTTGTGGAAATAATGCTATTCTTGTTGCTCATAATAACGATAGTTTTGACTTTCCCCTGTTGGAAAAAGAATGTCGCCGTCATTCCTTAGAAATCTTAGAACTACGTACTATAGATTCCTTAAAATGGGCGCAAAAATATCGTCCTGATTTACCAAAGCATAACTTACAATACTTAAGACAAGTCTATGGCTTTTCTGAGAACCAAGCACATCGTGCTTTGGATGATGTCATCACTTTATACAATGTATTTTCTGCTCTCATTGGTGATCTTTCTGTCGAACAAGTGTTTTCTCTGACACAAAATAACTGCAATCCCAAGGTGTTTAAAATGCCTTTTGGAAAGTACAAAGGAAAACCTCTTACTGAAGTCCCTGTATCTTATATTCAATGGTTAGAAAACCAAGGCAATTTAGATAAAGATATGCAATCAGCGATTCAATTAATGAAACAAATGTCCTCATGATACTTTCAGCAGCATTTTCTTCCTGTCCTAATGATATTTTCTTATTTCGTTCTTTTTTGGAGCATCATGCAGATGTTCCTCTACTTCATCAAATTACTATTACAGATATCTCTAGGTTAAATACGCTAGCCTTACAAAAACGATTCTCACTAATTAAAATTTCTGCAGCACTACTGCCTCATGCTTTTGAGCATTACAATCTTATGGAAGTTGGCAATATCATTAGCTACGGTGTGGGTCCCCTGCTTCTATCTTCATCCTCTACTAAACCGGTTACTATAATTGCTACTCCTGGAGTAACAACTACAGCACATTTACTATGTAAAATATTCTATCCCAAAGCGACTCTCTTCCCTATGAAATACCACACTATTATCCCCGCGATTGTAAGTGGAGATATAGAAGCCGGAGTCGTTATCCATGAGGAAAGATTCCACTATCCTTCACAATTATACCTTAGAGATGATCTTGGAACCTTATGGGAAAACGCTACAAATCTTCCCCTACCTTTAGGTTGCCTCGTTGTTGAGAAAAACTTACCTCAATCAACTGTAGACATACTGACATCGGCTCTTTACTCATCTTTATCTCTTTCTCTTCGAGAAACCAAGCAATCGATAAATACGGCTCTAAAGTATTCTAAAGATCATAATTCTGAAGTGATCCAAAAATTTATCGATACTTATGTAAACCAAGAAACCCTGAAATTATCTGAATTAGGTAAACATGCTATTCAAAAATTATCCGAATACGCAAGCTCCTTCTAACTACATCCGTCTACTTTTCATTTTTGCCGATATGTGTGAAGCTGAGGCAATTATTAATAAGTATCCCTTTCAGAAACAAAAGAATAATTTTTATACATGTTGGGACGCAAACCACTCTTGTCTCATGGATATATTACTTCTCCAACAATGGGGAAGACAAGGCGTTATTTCTTCTTTAAATACAGAACTACTTTCTAACTATCATGCCTGTCTTAATATAGGTTTTGCTGGGACATCTTCATTTCTCTTTCCTCTGCATAGCTGTTACTCTATTGATAGAGTTGCTGAGTTAAGTAGTGAGAATCCACAAACATTGTCTCATCAACCAGAACTCGAGCTGATTTCCTTATCATCTCTTCCACTAGCACATTTAGTGTCTTCGCCCACTCCTTATAGATATGGTATGCACGATTACTTTCAGCTTATTGATATGGAGGGCTACACAATTTCACAGCTATGCAAAAAACAAAACTTGCCCTGTATGATGATAAAAATTGTCTCTGATTATACGACTCCAGAAGGTGGTGAGTACATTAAAAACAATAAGCACGCTTTAGCAGAGACTCTCTATACAACATTGAAGGATTCCATGGATTCTATTAGATCTCTGGTAACTAGCATTCATCACTAATGTGAAGAAGAACTCACTAATTCTGAATCTTTAGAACAGGAGGCTTCAGGATCTTTAGTTCCAGATAACTCCCACATCTTTAGAAATGGTGGACATGCCACTAAGAGTTCTTCTTTCATTCCTTCTGCAATTTTTTTCCCCTTTTCTAAATAAATCACACGATCTACGTATTCTAGTGTAGATAACTTGTGGGCAATAATAATCTGAGTGCTCTGTCCTTTTAACTTACCAATAATTTCTTTAATGTAATTCTCACTGATCGCATCCAAAGAAGATGTTGCTTCATCTAAAATTAAAATCGAGGAATTCTTCAATAAAGCTCGTGCTATTGTTAATCGCTGCTGTTGTCCTCCAGAGAGATTTTTACCAGCTTCCTCTAATAAGCTATGGATCCCTTGCGGCATATCTTTCACAAATTCGTAAGCATAGGCCTGCTTTAGTGCATCAATCACATCCTCTTCGGGGATATCTTTTCCGCAGGTAAGATTGTTCCAAATAGTATCGTAAAATAAAAAGGGCTTTTGTAAAACGCAGCCTATATGATCTCTTAAAGAAGATTTATTATAATCTTTAATAGAAACACCATCGATAAGAATTTCTCCTTGAGAAACTTCATATAATCGAGGTAGTAGTTGCGTAATTGTTGTTTTCCCAGATCCTGTGGGGCCAACAATACCTATGGCTTCTCCTTTGTTTAGGGTGAAATTAATATCATCAAGAACTAGGTTTTTTCATCATAGGCAAAAGATACGTGCTGAAATTCAATACAACGTTGTAATCCACGAAACGTCTGCCCCTCATCTTCATAGTAAAGATCGGGGTGAGCAAGAACCTCATAAAAGCGTTCGGCAGCTGCGCATCCTTTCATGATATTCGTATTTTCATCACCAAATTTCTTTATGGGGTCATAAATAAGATATAGTAACCCGCAGAAAACAATGAGTTCTTCAGAAGGAAGGTGGAATTTATATAGACCGACAATAACTACAAAAGCAAAAAATAAAGAGGCTATCGTGTGCAACAATGGACGAGGTAATAAACCGTAGGCAGCACTCTTTTCTTCTAAAGAAGCTATTTGTGTATTTTGATCACAATATTTTTTAAAAGCAAAAGCCTCGGTACGAAATACTTTTACTGTAAGAACACCTGCTAGAAAATCCAAAAGTACTGAAGAAAACTTATCCTGATTTTTTTGGATTCTTTTCGCTAATGATTTGATTTTCCTTGCGATTATGACGATAGGAACAATGAACACAGGAAAAGCTACGCAGAGAAGTAGAGAAAACTTCCAGGATATCGATAAACAAACAATTAAAGCTAAGATAAGTGTAATCGGAGCCTGAATGTAATTCATCATTAGAGAATTGACTGCTAGTGCAATGGCCGAAGAATCTGTGATTACACGGCTACTTAAATTTCCCATGTCGTGGGCATGAAAGAACGTCATGGGAAGCCGCTGTAAGGCAGAAAAATAATCCTTACGCAAGTCACAGCTAACACGAATGGAGACCACTTGAGCTAAAAATCTCTGGAAAAATAATGTAACTGCTTTGAAAACAGCTACCAAAATCAAAAATAAGGCTAGTGATGAAAAACGAGATAAATCGATATATCGAGAAACTACTCGAGATAACTTTGCTGTTATTGAAGAAGACCCTTGGCTATAACGTGCAATATAAGCATTTGCTTGTGCTAAGGTTAACCGATCAGAATTAGGAGAAATTTCCGACCATCTCTCTAAAATCTGATTTTGGCTGAGTTCCTGTTCTTTCACAAGCCGATGATCTTTCTTATTAGAGAAAAGTAGAAAAGCATCGGGACCTGTTTTAGCGATCATGCCTAGAGAAAAAATCTCTGCTTGTGAAGAAATTGTGAGCCCAAGAATAGAGAGTAAAGAAAGCCCTAATACAACTAGGTGTTTTTTATACCTGAGGACCGCTTTCAGAAGAAGTTTCATAAAGACCTATAGTCCGAAATTTTTGATATCGTTTTTCTAATAAATTCTCTATGGACAGGTCTTTTAATCGCAACCATTCCTGAAGTATAAATCTCTGCACACTTTCATAGACTGCAGCGGGATCGTGATGTGCCCCTCCCACAGGTTCTTTGATAACCACATCGACTATAGAAAACTGCTTAAGATCTTCACCATGCATTTTTAACATAGCAGCGGCCTCACTATTTTTCTTAGGATCTTTCCAAAGAATTGATGCGCAGCCTTCCGGAGAAATTACAGAATAATAGGAATGCTCTAACATTGCAATGACATCGCCAATAGCCATGCCCAAAGCTCCTCCTGAACATCCTTCTCCAATAATAAGAACAATAATTGGGGTTTTGAGCCTAGATAATTCAAAGAGATTATTAGCGATTGCCCAACCCTGGCCACGTTCTTCGGCCGTCAATCCAGGAAATGCTCCAGGAGTGTCTACTAGAAAAACAATAGGCAGGTGAAACTTCTCCGCCATTTTTGATAAACGCAAAGCTTTACGAAACCCTTCCGGATAGAGCATTCCAAAGTTCCTATGAACACGAGAAGCTGTATCACATCCCTTCTCCTGTCCAATAAGCATAAACTTTTGGTTTTGTATTTTTGCTAATCCACCGACAACAGCGGGATCATCTCGAAAAGTTCTATCCCCTGCTAACTCCATAAACTCATCACATATACCCTCTATGTAATTAACCGAACGAGGACGTGAAGGATGACGACAAATCTGAACGCGCTCCCAAGGAGTTAAGTCGGAATAGATTTTCTCTTTTAATTTATCTAGACGCCTTTCCAATTTTTGTATCTCAGAAGAGGAAAGTAAAGAATTTTTTTTGTTCTTTTCCTTAAAGTCAGCAATCGTTTTCTCATACTCAACCACTTGTTTTTCGTGGGGAAGAAGCTCCATAATTACGTTTCTCCTCTTACAGAAAAGGACAATTTTAATACAAATAATTCTTAAAAAACAATTATAAGATCATTTTAATGAGGATTTTAAAAACAAACTTCTTTTAACTGCTCTTTTCGAAAACCAAAGATACGCACGCATCTTGATAGGGAATGTTAATTAAAAAATTACTTCCCCAAAAACTTCTTTCTCCTTGTAAAGAAAAAATTTCCATACGAAGACTAGAGGTCAAAATACGTAAAGAGTCGCGCTCACCATGAATGATCACATCATTTGCAGGCCCCTTATAAGAATCTAAAGAACTCGAACGTAACCGCGGTCCTTCTACTACCTGACAAATCTTTCCCTTACAAAAAATAGAAAAAGTCAAATTTCTAGAATCTTCCTCTTCTAGTAAAGATTTTACTTTACACTTCCTTCCAGAAATCCAAAAATTATGACGAACCCGTATTCCTAAATGAGCATCCTGCAAATAAGAAAACCCTGTAGACCTAAGATAAGGAAGAGAGGTTGAAGAAAGAAAAGAACACTCTATTTCTCCTTCATTTTCTACAAAAGAAAATTCTTTGACTGTCCCTGAAATTCCAAACCCCTGACAATCACTAATATCTCCATAACAAGGGCCATAATTGACTACACCTACATCTCCAAAATAATACGCCCCAATACCACTCTTACAACCTGATCCAGAAACAAATGCTGATGATGAACATGTCCTCTGCATCCAAAACCCCAGAGTCGGTTCAACAGAAGTGTATTCATTAATAATTTGTTGGTCTAATTGATAAAGAAAAGATTTACTTAAAGAGGTTTTCTCCCTTATGGGACTTGTAATTTCTTGGCTCCACAAAGCAGGGAAAACAGTTTCTTCGTGCATAAACATTGCCTGATGAAAGGAACCCATCATCTCAGCAAGTTTTAAACTCTGATCATAAAATCTAGAAATTTGCAAAAGCAAAAGTCCTAACTCAGCATGTTCTCCAGGATAAGGCAACCCCCTCCAAGGGAATCCTCCGTAACAAAACAAACGCACAGCTCCAGAGAGCTCCTGCTGCAACTTTAGGAAATCTAAACCTAAATCTTGGCCTTCCTCTAAAGCCATCAATAGATAAATCGCCCGAGCAATATCATGAACTTTTAGAAGCGGATGGTAGCGAAAAAATTTAAAGACGAAATCCCGAAGCTCTTTATTCTGACAAGCATAAATAAGCTCTTTCACCTGCGCATCAAAACTCAGATGGGGGAATACCTCGATACATTCTTGTAATCTTAGTTGTAATCCCATCGTTATGCACAATTTTACTTAGAATATAGATTGTGTCCAGACAATAATAATAACAAACTTTAGAGTCAAGCCTCTAAGTTAGCTTAAAAACTTGACCCAAGGATTAAATAAAAAGGCACATAATTTAAGAATTCTTAGAAGGAGTTTCAATCAGGCGTTTCATCCGTTTTCCTGGAGTAAATTTTACAGCACGTCTTGCAGGAATATGAATGGGGACAGCAGCATTTTTAGGATTACGACCTACTTTAGGTTTCCTCTCTACCACTTGTAGAACACCAAAGTCCCTAAATTCCAATCTATCACCTTTGACTAGGGCATCTGTCATCTTATCCAAAAAATTCTGGATTACAGTGCGCACATGATTCGGATGAATCTTATGGTCCTGAGATATTGTACTAATCAGTTTTTTCTTAGTCATGGTAGCCATATTAGCCATTGCCTCCTAATTAAAGTGCCCTAAAATAAACTAGTTGAATAGCCCTAAATAATAAACTTTTGAAGTATAAGCGTATCATATCCATTCATCCTTTGGATTCAAGATATTTTTTAAAATACACAGATGTTCTACCTTAAGTTAAAGCAATTTTAAGGGGCAAAAACTATACGAACTACAAAAATATTAAAAATTTTTTAAGTGAATTATGTTCTAAAGGAATGGCAATTACGTGACTTCTTTGGTTCGAATTGCTAAAGTACTAAGATCTGTGTCCTCGTAGCTCAGTAGGATAGAGCGGTTGCCTCCTAAGCAACAGGCCGTGCGTTCGAATCGCATCGAGGACGTTGTTATAGTTTCTAATCCTAGCCAGCTCTAACAGAATTTTTCTTGTTTTTCACATTCATTGAATTCATCTTTTGAAAATCTGGACCCGTGAGAAACGTATGAATTCCCTCAGCAATGCCTTTAGCAAGATGCATACGATAACGAGCATCTAAAAGAGCAGCTCGTTCTCTAGAATTTGATAAAAATCCCGTTTCAACCAGTACCGCTGGCATTAAGGTCTCCCGAATAACAGCAAAGTTTCCCTCTTTCACTCCCCGACTTTTCAATGCTCCATGCTTTTGCATGGCATTCAAAAGGTGTTTGGCTAAAGCTTCAGAAGAACGCGCTCGCTCTGCAGTTGTATACTTCCCATTATAAAAATAGATCTCGGTGCCAAAAGCTGATGAATTAGATGAATAATTACAGTGAATACTAACAAAAATATCCGCCTTACCTTGATTAGCTAAAGCAGCTCTTTTACTTAAGTCCACATATACATCAGAAGTACGTGTAAGAACAGGTTTATATCCCATGCGCTTAAGATAACTCTGAACAGCAAATGCTAATGATAAAGTAAGTGACTTCTCCTCATAATGGGACTCTTTACTTGCTGTTCCCTGATCCTTACCACCATGTCCTGGATCAATAAAAATCACTTCATTACGACGAACACGTTGAAGCGGAACGCTCTCATTACCTTCTCCATAACTTCTTCCTAATATGCAGAATATAAGTAAACCATAGACCTTATGCCAACGATAGAACTTCACGTACAACTTCCCTATCATCAAAGGCAATAGTTTGATGCTTAAAGACTTGGTATGTCTCATGCCCTTTACCCGCAACTAACACTATATCTCTATCTGAGGCAATGGACAAAGCATATGTAATTGCCTGTTTTCTGTCGATTTTGACAGAAAAATTTCTTTTTACAAAACCCGAACAAATATCCTCAATAATCGCCTCTGGGGACTCGCTACGAGGATTATCTGAAGTCACAACAGAAAAACCATACACTTCCGCTACTTGTGCCATGATCTTCCTTTTGCTACGATCCCTATCGCCTCCACAACCAAAAACAATAATCAATTTCCCTTGCTCGGGAAGAATTCCATGTAATGTTTTACACACATTGTCCAAAGCATCTGGAGTGTGCGCATAGTCAACATATACAGGACAAGGAGTATTCACAACAGGCTCTAAGCGTCCTCGAGGGGGAGAAACACAAGATAACAGTCTCAGGCAATGTTGAAAATCACAATCCAGCCATTGATGGATAACTGCTAATGCTGCAAGTGCATTATAAACATTATAGTCTCCTATTAAAGGCAAAACACAGGGAAAACTTTCTCCACAATACACTACATCACACTGTGTCCCAAAAGGAGAACAACGTAAATTACGTGCCTGATAATCCGAAGGAGTATTTATGGAATAAGTTACAGGACGTGCTCTTGTTGACTCCAGAAATCGCAACTTATAAGGACTATCTGCATTAACAACAGCTAATCCATGTGAAGGTAACAAAGAAAATAATTGTAATTTCGCTTCTATATAATTCTCAAACGAACCATGGAAATCCAAATGATCTAGGGTGATGTTAGTGAATACCCCAACATCAAAATCTATAGAAGCTAAACGCTGCTGAACCAACCCTATCGACGATGTTTCTATCACAGCTACAGAAAGACTATTTTTCACCATTTCTGCTAAATATTTCTGTAATAAACATGACTCAGGCGTAGTGAACCCATCTTGAACAAAATGATTACCTAAATCATGTGCAATAGTTCCTATTAATCCTGAATGATAATTATAAGAATCAAACAAAAACTTAATTAAATGGGATACTGTAGTCTTCCCATTAGTTCCTGTAATACCAACGACTACTAACTTTTTTGAAGGATTGGCATAATATTTCGCCGATATCTCCGCTTCTAATAAAGGAAGATCTGAAGATACCACTTGAACTACAGGAATAAAAGGATTGTATAATGAAGACAGAATGGCTATAGCCCCATTTTGCACAGCAAGGAGAGAAAAAGCATTCCCATCATGTTTCATTCCTCGACAAGCTATAAAAATATCCCCAACACCCACATGACGCGAATCCTTAGTAATATTTCTAACCTCTACAGAAGAAACTTTCCCATACACTTTCGCATTTATATTTTTTAAAAGCTGTTTTAAATCCATTTTCTCAAGATTCCGAAAACGCGACCTCTATTGTAGAACTAATAAACGCAGGAGTTCTATCTACTTTTCTCACACAATGCACTATGAATTCTAAGTTCTATCTACCTGATCACAATCTATCTCATAAACGAGTATAAAAGAAAAAACTTGTCCCTAAGTTAACAGCTTAATGAGATTTCATTCTAACTTCATAAATCAGATACGACGTAGTTTATATACTTTCTATAAAAAAAATGAAAATCACCTGACTTCATATTTTATTTTTTTAAGCTCAACTGCCTTTAGATCCTCTACCTATTTCCCTGAACGATTCCATTCTTCATATAAAGATTTCATCGCAAACACCTCCTTAGTATAATCGTATGTCTTTTTATCCTCTTTAACCCCAAGATAAGGTAAAACACGATCAGCAACACGTGCAAATACAGGAGCTGCACACCGACCTCCCATATAATTTTTTGTTCCATCTTCCCTTACACCATGATCAGGATCATCAATAGAAATCAACATCACCAAAGGAACACAAGATTCTTGAGGATATATAGGAGTAATACCAATAAATGAAGAAATATGACGCCGTTTATCATACTTGCCTTGAATCAACTTCTCTGTTGTTCCTGTTTTGCCTGCACTAGAGTAATCTTTAGGAGAAGCTCGAAATCCAGTGCCTCCAGGGTACGTTGTGAAACGCATAGCTCTTAACACCTGATCTACGATTTCTTGAGAAAGCAACCGATCTCCTTTTTCATGATTCCTTAACACATATTCCTCTCCAGAAGAAGCTACGATTTTTTTAATTAAGGTTGGATGCACATCATATCCTCCATTAGCAAGAATAGCATAAGCTCTCACCATCTGCATTCCTGTAACAAGAAGATTATATCCCATAGCTAGAGAGTACGGAGTAGATAACGACCACTCTGGAATACCATGAATATGAAAACGCTTAGGAGAAGGAACTAAACCCGAAGCTTCCCCTGGCAATTCAATACCTGTTTTTTTACCAAAACCTAGGACTGATAACTTTTCTTCATACCACAGGTTTCCCAAATTTTGAACAATGCGATCCGCAAGCTGAGCAACATAAACATTGGAAGACTTTTGAATCGCCATATACATATTCAAACGACGATTTAGAGATACATCTTTCAAAGGAAATTGCTTCCTTCCAGGAAATACTGTGCGCGTAACATCAATAGGATCGTTAGGATCAAAAAGAGATTTCCCTGTTCTTCTTTCCATTTCTTCATTAGCGAGCAGGGCTATAGCTACAGTAATGGGTTTCATAATTGAACCCGGTTCAAACACATCACTAACTGAAGTGACTTTGGTATACTCTATCTTTTTCTTATCATTAAAAAAATCTTTGTAGTCCGAAGGATTAAAAAAAGGATATTGCGCAAGAGCTAGAATCTCCCCTGTATGGGAGTTCATTAAAATTAGACGGCCTCCTTGTGCACGAGCTTCCTTAACTCCCTTTTCTAACTCTTCCTCTGCAATAGTTTGTATGCACGGATTCACGGTAAGATAGACATCCGCACCGTCTTGAGGAATCTTTGTAATTTTATCCACATCTAAACGATTCAAAGGTGAACGCAACAGCTTACGCTCTCCAGGTTCCCCTTCTAAAATATGATTGAAATAAGCTTCCAATCCTCCTGTAGGAAATGCTTTTCCTGTTTTTTCATCTTTAATATCTCTTAGAGTATGAAGTACTTGACCTAATAGTTTACCAAAAGGATAAGAACGCTGGTAATCAGAAATAAAAAATAATGCATTAGAAGGTAATTTATGCTTTGCAGCATACTTCTTCCACCAATGGAGAACACGATCACGTTCAACATGATCTAACCAAAGAACTAATTTACGATGACGAGATTTTTTATCAAATTCCCTCCGTATTTGTTCATAGTTATTCTCACCAACCAAGGTAAATATTTTCTTTGCTATATCATCTCGATGACACTCAGGAATAGCAACAGCATCTAAACATAAATGAAATTTAGTAATATCCACAGCTAAAGGCTGGAACCGTTCTTGCTCACCTTTACATACATTTATCTGGGAAAAAAACGTTCCTCGACGAAAAGGATCTTTGACACGGAATTCATGTTGACCAAGAGCTTCAATTGCCCAGTGCTCTCCTTCACAAATTTGGATTTTATAATAACGTAGGATAAGAAGAGAGTAAAAAAGTAATACCCCACAAGTAATCATAGTTAAATATTTACGATGATTCATAAATCAAAATGCAATCTTTCTCTTCATTGGGGTAATGTAGATATTGATATTCAGGTAAGCGCGCAATATCCATTAAGTGTTCAGGACTCTCTATCTTATCAATAAGAAAACCCAAAGCTACATTTTCTTGTTCTTTTTGGCGTAATTTGGACCATAAACAAGGAATTTCCAACTGAAGTTTTGTTAAATCATTTTGTTTATTTACGTAAAAATAAAGTAAACTCCCAAAAAAACAAAAACATATAACTAATCGTAAGAAACGGTACTTATTCATAAGACAGCTTTTTCAAAGCAACGTAATTTTGCTGAGCGTGCTCTAGGATTTTTATAGATTTCCTCGTAAGTTGGTGTAACTACTTTCTTAGTAAGAATCTTACCTAATCCTTGATCCTGTGCTTGCCTAAAGAACCACTTCACAGGGCGATCTTCAGAACTACAAAAAGAAATGATTAAAAGACGACCTCGAGGAGCTAGCCAACGGATAGCAGACTCTAATAATACTTTCAATTGCACATCCTCTTGATTTACATACACACGCAATGCCTGAAATACTAAAGTTAAAGGATGTATCTTCCTACGAAAACGATAAGAAGGAAGAGCCTTACTTGCCGCTTCTTTTAAATCATTTACTGTGAGAATCTTTCTATGCCTACGAAAATGTACAATGGATTTGGCTACTTTTTTCCAATGGGGTTCTTCTCCATATTCACGGAATATTCTTCCCAGAGTCTCTTCGTCTAAAGTATTCAGTATTTCGCTTGCCGTCCTGCCTTGGGAAGTATCCATCCGCATATCTAAAACATGATCATCACCTTGAAAACTAAACCCCCGAGATAATGTATCTAGTTGTACAGAGGAAACACCTAAATCAGCAAGTATCCCATCATATAAATTATCTCTACTAGAATCTTGGGAAAGATCTTGAAAAGAAGCATGAGAAATACGCACACGTTCTCCAAATTCCTTCAAGCGCTCTCGAGCCAAAGGCAAAACAGAAAGATCCCTATCTGAAGCATCATATAAATGAATTGAAGAATAAGAAGAGAGAAATGCCTCAGCATGACCTCCACAACCTAGAGTTACGTCACAAAACATTTTTGGATATTGATCAGAGAAAAAAGACAAACACTCTTGAAGTAAAACAGGAATATGAAGAGAAGCACCAGACATTGCAACTAAGATCTTATAAAAATTTATCATAAAGATAAACATATATTATGAGAAAGAATGGAGAAAGTATTCTCTAATATTTGTTTCTGAAAATTCCTAGAATAACGAAGATTATTGACTTTTTCCCTCACCCCACTATGATTTAGAAGTAGGGTTTCAAGGTCTGCTTATGGTAGAAATTTTTAATTACAGTGCATCTGTTTACGAAAAACACGCTTCCAACAACAAGGCAGTAAGTGATTTCCGCAAGGAAGTTCACATGGAAGGTGTAGCAATTCGTGATGTTGCAAAGCACGCCCAAATTTTAGATATGACACCTAAGCCCTCAGCTTTGTCATCTCTAATGCAAACAAATCAAAAAACACATTGGGCCTTCTTTTCCCCTCCGGAGAATTTTTATAAACAACGTTTTTCTACTCCCTACCTAGCTCCTTCATTAGGATCCCCCGATCAACAAGATCATGATATAGAAAAAATTTCTTCTTATCTAAAAGTTCTTACTCGTGGAAAATTTTCTTATCAAAGTCGTGTCACTCCTTTCCTCGCATATGGTGATCAAAAAGAAGATCATGAAGATCGTAAAGATCACGAAACAGAAGATCTCGAAGAAGATGTTTTAGTCCAAGAAGGAAAAATTTTACTTAAAGCCATTGACTTAGGGTTAAAATCTTCTAATATCATGATCGACTACGTAATTTCTCGTATTTTTCAATTTGTTCAAGGCTGAGCCATGTTAGATAATGAGTGGAAGGCTATTTTAGGATGGGGAGATGAAGAACTGGAAGAGTTACGCATTTCAGGATACTCATTCCTCCGTCAAGGACATTATAAAAAAGCTATTCTTTTTTTTGAAGCACTTGTCATTTTAGATCCTCTTAGTATTTATGACTTTCAAACTCTCGGAGGATTATATTTACAGGTAGGAAAAAATGCTGAAGCTCTAGCTGTTTTAGATCACGCCTTGCGAATGCAAGGAGACCATCTACCTACGCTACTAAACAAAACAAAAGCACTTTTTTGTTTAGGTCGTATTGAAGAAGCTTCAGCTATTGCTGTTTATCTTACTTCATGTGACCAGCCTCTGATTGCTAATGATGCAGAAGCTCTGCTAATGAGTTACGCAAATAGAACCATTAAAAAAATCGCAACCATTTCTAAATAATTCTCCTATGGATGTATTGCTTTCATTTTGAGGTTTCTAGACGGTTTTTTTTAGAAAAACTATTGATTGCTTATCAATACCAATGGTACATTGGCAATTTCTTCCATAACAAGTAGGGATTACCTGCCTTGAATAAATTCTCAGTATATGAAAGAGAGCAGCATGTTAACCTGTAGCGAATGTAATACTTGGGAACAGTTTATCAATTACGTAAAGACACGTTGCTCAAAAACGGCATTTGAAAACTGGATATCTCCTATTCAAGTCATAGAAGAAACCCAAGAAAAAATTCGTTTGGAAGTTCCCAATATCTTTGTTCAAAATTACCTTCTCGATAACTATAAAAAAGATCTGTGTTCTTTTGTTCCTCTAAACGCCCAGGGTGAACCTGCTTTAGAATTTGTCATTGCAGAAATAAAAAAGACTCCCCCACCTCCTGCCAGAGAATCACAAACACTTTCCTTAGAAAATCTTGAAGAACCTAAAGATTTTGAACTCAAACTTAATGCTCTTTATCGCTTTGACAATTTTATAGAAGGTCCATCAAACCAATTTGTCAAATCTGCTGCTATGGGAATTGCAAATCATCCTGGACGTTCATATAATCCTTTATTCATTCATGGTGGCGTTGGATTAGGTAAAACTCACTTACTTCATGCTGTAGGACATTATGTTCGAGAACACCATAAAAATCTCCGAGTACACTGCATTACTACAGAAGCCTTTATCAATGACCTTGTTCACCACTTAAGAGTAAAGTCTATTGATAAAATGAAAAATTTCTATCGTTCTTTAGATTTGCTTCTAGTTGACGATATTCAATTTTTGCAAAATAGACAAAATTTTGAAGAAGAATTTTGTAATACTTTTGAAACTTTAATTAATTTAAATAAGCAGATTGTTATTACTAGTGATAAGCCACCCAGCCAATTGAAATTATCCGAGCGTATTATAGCAAGAATGGAGTGGGGTTTGGTTGCACATGTTGGCATTCCTGATTTGGAAACACGAGTTGCTATTTTACAACATAAAGCAGAACAAAAAAGCCTACATATCCCTAATGAAATTGCTTTTTACATTGCTGATCATATTTACGGAAACGTTCGACAATTAGAAGGAGCAATTAATAAGCTCACTGCTTATTGTCGTTTATTTGGAAAATCTCTTACAGAAAATGTTATCCGTGACACCTTAAAGGAACTTTTCCGTTCTCCAGAAAAACAAAAAGTTTCCATAGAAAGCATATTCAAAAGTGTTGCTACAGTCTTTCAAGTCAAATTGCAAGACCTTAAAGGTAATTCACGTGCAAAAGAACTTGTTTTAGCACGTCAAGTTGCTATGTATCTAGCAAAAACGCTAATTACTGATTCTTTAGTTGCTATTGGTTCTGCTTTTGGAAAAACACACTCCACAGTACTCTATGCATGCAAAACAATAGAGGAAAAAATTAAAAAAGATGAAATTTTAATGCGACAAATTAATTTATGTAAAAACCATATTGTTGGCTAATCTAGGAGAATTCCCATGTTTCGTAGAAGTGGAAAAAGCCCTTTTGAAGATGTGCAAACACTATATGAAGAAGATACACCTTCCCATGCCAACTATTCCTATTCACGAACAGAACGTTTAGATTCCCCACCTAATCTTTTTGATACTCCAAAATCCGTAGAAACGCGACCTCTATCTTCTTACCCCGTAAATGAAGAACCCCAAAAATGGTCAGCTCCATCAGAAATAGACTCCCATTTTCTCATGTCGGAAGAACCAGAAACTACTCTAGGAGAAGGAGTGACCTTCAAGGGAGAGTTAGCTTTTGAACGCTTATTACGTATTGATGGAACTTTTGAAGGAATTTTAGTTTCTCAAGGAAAAATCATTATTGGACCCAAAGGCTATGTAAAAGCAGATATCCAACTTCAAGATGCTATTATTGAAGGTATTGTTGAAGGCAATATTTCCGTTACCGGAAAAGTCGAATTGCGTGGAGAAGCAATAGTTAAAGGAGATATCCAAGCAACTACTCTGTGTGTTGATGAAGGTGTGCGTCTTCTAGGTCATGTATCTATTTCAGGTCTTCCTGAGGATCTACAAAAAGACTAATAAGAATAACAGATTGTGAGACACATCTCTCTATTAAGTTTTGCCATTTACGTGATAAGGGATAGGAAGATAGAATACAGATAGGCCCTCTTTTTATATCTTTTGTTGAATTAACTAATAAGTGTTGTTCTAAAAAAATCCCTCGATAAGGGATCCCTGTTTCTTTATGTAATTGCTTAGCAAATTCTTTAGGTATCTTTGAAATGATATAAATAATCTGCATGGGAACAACTTGCTGCCACGCCCACTGTCTCCTTATTCCTTGTGTGAAAAATGCTATAGCAGCAATTTTCCCCCCACAGGCTTGAGAATATAAAGAAAGAGCTTCTGATGACGGAGAATATAAATGAAAAGACCTCCGTGAAAATGAAGGAAGGCATTGCTTACAGGTAGAAATATCGTCAAGTCCTAGAAAAGAAAAACAGTGGGGACATCTCCCCGAACATTTATGAATTTTCAATATTTCCAAACAACGCGAACATAATATTTCTCCAGGGAAGCGACAGCCATAACATAACACAGGAAAGAATAAACGAAAAAAAAATACAAAAAACTTCCGAATCACAAAAAATGTATTCCTAAAATTTCAATTAATTTGTTACTCTCCTAAACGTGTAGAAGCCTTGATTCCCTATCCCAAATAAAATGCTTAAGCGATTTGTTCTTTCGATCTGGAAAATTTGTCAAAAAGACAAACTTCGTCGTTTTACTCCAATTGCAGACGCTATTGATACATTTTGTTACGAACCTATTCATGTCCCCTCGTCTCCTCCCTTTATTCGGGATGCTGTAGATATTAAACGCTGGATGACACTCGTAGTTATCTCTTTATTCCCAGTAATATTCTTCGCAATCTGGAATGCAGGAACACAATCTCTTATCTACAGCTCGGGAAATGCCCAGCTTATGGAAACATTCTTACATGTCTCCGGATTTCGTAGCTACCTCGCATTTGTTTGTCATGATATCGGTATATTTTCTATTCTTTGGGCAGGATGTAAAATCTTTCTCCCTTTACTCATCATTAGTTACTCCGTAGGAGGAGCTTGTGAAGTCCTCTTTGCAGTAATAAGAAAACATAAGATAGCTGAAGGTCTCTTAGTCACAGGAATCCTCTACCCACTTACATTACCTCCAACAATTCCCTATTGGATGGCTGCTTTAGGTATTGCCTTCGGCGTCGTTGTTAGTAAAGAACTGTTCGGAGGAACAGGAATGAATATCTTCAATCCTGCGCTATCTGCACGTGCTTTTCTATTCTTCACCTTTCCAGCAAAAATGAGCGGTGATGTATGGGTTGGAAGTAACCCAATAAAAATTAAAGAAAGCCTGATGGCTATGAATACAGGGAAATCTGTAATTGATGGCTTTTCTCAATCTACATGTTTGCAAACACTAAACTCTACTCCACCTACTGTCAAAAGAATACATGTTGATGCTATAGCATCAAATATTTTACAACTCACACATGTTCCCTCTGAGCAAGCATTACAAACACAATTCTCCTTATGGACACAATCTCATCCGGGTTTAGTATTAAATAAGTTAACTCTAACGCAATTACAAGAGTTTGTCACGGCTCCTGTGAGTGAAGGGGGACTAGGTCTTCTTCCCACACAATTTGATTCTGCTTATTCTATTACTGACGTGATCTATGGATTGGGAAAATTCTCTTCAGGAAACCTATTTTGGGGAAATATCCTAGGTTCCCTAGGAGAGACATCTACCTTTGCTTGCTTATTAGGAGCAGCTTTTTTGATAATTACAGGTATCGCTTCATGGAGAACAATGCTCTCCTTTGGTATTGGAGCTTTTCTTACCGCCTGGCTATTTAAAATCTTCAGTATTCTTATCATAGGAAAACATGGGGCTTGGGCACCTGCTCGCTTTTTCATTCCAGCCTATCGTCATATGTTCCTGGGAGGTTTAGCCTTCGGCCTTGTGTTCATGGCAACAGATCCTGTATCCTCCCCCACCATGAAACTAGCAAAATGGTTATATGGATTCTTCATTGGATTTATGACAATAATTATCCGATTAATTAATCCTGCTTATCCTGAAGGAGTCATGTTAGCCATTCTTCTTGGCAATGCCTTCGCTCCCTTGTTTGATTACTTTGCTGTCAGAAAGTACCGACAGAGGAGAGTCTAATACGTATGTTCTCCGAAAAGATTAAAAACTATTTAAATCAAACCTGGTACATTGTCTCCTTTATTTTATTATTAAGTTTTTTTTCAGCTGCTTTCCTTTCTACTGTTTACTATATTCTTGCTCCATTTCAAGAACGTGCTGCAACCTTTGATCGTAATAAACAAATGTTAACAGCAGCTCACATCATCGACTACTCTGGAAGATTTCAAATTTACGAAAAAGGTCATTGGGAATACGCAATTTATGATAAGCAATCCCACTTACTTAAAGCTGTAGATACTCTTCCTCCCGTAGTCACGAGTTCTATCTTAGATGCCTTTTCTAAAAATTTTATCCGCCCTTTGCTCACTGATAAGAAAGGACAAATGTTCTCTCTAGAAGAAAAAAATATTACACTATCAGAATTTCTAAATGGACAAGAGCAAAGCAATTCCCCTCAACAGCCATTATTACTTTTTTATGTTGTTCTATCAAATACTGAACAAGCTCGCACCATGACAACGGAGGAAATTATTAAAAATCCTCTCGTTATTCAATCAATTATTCTCCCAATCTCTGGATTTGGTTTATGGGGACCGATGTATGGTTATCTAGGATTAGAAAATGATGGGAATACTGTATTGGGAACTGCATGGTATCAGCAAGGAGAAACTCCGGGCCTAGGAGCAAATATTACCAATCCCCAATGGCAAAAGCAATTTTATGGAAAGAAAGTTTTCCTGCAATCTTCAACAGGAAATGTAGATCTTGCAGCAGCCCCTTTAGGATTAGAAGTTGTTAAAGGATCAGCAGAAACTTTATATGGGACGTCTCCAAAAGTCTTATCTACGATTGATGGTATTTCGGGAGCAACGCTAACATGCAATGGAGTAACTGAAGCTTATACACAATCCCTGGCTCCCTATCGCAATTTATTATTATATTTTGCAAAGCTTCATACACAAAGAGATCCTCATGACAAGTAAATCTTATAAAAGTTATTTTATCGATCCCCTGTGGAATAATAATCAACCTCTCGTTGCTATTTTGGGAATTTGCTCTTCTCTTGCTGTTACAACAACAGTAAGCACTGCCGTAACTATGGGACTTGCCGTAAGCTTCGTTACAGGGTGTTCTTCTTTTTTTGTCTCTTTATTAAGGAAAGTGACTCCCGATAGTGTACGTATGATCACTCAGCTAATCATTATCAGCTTGTTCGTCATCGTCATAGACCAATTTCTTATGGCTTTTTTATTTAACATTTCAAAAATGCTTTCTGTATTTGTCGGATTAATTATTACTAATTGTATCGTTATGGGTAGAGCAGAAAGTCTAGCTAGAAATGTTCCTCCCATTCCTGCATTCTTAGATGGCATCGCCTCAGGATTAGGATACGGTTGGGTGCTGATTTTAGTAAGTATCATCCGAGAGTTCTTTGGATTTGGGACTTTATGTGGTATACACATAATCCCCAAATGTTTTTATGCATCAGAAATACATCCTGATCGTTATGAGAATTTGGGTTTAATGGTTCTCGCTCCCTCAGCCTTTTTTCTTTTAGGTACGATGATTTGGATAATAAATATTCTGCGATCTAAAAAAGTGAAGAAGTAAGTATGTGGTTAGGCGAATATACGTGGCTCAATGTTTTAGGAATCTTTCTACAAGCAACTTTCATTCAGAATATCCTCCTTTCAAATTTCCTAGGAATGTGTAGCTATCTAGCTTGCTCTGGAAGAGTATCAACAGCAAGCGGATTAGGAATGTCTGTAGCACTGGTCCTCACCATCACTGGAAGTATCAATTGGCTAGTCCACACATTCATAACTAAGCCTAAAGCCCTCGTCTGGATATCTCCAGAATTAGCAAACGTAAATTTAAGTTTTCTCGAATTTATTGTTTTTATTGTGGTAATTGCAGCTTTTACCCAAATTCTAGAACTCTTCTTAGAAAAAGTTTCCAGAAACCTCTATCTTTCCTTAGGAATCTTTCTACCTTTAATTGCCGTAAACTGTGCTATACTAGGAGGTGTTCTTTTTGGTATCACTCGTGACTATCCCTTTATTCCTATGATGATTTTTTCTTTGGGATCGGGATGCGGATGGTGGTTAGCTATCGTACTATTTGCAACTATAAAAGAAAAATTCGCCTACTGCAATATTCCTACAAATTTACAAGGGACGGGAATTTCATTTATCACCACAGGCCTTATGGCTATGGCATTCATGAGTCTGACAGGAATTGATATTGCTAAACCAGCAAACACTACTCCTCCTGCCGTAGTGGAAGAAATAGCTCAAATAGAAGAAACTCCTGTAAGTACAGTAACTTCTCTCTCTGTGAAAAGAAGCCGTTTTCCCCGCCCCAAGGCAAAAATCACTAAAAAAGAAAAATCCACGGGAAGATGATCTCCCTGCTTATGATACTCTACCTTCCGATGTATTTAGGTATAGTCTAGAGGAAGATTGGTGTGTAAGCACACCTTGTACAACAAAAATTGCCATATAAGTAAGAATACAACATGCTAAAAAGACTGCCGTATATAATGCTAGGGGCGTAACCATTGGAGTTTGAATAGTAAAGATAATCATTACTAACAGTGCTAAAGCAGCCATAAATATTGATAAAACTTTAGAAAAAATTCTTATCCCCGCAGATCTTTCTACATTATTGCTTAATTCATGTAACAATGATGCCGTATTTTCATATTGTGAAGAAGGTTTTTGAAATCTACGAATATGAATTAGCATAAGTACCCTCTGATTATTTACACAAAATTTCTACTATCAAATAATAATTTCTCATAACGATGAAGAAAATAATATTGAACACAAGAACAAACTAAAGCTACTAAAGTTATCGAGGCACTCACTATACGTATTACAAGTTGAGTAGAAATCAAAGGAACAACAAACAACCCATAAGCTACAAGAACAATCACTGCTAAACTTAATAACGTAATCACAAGAGACAGTATTTTTAAACACCTAGATAACGTAACTTGAGTACTTTCTACTTTTACTTGGGGAGAAAAACAGTTACCTACGGATAAAGACATAGCTAAACAGGTGTTCTTTCTTTTTGGATGGATATTTTACTACTTAAGAAAATAAAAACAAATACTTAATAAGTCACCAACACATTAAATTAAATAAAAATTATAAAAAATTAATCCTTAGCTAATAAATTTTCAGTATTTAGAGGTCGTCCTAAATCAACAACAACAAACCAGCCTAAATCTTCAGGGGAAGTATTCAAAAGCTTAATATCCTCCATAAGACCCTGGTTCACCTCGATAATTTTCCCAGAAACTGGGCTCAATACTTCAACAGCAGACTTAGAAGATTCTAAAACAACTAGAACCTCTCCTTCCTTACAGACATTCCCTAGTACCGGAAGATCAATATGAAGAATCTCCCCTAAATTACTACACATTCTCTTAGTGACACCTAAACGAACAATGCTCTCGTGAATTGGTAAAATCCATACATGATAACTAGAATACCACATTTATCTCACTCCTTGATCAATAAAATGTTCTATATAACCACTAAGAACTTCATCATTTAAATGTCCTTTAGCTAAAAATAATTTATCCACACATGCAGGATCTTTACAAATTTCATGGGATAGACATTTATAGAAAAAGGGGCCTTCTCCAGAATGAAATTCCACTTGAGACAGAGAACCTTCTTCCATAGCAGAAAGAACCGCATAGGATTGAGGAAGATCTTGGTCTCCTCGAGTAAAGATTTTTATTGATTTATCCAAGTGCCAAGGTAAAGTCCCTGCTTGATACACTCCCTGGCGTTGCTCTTCTATTAAATCCCAAAGACGTCGTTGCCATAATTCTTCGCCCTCAATCCCAGGATAACGAGCTTTTAAAGCAGAAATAACTCTATCCATGTGTAGAGGATCTTTGTGTGAGGCAATTAAAGTTTTTGCTAATCCCTTACGCAAAACTTCACGATAAGGAATGATTTCTTCATCACCAAAACATGTATCTACAATAAATGTGTAATAATGTTCCCCATCTTGGGTGTAGGCCTCAAGCACTTCATTATCAATAAGTAGACTGGACAGCTCTTTGCCATCAAGAATTCCTTCAAGCACACTGTCTTTCCCTGAAGATAAAAACACCTCATTACTTTTACTTGTACTCTGAGATAGCCACTTCTTAATTTTTTCAGGATGAGAACGCAAGATCTCTTTACGAGAAAAAGAATGAATCTTTTCCACAAGAGAGGACTTTAAGCTCTGAAAATCTTTACTTGACGAGCATGTTTCAGTTTCAGGGAATTCCTGGAGAAGGATTTGAAAATTATCAGGATTTTGTTGCCATTGATGAACTTCTACCATAGGTACTTTAGTCTCTAAATCCCGAAGACAAATCATTTTATAACTCAGTAGGAATCTTCTTCCAACAAGTTGAGGTTCTTTAGATTTGATTTTTGTTATTGGCAAAACAAATCGAGGGACATCAAGACAATCACGAGTACGTTCACCAACTAACCGAAGATAGATTTCAAAAGCTTCTAAGTCCTCAAGTGTTTTGAAATGATATTCCCGAGGCAGTTTGACAATCTCAACTGAAGTAGAATCTCTCCCCATAGAGAAAAATTCCTGTAAGGGATGATAGTCAAATGTTACGCTACCCTCTAACTGCAAAAAGGCCCTCTTACAAAGAAGAATCTCCCTATATATTTTAAAAAATTCCGAAGAACTCACGCCAATAAAATTAAAATAATCATTGATAAATTGATCAAAAGTAAGATGCATATCTGTATGCTTACTTAATTTCACAAAAGCTTGTTTAGCTTTATCATAAAAATCTTGTTGAGCCTCCTTTATCGATGGCATATGCATATGATTCTTTTGTTCATTTACAAAGCGTAATAATGCTTCTACTGCTTTGGATATGTAGGCATCCCCAAACCAATCACTGAGATTCCTGTAGCCAAATAAACGGAGGTCTTTTCCATTAAGAAGAGCTCCATCGTGAGGCAAATTAAACATCTTCCTGCGATATTCAAGCATTTGCTTTAAAATGTAATGAGGAAATTTCTTCTCTTCTAGAAAAAGACGTACACGCGCAGCAAATCCCGATGGAGATACGGGGTTCTCTATTTGTTGAAAATTCATTAAAGCTTCATATAAATGAGGAGCTGATGATTTCCATACTTCTTCAGCAGAAATAAAAGGAGTATCGAAACGACGATAAGCTTGATAGCATTTCTCCTTACTAAAAGCAGGAAATTCTTGAGAATAGACTTTTAAAAATAGTTTCTCTCCTAGTTTATTAGTCAAAAACTTCTCAGTTAGCAGACCTTCATTTAAAAAATTCCATTCTTGAGGATTTCCTGTAAAAGGGTACGCTTCATTGATAAAAAATTTCTTAAAAGCAGAAAACTCTCTTTTGGAGTACTTTCTTCCCTTTATAGAAAATACTGTTTTCTTTTGTTGTCTTTGACTTGCTGATTCTCCTGGATAGCGCCCCCAACCTATTCCTATCCCAGATACACATACTACAACGATCACCAAACCAATAAATTTTTTCTGATGCTTATAGAAAAATGCTAGCAAAGCTACCCTCAGAGATGTAAACAATAAAAACTCAGTGTAAACGATTGATTAGAAAAAAACCAAGTAGGATCCCTAAGAAACCATAGGCTCTGTCTAATCATGTTTCCAATATCATGCAGGCATAAAATTAATTTGCAAATGACCAACAAAATGATGAACGGGGTTAAAATACCACTGTAAAATCCTATTAGAATCTACAGGTTGGGATAATGTAAGATCTTTTTGAAATACTCGGTCTGCTTGTTCAGCTACCTGAGGACAACGAATAATTACAATGCTTTCATAATCAAAAAGATCACTTTTTTTCCCAAAATTATAGCTTCCAATTACAAAAATGCTGTTGTCAATAATCATGCATTTTTTATGCAGTTCGGTATCAGGAACTGAAAATTCACTCACTGAGAAAGCTATATTCGGTTGTTGATTGAAAATATGTTTTTTCCATAAAGCGGGACGTTCTCCGTAACATAAGAAAAAATAGTTCATACGATTACCCCAAGCATATACGGATGTCAGGGCAGGACTATTTTCATCGCAACCATTTGTAATAATTTCTGTGGGTACTTTCCGTTGGAAACATGCTGATTGCAAACTATCCATAATTTCATCTTTAGGAATGAAATACATATTAGCAATTTTTATTGATGTTTCTGCTTGATTTATTAAATCTACATAAGCTTCGGTAATTTCATTCTTAGACTCATCTGGGCCAGAAATAACCATACTAATGTTACTCAAATCTGTATGAATCAAATCCATGCTCTCTTCAATTTCTGGGCAGTAGCTTCCTTTTGCTTGATCCCAAGTTAATTCGGGGAAAGGCAAATCACGAAAAGCATCGAGATACTTATTCAACCAGTGATTATCAGCAAAAAAACTCCAGAGAGAATAGTGAGCATAAAACTCTTTTCGAAGCGCTATGCCAAGTGTCTCTGAAACTATGGTTATATCCTGATCTCGGAGAGCTAGCGGACGTTTGACTCCGCCAACAACCAGGCGTGGAGAATCTGCATGTTCTGGGACTATATCCCCAGGAGTACACATAAAATCTTCAAAATTAGTCCCCCCAATAAAAATATATTTTCCATCCACTATGGAAAACTTCATATGCATCTCTATAACATTAGGAGATAACATGCTTGATCCAGGCGCACATCCGGTGAATACATAGGAAAACCTGTCAGGCCAGCGCGTTTTCATATCTATAAGCAGCTGCTTATCTTGATCGTCAATAACTGTAGGTTGAATAATCATAGATGAACGGAGAGTAGGAACTTCAGACATACGCGCGTCTAAATGTAGTATAACCTCCTTTAGAATCTCTCCCCCCGCCATACAGGGGCAAAATTCAAAATAGTACTGAGCACTATCTACAGCAGCTAATAATTTTTGGTATACTTCAATACTATTATCATGGACAATGATCCCTGCCTTATCATTAGAATCAGGGAAAGCTATCGTGATAGCGAAACTGTGTTTCATTGAGAAGGAACAGAAAAGAATAGTAAGAAAACTCCACCAATACTTCATAAGTACTCACAAGAAAATATCTGAATAAATTTTTCTTTAATTTCCTTTCTTGCCATAACTAAATCCTCAGAAGGAGCAGAAATACCTAGGGGGAAAAACGCGCAACGGTTAATTTCAGAAACAATAGGATCCGCGACTTCGGGCAAAAGGAATTTATAGTAAAAATCCGTAGTACTTCCGGAAAGAAATATAGAACCTTGATGCAAAAAACCCTGCTTTACCGTGCGCTGAGCAGCTCCACCAATTTTTCTATTTCCCATTAAAACATCATATTTTGAAACCTTAGCCATACAACAATTGGATTCTATAGAGTGATGAGAATCCTCATCACTAGAGAGGGTTCCTTCTATTCGGAAAATTTTATTTAACACCTTTAAAACTAAGGAATTCACGCTGCGGTAATTCTCTAGAATACTGTTGCGATGCATAGGATGTTCTGAAGAAACAAGTAGGGAAAAAGCATAGTCCCCGTGATGAAACAAAAATCCACCTCCTGTAGGACGTGAAGCAGCGTCCATTCCTAGTTCTTCCCTATTGCTCACTAGAAACTTTTCTGGACGTATGAAAACACCATAAGTAAGAGGATAAACACCCTCCCATTCATAAAGATGAAGAATTGCTTCACCCTTTTTCAAGTTAGCAAGAAGCTCTTTATCCCTATCCATATGGCTACTTGCACTTGCTTTTCCAGAATCTATGATACGGATTCTTTCTACCATAATAAAAGAGGTTATTGAAAAGATAAGAAGGGGAATTTTATTAAATTTTCATTTAAATCACAAAGATTTTATTAAAAATTAAAAACAATAAATTAATTCAAACTTGCAAACCAGAAATAGATCTAGTTAGAACAAAGCAATTAATACAGATTCAAGATAAGTAATAATAAGAACTGCTGCCTACTCTTTCTCAAGGTTCTAAAATATTGATTACAAAAATGCTCTATCTAGCAGATAGATTTTTAATAATTTCACTAGGTCCTTATAGAACTTTAATCCATACTATCGAAAAGTTGCATCATTATTTTAAATTTCGTATATGCTTAAGGAAAGTTCTACCGAATCTTTCAGGTTTCTATGTTTGAGAAGTTTACTAATAGGGCAAAGCAAGTTATTAAACTGGCTAAAAAAGAAGCTCAAAGACTAAATCATAACTATCTAGGTACTGAGCATATACTCTTAGGTCTACTCAAACTAGGTCAAGGCGTTGCTGTTAATGTATTACGTAATCTTGGTATTGATTTCGACACAGCCAGACAAGAAGTTGAAAGATTAATCGGCTATGGTCCTGAAATTCAAGTTTATGGAGACCCTGCTTTAACAGGAAGAGTAAAAAAATCTTTTGAATCAGCAAATGAAGAAGCTAGTATTTTAGAACATAATTACGTAGGGACTGAACACCTGTTACTGGGCATTTTAAATCAATCGGACGGTGTGGCTTTACAAGTTTTAGAAAATTTACATGTTGATCCTCGTGAAGTCCGCAAGGAAATTCTTAAAGAGCTTGAAACATTTAATTTACAACTCCCCCCTTCTTCGTCTTCTCATTCTCGTAATAGTTCTTCTTCTTCAAAATCTTCTTCCTTAGGTCATACTTTAAATAGCGATAGAAGTGATAAACTATCTGCTCTTAAAGCCTATGGCTATGATCTAACAGAAATGTTTAAAGAGTCCCGTTTAGATCCTGTCATCGGTAGATCTGCAGAAGTCGAAAGATTAATTTTAATCCTTTGTCGTCGTAGAAAGAATAATCCTGTGCTCATCGGTGAAGCTGGGGTAGGGAAAACGGCTATTGTTGAAGGGTTGGCTCAAAAAATTGTTTCTAACGAAGTCCCCGACGCTTTACGTAAAAAACGACTGATTACCCTGGACCTAGCATTAATGATTGCGGGGACAAAATATCGTGGACAGTTCGAAGAACGTATCAAAGCTGTTATGGATGAGGTACGTAAACATGGTAATATTCTTTTATTCATTGATGAATTACACACGATAGTAGGAGCTGGAGCAGCTGAGGGGGCTATTGATGCCTCGAATATCTTAAAACCCGCATTAGCTCGTGGAGAAATCCAATGTATTGGTGCTACAACTATTGATGAGTATCGCAAACATATTGAAAAAGATGCTGCTTTAGAACGTAGATTCCAAAAAATTATCGTCCATCCCCCTAGTGTAGAAGAAACTGTAGAAATCCTACGTGGATTAAAGAAAAAGTATGAAGAACATCACAACGTATCTATTACAGAAGAAGCATTAAGGGCTGCAGCTACATTGTCAGATCAATATGTACATGGACGTTTTCTCCCAGATAAAGCAATTGACTTACTGGATGAAGCAGGGGCTCGTGTACGCGTCAATACTATGGGACAACCCACAGAACTGATGAAATTAGAAGCTGAAATTGAAAGTACAAAACAAGCTAAAGAGCAAGCAATCGGCACTCAGGAATATGAAAAAGCAGCAGGTCTAAGAGACGAAGAGAAAAAGCTTCGTGAACGCCTTGCCAATATGAAACAAGAATGGGAAAATCATAAAGAAGAACATCAAATTCCCGTAGATGAAGAAGCTGTGGCTCAAGTTGTTTCTTTACAAACAGGAATTCCTTCCGCAAGACTGACGGAAGCTGAAAGTAATAAGTTATTGAAACTCGAAGACACTCTTCGCAAAAAAGTTATTGGCCAAGATCAGGCAGTGACAAGCATTTGTCGCGCCATTCGCCGCTCTCGCACAGGAATTAAAGATCCTAATCGGCCTACGGGATCGTTTTTATTTCTTGGTCCCACGGGGGTAGGGAAAACATTATTAGCTCAACAAATTGCCATTGAAATGTTTGGCGGTGAAGATGCTTTAATTCAAGTAGATATGTCCGAATATATGGAGAAATTTGCTGCCACCAAAATGATGGGGTCTCCTCCTGGATATGTTGGACATGAAGAAGGAGGACATCTTACAGAACAAGTACGACGTCGTCCTTACTGTGTAGTTCTATTTGATGAGATTGAAAAAGCTCATCCGGACATTATGGATTTAATGTTGCAAATCTTAGAGCAAGGGCGTCTTACCGATTCCTTTGGTCGTAAAGTTGACTTCCGTCATGCCATTATCATCATGACTTCGAATTTAGGGGCCGATTTAATTAAAAAAAGTGGAGAAATTGGTTTCGGCTTACGATCTAATTTCGATTATAAAATCATGCAGGAGAAAATCGAATCTGCTGTAAAGAAACATTTAAAACCAGAGTTTATTAATCGTTTAGACGAAAGTGTGATTTTCCGTCCCTTGGAAAAAGATGCACTGTCTGAAATTATTCATTTAGAAATTAATAAATTAGATTCCCGGTTAAAAAATTACCAAATGGCGCTCAATATTCCTGATTCTGTGATTTCTTTCTTAGTAACAAAAGGACATTCGCCAGAAATGGGTGCTCGTCCCTTACGTCGTGTTATTGAACAGTACCTTGAAGATCCCCTTGCTGAGTTACTACTTAAAGAATCTTGTCGTCAGGAAGTAAGAAAATTACGTGCTCATCTAATAGAGGATCGTGTCACTTTTGAACGCGATGAAGAATATTCTGAAACCACAGGAGAAGCTCCAGTAATTACCACATCAAGTGAGGGAGCATAGGGACTTCAATCACTCCCCCTCCTAGACATGTTTCTCCCTTATAAAAGGCAATTGTTTGCCCCGGTGTGATTGCTTTTATAGGAGAGTGGAATTTTACGTGTGCTTTTCCTTCACTTGTAAGAGAAACTATGCATTCTTCATCATTGCTACGGTAGCGTACTTTTGCGCTGCATTTCATGACTGAATCAGGAGATGTTAACCAATTAATTTCTCTAACTGTAAGTTCTGTTTTATATAATAAGGGATGGTCTTCTCCACAAACGGTATACACGATGTTTTTCTCCATGTCCTTTCCCACAACATAGCAAGGTTTTGATGCTCCTCCTAAATTTAGTCCATGGCGCTGCCCTACAGTGTAGTAATGGGCTCCTGCATGTTTCCCTATCACATTTTTAGAATCATAATCGATAATCTCTCCTGGTAAGTTGGGAACAAATTTTTCAAGAAAACTTTTAAAAGGCCGTTTCCCTATAAAGCAAATACCTGTGCTATCTTTTTTTTCCGCAGTAGCAAGACCTGCTTGTTTAGCAATGGTGCGCACCTGAATTTTTGTCATGTCGCCTAATGGGAAAAGTACATTGGTTAAACATTCTCTTCGTATACCACTAAGAAAATAACTTTGATCTTTTTGAGGATCTTTCCCCCGTAATAACTGCGGACCTTCTGTATCTACTCTGAGACGACAATAGTGTCCTGTAGCAAGATAGTCTCCACCAAGTTCTCGAACTTTTTTATGTAATAAATCAAATTTAATTTCGCGATTGCATAATATATCGGGATTAGGAGTATATCCTTGAGAGTATTCTTTGAGAAAACGCGAAAATACTCGATCTCGGTATTCTTTAGCAAAAGATACTGTGTAGTAGGGAATGTCTAACTGTTCAGCGACGCGTTCTACATCTTCATAATCCTTAGCGGCAGAACACAAACCATTACTATCCTCTTCTTCCCAATTCTTCATATAAATTCCTATAAGATGATAAGAAGTATGTTTCTTGAGAAGATAGGCAACTGTGGAAGAATCTACACCTCCAGACATAGCAATAATAACTACTTTATTCATAATCAACTATAAATAATACAATACCGAAACACTCTATATTAAATATTGAATAAAATGAATATTTTCTTTAGTTTTGTTAGTTTTATAATTTGAAGGAATTATGTGACACGCCACTTCTCTACTCTGTCTCCTGATCTTCTCTCATTACCAAGCCAATGTTCTCTTTTATTCAATGTAAATAGAGATGATACCGCAATACAGACTAAAGTTAATGTACTTATTAAACAAAGTTCTTTTGCCTATATTCTAACCATTATCATTTTAGTAGGGATTATGATAGGCGGCGCGACATTATTAATTTTAGGATATATTGGTTCTGATCTTCCCGAAATAATAAGTGGAATTTTGCTTATGATTTTTTCTTTTATATGTATTTGTCTACTGATTAGCATGATACATCTGTTAAAATGTCTTCCTTCTAAAGTCCATGAAACAATTACGCAATTAAAAAGCAAAACCTCTTCGCTATCCTCTTTTCAATTACTTCAGAAAGCTTATTCTCAATTAATATCTACGATCATAAGAAATGAGATATACATAGAAGAATTAAAACAAAAAGAACAGTTCCTAACAACACGTTTAAACAAATGGCAAGAACTTACACATGCTTCTCACCCTTATATGATGAAATCTCTTCCTTAACTTAAGTAGGCTCTATGATACTATCCTCATCGTTATCTTCACTTTCTTCTTACTTGTGTTCTACTTTAAATCCTTCACAACAGAGACTTACAGAACAAAAAAACGTAATCCTTCTCCTTCCCTGGGATACTTATCGAGCTAATTTAATTTTTTATAATACGGTATGCTTGATCTTAACAATTCTCACATGTTTGGGTATGACCACTTTGATGAGCTATGCTGTATTGTATAACCACTGGTCACTATTTGGAATCAGTTTGGGAGTTATTATTCTTTTAATTGCTATAGCTATTATTCTGAACTTTCCTTTGAAAAATAAGATACTTGGATCCCAATTAACAAATGAAATTTCCCAAGATATTCTAGAGTCTGGCAAGCACTCTATAGATCAATTTCGCTCTACTTTTACAAATATACGGAAAAATTTTATTCCTAAAATGCAGGCTTGGTATAACCACTTAATACAAGATGCTCAAATACACATTACAGCTAAAGAAAAACAAATTCATGAGTTGTCGCACACTTTAGACACTATGGTAGAAGAGAAACGTAAGGAATATGCTCTAGCTAAAGAAACACATCCCCTTTCTCCTCAAACAGAAGCATTGGGTAAACTTATCCAATCTTGGGAACAATTTGAGAGTACGAATTAATTCTTATTAAGATATGTCTTCTTTGTTCCCTTCCTGCATTATCTTTATCAAAGTAAACTGCAAATTTCTTAAGACATTTAAACTAGAATAAGTAGAAGATCGTACATAATGCCAAAGACTTATCAATTCATCAGATCCTTGTCCTGCTCTTAATTTGAAATCTTTAGCTTTCTGGAATTTCTCTGATGTTTCCTGTATTGCTTGTTTAATAATTCCTATTTCTTTTCTTAAAGTAACAAGCTCGTCTGCAATTCCTTCTGTTAATAAAAGTTGATCACTTTTTCCCAACTTAATATCTTCTGTCCAGAATCTCTCCAATTGACGAGATCCTTTAGGATGCCAAGAATCGCCAAAATTCTGTTCTTCGGGGGAAAGGACTGAATAATTACTTAAGGATATTTGTTCTTCACGATCTTTTCTACGCCTTTCTTGTGCAAAATGTTCTCCCATGGCAATGAGTTCATCAAATCCTTCCGATGTTTCTTCTGGTGTTTGTTCTCCTGTCTCTCCTGTACTTTCTGATACCCGACTTACTGCTTGTTCCAACACAAAAGCTCGCCTAGCATAACCTTTACTCATAAATTTCAATTTAAATTCCATCTCTTGAAGATGTTCTTGAAGATAGGTAAGTTTAGTCTCTAAATAATAAAATTTTTTATAAATCGGCTCAGATAACTCTGCAATTCTGATTTCTGAGGATAACATCTTTACTAATAACTGTAAGAGAGCGTCTTGATATTTTGTCATATCTTTTAGCAACTTGAAATCTACTGATTCCATTAAATCAAGACATAACTTCTGTTTATTTATTTTTGTTCTTTTAAGGATTTCGCGTAGTCCATAGGATAAGCCTATAACAGCCATGCTGATACCAAGAGTTGCGGCAACAAGTAAAGGTAAAGCAAGAATGCTTCCAGGAATGAGTGCGGCTATTAAAGCAATACAAGCGATTCCTCCGATAGCTAGGCCCACAGTAATTCCTTTATGGATTTTTTCCATGATTTTACTTAAGCCTTTAAATCTTAAAGAAAATGCACCCCCTGCCTTCGGTAATTTGTCAGCAATATCCATTCCTATGTTGACTAGCAAAGCATTTTTGATTCTATAGTGTGGAGACGCCTCCTTGCTGTCTACTATGATTTCATATCGATGTGCCTCTTGGCGTTTCTTCAATAGATCAACACACGTGCGATAATTTTCAGAAATTCTCTCTATTCCTTCCGCGATTTCTTGTCCTTCTTTCCCTGAATTCTGGAATATCTCTTGAGCACGATTACTTATTTGTAAATTCAATTCTTGGAATTTTTTCACCATAGCATTATAGGAATCTAGAGATCCTGGATCTTTATCATCTCTAGAGATAACTTCCTCAGAATGAGAGGAAGAAATATATAGTTGGTCACGTTTCTCCTTCCGAGAGAGTTCCTTTATGTTACGGGCTAATGCATGTACGGAAGAAAATAGAAGAGCCCCCCCTATACCCATTAAGACTCCTGCTACAGGCAATGCTACAGGCGATGCTATACAGACAACTACTGCTGCAAACACTGCAAGTAATCCGAGTACAATGGCTGTAATTTGCAGAAGACGAGCAACTCGTGGGTGCTGATCGGAAAAAGATTTACCTACATCAACACTAAATAAACTTAGAGGGGTATTCTGTACAGGTTTCATATTTAAATAAGAAAATAATTAATTATCTTATTTAAATAATAAACTATCTAAATTTTTATTTTTAAAAATAAACAGGAAATAAACAGAATAGTTATAAAACAAAAGAAAATAACTTATTCGGGTTCTTACTCTTAAAAAATCTAAGGCACGCCAAAATAAGAACTAAGAGGTCGACGTGCTCCCTGACTGCGTCGTAGAATCTGCTGATGCATTGCAAATAATGATTGCACCAACAATGATTGCAATTACAGTAACTACTAAGGTACATACAGACATGCTGGTATTGGCACGACGTTTCGAAACACAAGAAGCACAGGGCCAATCAGTTTCTTCAGAATCACATTGGTACTGTTTAGCTTCTAGATAACTATTGACGTTCGTATTCCTAGCTGAAGAAACCTCTTGGAAATAATTATCTGCTGTTGGTTGTTTCTCTGTTTGTTTAGAATCATTTTTTTCTGAAGGTTCTCCAGCAGCAACTTGAGAGACTTTCAGTTTTTCACTACGAGCTTCCGCAGATGAACGACGTGAATTCGCTGTTTTCTGGGTACGTATATGAGAATTCACCGATGCATTACGCTTTACTTTAACAGCGGCAGCTTTTTCCATATCATAACGCAATGTAGAAGTAACACTACCCCCACGAGGGATTTGATTTTCCTTTAAACGTTCTTTTAGAGCACTGCGAGAAGATTTTCTTTTTGAAATCCTTTGTTCTCTAGCAAGTTCCTGTAAAAGTCTTTCTCTTTCCTCTTGGGAAATTTTACTAATATCGACACTTGCTACAGTGTCTAAGCAATTGCAAGTATCTACTTGAGGTTGATCTTTTGGCAGAGATTTTTTTTTCTGTTTAACAAGGATAGATTTTAGAAATGAAGCATCTTTTGTTGCTTGTGTTTCTTTTACACGAGACCGCGAAGTCATTTGAAAGTTTCGAAAATCTAGACTTTTTTTCGGTGATAATCGATTAACTCGTTCTCGTGTTTTCTTTATATTTTTTATACGAGGCCTCTCTGTTTTTACAGATTCCTTGCATTGTTTATCTTCAGTATTGCTTTCCTGAATCGATGTAGATTTTTGTTTTGAAAATCTGAACCGTGAAGATTTCCTCTCTGAAGAGTTCTTCTCTTTTTTAGTATCTACACTCTTTGCTTTACTATATAACTTACATATAGGTTGCGCAGATTCAGGAACTATAGAACTAACTTTAGCAGGGACTGTAAGACTAGCATGGCTTACAGTGTGAGTAAAAGTTAATAAAATAGAAAGCATTGCAAGTTGCGAAACACGCTTAGAGCTCATCATGCTGCTACTATCTCCTAGATCAGCCTATGAGATCACCATAACAACAATAGGACTTTTTTCACAACTTGGACTTACAAATCTTTTATAGAGATTGATTATTAATGAATTTGTGATTCCCAACTCTTAATATAAGCCAAAAGATGATCTTTATCCGGATAATTTTTTAGGAAACTTCGAGCTTCCATAGACATGGCTAAATGCACAATTTTATTAACTAAATTTAAATGACTTTTATCTTGAGAAGCAAAAAGGAAAAAAAGGACATGAACGGGCCTATTATCAAGGGCTCCGAAATCAATACCCTCAGAAAGAAACATAGGAACTACTATGTCATAATAAGAATTGATTAGAAAATCTTTTGTATGAGGTAGAGCTATACCCTCTCCAATACCTGTGGACATGAGATTTTCTCTATAGATGAGCATATCGAAAAGAACATTCGCATCTAAATTAAATTTCTCTGCAATATAAGAGGAGGCATAACGTAAAGCTTCTTTCTTATTCTTTACGGAAATGTCACGAATTACTCCTCCTCGATAAATCGCCTTATAGAGGCTATATTTTAGAGAAAGATCACGAAATTCCGGATTCAATTGGTCTCTTTCACATCCTATAAAAGCAGGATTATTCAGAATCCAATCTTCAATTTCTTCTCGATTAAATCGATGCTCATTATTCATGCTGTAGTTAGGTATGGAGCCTTCGTCCAGCCAACGGCGCACAGTATTTTCAGAAACATCTAATAAAGAAGCAAGTTCCTCTAATTTTAAATCCATAATTCTATATTCCTAAAAATACGTTCATGACTTCTTCTATTGTTTGTACTTGTAGTAGCTTTTGACGTCGGGCCTCGTCTTTCAGAGAAAGAGTGAGGGCTGAAAGCAACTGTAAATACTCTGATTGTGCATTATCAGGTCCCCCAATTAAAAATACTAGACGCACTAAAGCACCATCGATAGCGTCCCAAAGAATTCCCTGAGAGTGAATTCCAATGACGATAAAAAAACTGGAACAACTATTTAACTTTCCATGAGGTATGGCAATACCCATGCCAATACCTGTGGACATGATATTTTCACGGGCGACTAAAGCTTGGAAAAATTCTTCTTTACTTTCAAGAAAACCCGCGGAATTTGCAAGATCGGTAAGATCCCGAAGGATTTCATCACGCGAATTTTTGTTCAAAAACATAACCAATTTGGGAGAGAGGAGGGAAAATAAAGAAAAATTGGATTTATGCTTACAATAGCAAGGCATGTTACTTTTCTCCAGTATGCCCAAAACCTCTATTTCCCCGAGATGTCTGTGCTAATTCCTCGGTTGAATCCACAGCTATAAATTTGGCTTGAACAATGGGAGAAACGACTGCCTGGGCGATTCGCATTTTAGGTTCAATAACAAACATGCTCTCCCCCATATTTATTAGTATTATACAAATTTCCCCTCGATAATCAGAATCAATAGTTCCTGGTGAATTTATGACCGTAACACCATATTTCAGGGCTAATCCGCTTCTAGGACGTATTTGCACTTCATAACCTGAAGGAATTTGCATTTTTATCCCTGTAGGAACCAATGTACGTTGGCCTGGGAGCAAAGCAATAGGCTCACTAATATTTGCTCGAAGATCTGCTCCTGAAGCACCTTCAGTTGCATATTCAGGGAGATCAACTCCAGATTCTAATTCACAAAATATAGCCATAAAAACAGCCGTTGTTACATAAGTAACAGTTATGATGTTTTATTCACTGTCATCTGTCAATAAAAAATTTCTTTTAAGAATGTAGAACAAGTTCCAAGAATTTTATTCTTGGCTAACAGTGTATTCTTGGCAAGAAAAGTAATCAAGTAAACTCTGCACAGTACTTTTTAATTGTTTTCTTTCGACTACTTTATCAATCATCCCGTGCTCTAAAAGAAATTCTGACTTCTGAGCACCTTCTGGAAGGTCTTCACCAATTACTTGGGCCACAACTCGAGGACCTGCAAAGCAAATAAGAGCCTTGGGTTCTGCAATAATCACATCACCTAAAGAAGCAAAGGATGCTGTGACGCCACCAGATGTTGGATTAGTTAATATAGAAATATATGGCAGCCCTGCTTCATGAAATTTAGCTAGTGCAGCAGATGTTTTAGCCATTTGCATGAGTGAAAACACAGACTCTTGCATGCGAGCTCCACCTGAAGCGCAAACGATAATTACTGGCAATTGTGATATAATTGCCCTTTCTATGAGGCGTGTGAGTTTTTCTCCCACGACTGCTCCCATGGAGCCTGCCATAAAATTAAAGTCCATAACTCCCAAGGCTACGGGATGGTCTCCTATCGTACAAAGACCAACTAAAACTCCCTCACTCTCTGTATTATCCTTACGAGCTTTAGCTAGGCGACTTTGGTAAGTTGCTGTGTCAACAAACTTTAGTGGGTCTTGAGATTTTAAATTGGTATATAGTGGGCGCCAAGAATCTTTATCAGCAAGCAACTGAATTCTTTCAGTTGCAGTGATACGATAGTGGTACGAACACTTAGGACAACAATTAAAGTTTTGTCCTAACTCATTTGCATGAATCATCTCATGACAATGAGTACACTTTAACCACCCACTGAAGCCATCTGCCTTAATTTTTTGCACTTTAATCTTAGGTTTGTCGTAAGAAAATAAACGCACACACCACCTAATCCAATTTTTCTAAAGAAATAATTTTAAATTAAAGCTATTAACTATACAATTAAAATCACTTTTTTAATTAGTCATATCAGAAAATCTTTCTTCAATATATCCCCAATTAATTATTTGAGGAATTGCTTTTAAATAATCTAATCTAACATTTTTATATTGGAGATAGTAAGCATGCTCCCAAACATCTACTCCCAACAGAGGAATCTTTCCTGTCGTTGCCTCTAGAGGATCTTGGTTCACTGTTGCATGTAACATAAGTTCTTGTTTTTTGGGACAAAAAGCTAACCATGCCCAGCCAGATCCTTGAATAGGAGACGCAAATTCAATAAAATTTTTTAAAAAATTGTCAAAAGTCCCCCAAAATCTTTCAATAAGCTTGAGCAATTCATGTTTAGGAGGGATTCCTCCGCCCCTACCCACAGGAGCTAACATTTCCCAAAACAAGGAGTGGTTAATATGTCCTCCTCCATTAAAACGTAATGTGGGTTCAAGAGAAATTATACGAGTAAGGTCTTGTTGCTGATTAGCAAGATCTAATTTTTTCAATCCATCATTCAGATTATTGATATAACCTTGATGATGTTTCTGATGATGTAAAAGCATAATTTCTTCACTAAGCACCGGCTCTAAAGCGGCATAGTCATAGGGAAGCTTGGGTAAAGTGTAGGGGAGAGTCATGGGAAAGTCCTTCGTATTTATCTTGAATTTTCACAAATATGCTTAAGAAATTATTTCATTCTTCTATAAGCAACCTGTCACCACGCGCTTAAAATAACGAAATGCTGAAGGCTCAATCAGATTTGTAAGGTTAGTGTAGATACCTTGGAAATATTCTCTCAAGAAAATTTATTTAAAATCCTATAGCAGTAAACTTTTCTTGAAATTCTGTTATAAATCCTTCAAGAATCTGCAAGCTCTCCTGTTCCCTGTGTTCTTTCAATTTCCTATTATTTTCAACAGTAGGATAGCGGTTTACAATTTCAAAATAAAATTTAACCTTAGATTCTGTACCGGAGGGGCGAATGATTATTCTCCCTCCATTTTCATAGTAATAACAAAACATTGATGTCTTGGGAAGAGTAAGGTCATAGGTGGTATGGGATGTGAAATCCTTGCCTACTCCCTGATAATAATTTTCAAATTTCTGAACTCGATTGTTATTTAAAGAGATGGTTGACGGATGGTATTCTACAAGTTCTTTCATCCTAGACAGTATTTCTTCCTCATGTTGACTCAAAGAAACAGCAATAGTCCTATTCATAAAATACCCGTGAGCTTCGTATAAATCGAGGATAGCATCTCGCAATGTTTTCCCTTGTAATTTACACTGTAGTGCTGCTTCTGCAACCAATGCAGCGGAGCTCACGGCATCTTTATCCTCTACATGCGTCCCATATAAATAACCGTATGATTCTTCAGCTCCAAAAATATAGTGAGACTTGTTGTTTCTCCATGACTCAATTTTTTCTCCTATATACTTAAATCCTGTAGCAACATTAACAAGACTTCCCCCGTAAGAATTTGTTATCGTTGTTAGCATTTCTGTAGTTACTAAACTTTTAACTACCTTACTTTCTTCGTCTAGAGGAGAACGAGAAGACAATGCTCTTAAAATGTGATCAGCAAGAAGACACGCGATTTGATTCCCATTAAATATGTAGGCTTCATTATTATCCAAGCAAACAACACCTAAACGATCGGCATCAGGATCTGACGCTATAAAGATATCATCCTTATTTTCAAGCATTTGCTGAATTCCTAGCTCCAAAGCCTCGGGATCCTCAGGATTAGGAAGACGAACTGTGGGGAAACTACCGTCAGGAACTGCTTGTTGTTCCACAAGTTGTACTTGACTAAACCCCCAATCTTTCAGAACCTTTGGTATAAGACTGACTCCTGTGCCGTGTAGTGGAGAATAACTAATATGTATAGCAGTCCCTGAGAAACGATTGTCCTGAGGATACAGGGAAAATGTTTTCACAACCTCTCTATAACGGTTCTCGTATTCTTCTCCTATGCTATGAACATAGTCATTATTTAGAGAATCTGTAATTTCTACCCGATTTACATAAACTAATTCTTCAATAATTTCCTTGTCTAAGGGAGGAAGGACTTGTCCTCCTGAAGCCATGTATACTTTGTACCCATTATATTCTGGAGGATTATGGGAAGCAGTAATCATGACTCCTGCTAATGCTCTCTCTTCTCTAACAGTAAAAGAAACTAAAGATAGGGGCTCAGGATCTTGAAACAACAATGCGTGAATGTGATTTGCTGCTAATACTCTTGCTGTTTCTTGAGCAAATTCCAGAGAATTCTTTCGTGTATCATATCCAATCACTACGTATATAGGATCCCCGGGATGAGGATTATGTCTTTTTAATACTTGGGCCAATCCCTGGGTAGTACGTCTAACCGTAAAAACGTTCATTCTATTTGTCCCTAACCCCATGGGACTACGCAATCCTCCTGTACCAAAAACAAGAGTCCTGCCGAACAACTCATCAAGAGATTGAGGATTCTTTTCCAAAAGGTAACGAATTTCTTCTTGATCTTTGTGATTGCAATCCTCAGATAACCAGGCAAGGATGTTTTTTACCGTTATGGGGTTATGGAGAGTTTTTATTTTCTCTTCTAAGTCTTTCATTAAGATTCCTAAAACATACTTCCTGATATTCAATTGTCATAGCATAAAAATATCTCTAGGAAAACAATTTCGTTCAATCATCTGGAGAAAACAAATTTTTAATAAACAGGATTCCCGGAAGAAGAAAAAATAAAAAGAAGTGCAGATCCTTGCAATTGTTCGGAATATTGTTCGGGATAAGTCCCTATAAAAAATACTCCTTGACCACATACGTCTCCAGATAGACAAAGTAATAATTGGCAATCCTCTGTACTTTTTGGAAGTTGTTCCCCAGGAAATACCCAAAAATCTTCTACTAAAGATACTTTAGGACGATGAATAAGTTCTGCTGCAAAATCAGCTAAACGTCGTTTCCTTACTAAAGTAGAAACCTCAGGGATGGAACGAAAGACGTTTTTCCTCCACCGTGGATTCTGCGTATCCTTCGCAACCGTTTTTAGAAAATTTTTTAATTTCACTTCTAACGCGCAACAATCTTTAGAGGGAACGAGAGCTTCAAACACTATGCTACCTTGACGTTGAAAGTGGCGCAAGTGTTCTAAATGTAGAACAGACTTCATATTCACTTATTTATGAGAACGTAAATAAAAAGTACTATAGACTTTAACCCCCTTTTCCTCATATAAAAAAACTCCAACAACCTATCTGCACTTGAGGCTTTGGCTGAACCCTATGAATCTACCTATTGATATCAAACAAATTGAATCAAAACTAAGATTTACATTTACCCAGCCAAAACTATTGATTACTGCACTAACCCATCCTTCCTATAGAAACGAGTCACCAGAAACTATTGAAGATAGCGAACGTCTAGAATTCTTGGGGGATGCGGTGCTGTGCCTAATTGTAACTGAGCACTTATTTCTACTCTTTCCCTCTCTAGATGAAGGCACTCTATCAACAGTACGATCTGCTTTAATTAATTCTCACTCGTGTTGCCAATATACTGATGCCTTAGGATTGGGTGATCACCTTCTCATTGGAAAAGGAGAAAGAATCCAAAACACACGAGGGAGGACCTCAACGCACGCAAATCTATTTGAAGCCATCTTAGGTGCAGTATATCTTGATGGAGGTTTAGGGCCTGCGAGAAAAATTGTTGTTCCTCTGTTACCTGAAAAAAAGGATATCCTTCCTCTTATGCTGGGCAATCCTAAAAATCGTCTGCAACAACTGACTCAGAAACATCTGCGTACCTTACCTCTATACCAGTGTTCTTCTTCTCAAGATCCTCCGGGATATCATGCTTATGTCATCGTCAATAATGAGGTCTGGGGAGAAGGCTTCGCATTATCTAAAAAGGAAGCTGAAAAACTTGCAGCACAACAAGCATTAGAAACTCATGAGCACAAAAATAAAAATACAATGGACATGTAATACTTGTGGAACGCACACACCTAAATGGTTAGGACAGTGCCCAGGATGTTTACAATGGAATACTTTAAACGAAGAGAAAGTATCTCATTCTCAAAGAAAAAGAACACAGCCTCAAACTACTGCGATCTCTTTAAATCATGTAGAACTACGTGAAGAAGAACGTCTTCCTATAGGAGAGCCTGGCTGGGATCGCCTGTTAGGAGGAGGTGCTGTTCGTGGGAGTCTCTCCTTGCTGGGAGGAGATCCAGGAATTGGGAAATCTACACTTCTATTACAGATATCAGCAAAATTTGCTCGTCGTGGTTACAAGGTATTGTATGTGTGTGGAGAGGAATCCATAACACAGACATCTTTACGTGCACGCCGTTTAGGGATTTCTGATACTAATATCTATCTTTTTTCAGAAACGAACTTTGATGATATTAAACATCAAATCTCTTCCATTCAACCGGATATATTAATTGTTGATTCTATACAAATTATATTGCATCCGGGTATACATGCCTCTCCTGGATCTGTAGTTCAAGTTCGTGAAATTACTACAGAACTTATGCACATTGCCAAGCAATTACAAATTACGACTTTCGTTATTGGTCATGTCACAAAATCTGGAGAAATTGCTGGACCTAAAGTTTTAGAACATCTTGTGGATACTGTGCTCTATTTTGAAGGAAATTCCCATGCGAACTATCGTATGGTACGTTCTGTAAAAAATCGTTTTGGTCCTACAAATGAGCTTCTAATTTTATCCATGCATACAGAGGGACTAAAAGAAGTGAGCAATCCTTCTGGTCTATTCTTACAGGAGAAGATTACAGAAACGTCCGGTTCAGTAATTATTCCTATTGTGGAAGGATCAGAGACCTTCCTGATTGAAATGCAAGCTTTAGCATCTCCTTCTCCTTTTGCTAATCCTTTAAGGAAAACCTCTGGTTTTGATGCGAATCGTTTTCTTCTTCTCCTAGCAGTTTTAGAAAAACGCGCTAAAATCAAATGTCATACAGCAGATGTATTTCTTTCTATAGCGGGAGGATTAAAAATTACAGAACCTGCTGCTGACTTAGGAGCTGCTTTAGCGGTAGTTTCTTCTTTATATAACCGTCTAGCTCCTAAAAATGCTACTTTTATAGGAGAAATCGGTTTGGGAGGTGAAATCCGCCATGTTGCCCATTTAGAGAGACGTTTAAAAGAAAGTAAACTTATGGGATTTGAACTCGCTATTCTTCCTGAAGGACAAATTTCCAGTCTTTCTTCAGAAATTAAAGAACAATTAGGTATTCGAGGAGTGAAAACAATTCAAGATGCTATCCGCTTGCTATACTGATCCCTTTTTATCGGACTTCTGTTTAGGGAGACGTCCCCTACGTCTTGCGTCTAGGAAATCTGCACTAGCTAAAGCTCAGGTACATGAGTGTGTCTACCTACTACGCTCGTGGTATCCCCGATTATGGATTCAAGACTACACTACGGATACCCAGGGGGATAAGGATAAAAATACTCCTCTTCATCGTGTAGAAAACTCTAATTTCTTTACTGATGCTGTAGATGATCTCGTGATTCGTGGTATTTGTCATCTTGGTATTCATTCTGCAAAAGACCTTCCCTTTCCTTCAACATTACCCGTCGTCGCTATTACACGTAGCCTAGACCCTGCGGATATGTTGGTGTATAGAAAGGAATATTTAAAAACACCCTTTCCTAAATATCCCAAACTAGGAAGCTCTTCCTTACGTCGTAATGAAATATTAAAAACATTATTCCCACAGGGAAAAATCCTAGATATCCGCGGTACCATAGAGGAGAGACTACACCAACTGGAATCGGGAAAATACGATGCCATTATTGTTGCTAAAGCAGCGCTGATACGTCTCCATCTGACTCTTCCGCACGCTGAAGAACTTCCTCCTCCCTACCATCCTCTTCAAGGTTGTTTAGGCATCACGGCATCAAAAAACATTGCTTCTTGGAAAAAATTTCTCTCATATATTCATTCTCCTAATCAAATATTCTCTTCAACATTTTAATTTTCTTCTATCTCCAATATCTGGGATACCCTGAATCCACTACTAATACTTTTGAATCTAAGAAAATTGGGTAGTGGTACTCATATTCTTCTTGTAATTTGTAGATGCAGAGATTAAAAAAGGGGACAATTTCCAAGACTTTGTATTATAGTAAACTTAGAAAAAGCTTTCTTAACCATTGAGTTTATGAGTATAAATTTGAGATCCCCGGTCTAGGAATCCTGAAAAAAGACTGGAATCTCAAATAAAGTGTCATGCGAGTACATTTTCAAGGTATCCTATGTCATCGTCCACTTATCAAGTTTCCTCTAGAAAGTACCGACCTCAAACTTTTTCTGACATCCTTGGACAAGACTCTGTAGTTACAGTATTAAAAAATGCTCTCCAATTTCATCGTGTAGCTCATGCGTATTTATTTTCAGGAATTCGAGGAACAGGGAAAACCACAATAGCAAGAATTTTTGCCAAAGCTCTGAACTGTGTTTCGCCTACAGAAAATTACGAGCCTTGTAATTCCTGTTGCCAATGCCAAGAAATATCTTCCGGAACCTCCCTAGATGTATTAGAAATCGATGGAGCTTCCCATCGAGGAATTGAAGATATCCGCCAAATTAATGAAACTGTGCTGTTTGCTCCTGCTAAATCACAATATAAGATTTATATTATTGATGAAGTGCACATGCTCACTAAAGAGGCTTTTAACTCTCTATTAAAAACTTTAGAAGAGCCTCCTCGTCATGTTAAATTTTTCCTTGCTACCACGGAAACACACAAGGTTCCAGGAACCATTTTAAGTCGCTGTCAAAAAATGCAATTAAAAAGGATCCCTGAGGCAATTATTGTGGATAAGCTTGCTTCTATAGCACAAGAAACTCATATCAAGGCTTCTCGAGAATCCTTCATTCCTATCGCGAGATCTGCTCAAGGTAGCTTGCGTGATGCAGAATCTCTTTATGATTACATTATTAGCTTATTTCCTCAGGAACTTTTGCCTTCAGCAGTAGCAGATGCCTTAGGATTACTACCCCAAGATACCCTCACTGCCCTAACGGAAGCGATCCGCACTAAAAATTATACTCAAGCCCTACTTCCGATAACTACGGCAATCAACTCTGGAGTTTCCCCCATTACCTTTCTACATGATCTGACGATGTTTTATCGTGACCTCCTATTACATAAAGAAGATAGTGATTCTCCTCTAATGAAGCTAAGTCAACACTATTCCTATGAATGCCTTCTAGAAATTATTGACTTTCTAGGTGAATCAGCGAAGTATTTACAACATACAATTTTTGAAAAAACTTTCTTAGAAACTGTAATTATTCATCTCATTCGGATATATCAGCGTCCTTCTCTTGAAAATCTATTTTCACAATTAAAAGCAGAAATATCTCCTAAGTTGTCTCTAACTCCTTCTGTTCAACCTCAAATACCTATACAATCAAACACACATTATGAAGAGCAGAATTTTCTATCCCCACCTTTACCCAAAAAAGAAACTCCATCTTCAGTAGGAGGAGCTGCTATAGATACATTATTACAATTTGCTGTTGTGGAATTTTCTGGAATTTTAACTAAGGAGTAAATCATGGGCAGTGGATACGCTAAAAAGAAAAAGAAGCTAAAATGATGGAACAAAAATTTCTTGAAATGGAAGCTGCTTTAAAAGAAAAACGTTATGAAGGGCAGGCAGGAAATGGCCTGGTTTCTTTAGTCATTAATGGGAAATACGACCTTATTTCTGTGAAAATACATCCCCAATGCTTAGATCCTGAAGAACCTGAAGTTGTTGAAGATCTCGTCCGAGCTGCTTTTAACGAAGCAAAATCTGCTATGGATAAAGAAATATCTATCATGCAGGCTGGAATGCCTTTTTAAATTAATAGCGTGCGAACTCCCTCACAAGTTCGAGCTCTTAGGAGCTTTTCTGTGCATTCGACACAATCGCTTAAATTTAATGAGGCTATCTTCATACGTAATTGATGAATTGCTGGTATGGCTACGGATAATTCTTCAACTCCTAGCCCTAAAAAGAAAGGGACTAAAGAAAGATCCGCTGCTGCTTCTCCACATACAGAAACAGAAACCTCTCGTTGCTTGGCGCTACAAATTACTCGACAAATCATGCGCATAACTGAAGGATGTAAGGGTATGTTCAGATAAGGAGGAGGAGTCGTCTCTCTAAGATTCCCCAAAGTGTATTGCATCAAATCATTCGTTCCTATGGAAAGGAAGTCGCACTCTGAAATGATTTCGTCAATCATCATCACTGCTGAGGGGAATTCAATCATACAACCCAAAGAGATATTGTCAAAAATGCATTCTCCAGAAAAAGAATGGCTCAGCATTGTCAATCGTCTCTTCACTTCTATAATCTCTGTAACATCAGCTACTCCAGGAATGAGTATCTTTAAAGGACCAAATGCTGATGCTGCTAAAATTGCTAAAAGTTGTTGATCAAGAATTTCCACATTTTTTAATAAATAGCGTATGGAACGATCTGAAATACAACCTACTCCGGGGAGAGGTTTATCCTCACTAAAATCAAATAGACGTAGTACAGAACTACGTTCAGGAAACCTGGCTAATGCTTGATAAACCTGTATTTGCTCTTCATATTCAGGCAATCGGTCTTTAGTGATTGCAAGAAATTCTGAACGAAATAACCCTATAGATGTTTTAGGAAAGCTCTCTGAAATTAGCTGGATATCTTCCAGGCTAGTCGCATGTGCAGATACAATTGTAGGGAATACTTCCTGCTGAACATAAGATGAGGGTATACTACAAGACAAGTTTTTCTTTTTATAGTAGCTTTCCAGAGTTTTAGCTTTCGGATTAAAAATAATCTCCCCACGAATCCCGTCAATAAACACCAACTTTCCAACATATCCTTGGATTTTTTCCCAATTTTCCTGAGAAAGATTTGCTAAATAAGGAATATTCTTTGCCCGAGATACAATTGCCGTATGAGATGTATGTGCTCCTACTAAGGAAACAAAACCACGAATATAATCAGGATTCGCACTTGCAACTTCTGAAGGTGTTAACTCCTTAGAAAAAACAATAATATTTTGATCCGGTTCTCCTAATGGATACTTATGTTGGCAGCGCAAATAACCAAGCACTCGGTTCGAAATATCATGAATATCTTGAACACGATCTAAAACTACAGACACCCCCTGTGTAGCTGTCAAAGATTCCTCTATTTTCCCCATAACAGAAGAAAATACATACTCAGCATTCTTACGATCTTTCCTAATTGTATTGACAACTTCTTCTGTTAAAATGGGATCTTTAATAATTTCTAAGTGAGCCTGTAAAATAGACGAAATTTCTTGTTGATCCTGGTTACTATTTGCTTCTTTTTCTAGCGCAGCAATATCCAGTTTGGAACGATTCAATGCTTTATAATACCGATGAATCTCATGCTCTACCTCTTCTTGAGGAAGAGTAAGCTCATGAATCTGCAACGGAGAGGCACCCAAAAAAAAAGCCTTGCCTATAGCCATTCCGGAAACTATAGTCATACCAGGGATTCGCCATTCTTCTGTTGTCTCTATAGAATGTGCTGGCATATCCATCTATAATTCTCCAAATCCTGATTCAAAAGCATTTTGTAATTTCTGAAATACACGATGAGAATTCTTTCCCCGAATACGTACGAAAATTTCCCCATTTTTTGGGGCACCCAATATGAGAATACTCATTATACTCTTGGCATTTACTGTTTTCTCTGCATAAGTGAAACTTACCTCACACTCCTCACCTTTCAATAATTTAACAATAGCACTTGCAGGACGCACATGAACTCCTGAAGTGTTCCTCACTACACAAATTCCTGTGTACTCTTCTTGAGTATCAGGAAAAGATGTATATACCTTTTCTTTTTCATTAATGTCTAAAATATGCTCTCTAAATTCGTCCACTACTAAGTCCTTCACTGTGCAAGCAAATAATCCTCTAACCATAAGAGAAAAGAAGAATACTGACTTGTCGTTAAATGCGAAATCTCCAAACTTTCTAAACTTCTATATGCCAAACTCTCCTCACTTAATAATACATTTGGTGAAGGAAAATCCCTGCGTACCTCACGATCAACAAGAAAACATTGATATGCCAAGGGCTCCTCATATCCATAAAAAGGGAAAATACCTAATGATGCACAGCTATCCTCAGGAGAGATCTTCTCTAAGCGTATTAACAATTCACGTAACTTATACTGAACCTTCGCCAATGAACGATAAGAAAAAATACCTTCATCTTCCCATTTCCCAAAACCATTATGAATACCAAAAAAATGAACGTAATCTCTGTCACCCAAATTAGGGAAAAATAAATTCTCAGTATCTAATAAAGGAGGATTTCCTTGGAAACCAAAGTGGCCGTGATCAAATGTATAGAACATCCTGACGTTATAAGGCTCGTTAGCATAGCGATAAACATATACATCTAAGCTATCTAGGAGAGAAAAAAAACGACAAATACCAGAAGAATGATTATTATCAATTCCTAAAACAGTAAGCCAATATTCTTTGAAAAAATCTAAACGATCTTTCTGCGTTAACCCTACGAGTTCATACCAACCTCGAGGCAAACGTGGAACCTTGCAGGAAATAGCTTCCCAAGACATTTCTTCTCGCAACTCTTCAACAGAATATACTTCTAATTTAGAGGAACGAAATACTGATGTTAATGCATCTGAAAGCTTTTTCATCCTATACTCTTAGATATTTATACTCACTATGGTTATGGCTAAATTATAAGTGTCATTATTTCCAACAACAACATCCCATTTTTATCTGTTCCATGTACTGGTTGACAGGTATCGTATCTCGTCCTTACCCTGAATGTGGGGCCATTCTTTTAATTTTTCTTCATCTTTTTACATCAAAAACAGAAGCCAAATACCAAATCCTTCTAGGAATTTCTTTCCTAATTTCTCTATTTACCTACACTAACCCTAATTTCAATCATGTAGGGCCAGTTTCAGGAAAGTTCTTCATCAAATACAAATCTAAAATGAAAAACACATACTTAGGAGATGCTTTGCTTATTCAATATCCTTGTGGAGCAACCTATCATCACCTTCCCTCTTGTACTATTATTTGCAATATCCCCTTGGAAACCAGTAAAAAATACCACCTACAAGGAGAAGTGTTAAATCATACATCTCAATTTATTTTTAAGTCTAATGATTGGAGTTGCTTAATCCCTTCTTCTAAAATTTCTTTACTTCATAGATATTTGAGAAAATCATGTGAAAATCGACTTCTTCAGCTTTTCTCTTCTCAAGATTCAGGAAAATTTGTCTCTGGTTTACTGTTAGGAACTCCTCTACCCATCCAATTAAAGAAACAGTTCCAAAACAAAGGACTTGCTCATGTATTCGCTATCTCTGGATGGCATTTCTCCCTACTTTCCTCGGGATTATTTATCCTCTTCTCTCCTTTCCCTACAAAAATAAGATCTTTTCTTGTGTTAATCATTCTCTCCCTATCCACTCTGTTCTTTCCCTTTTCTCCTTCAGTATGGCGCTCCTGGTTCTCTCTAATTTTCCTTTGTCTCTCTCAATATTCCTCAGGAATTTGTTCTTCACTCAATCGTCTAGGTGCGTGTTTTATTTTATGTTCTTCCATGTTCTCTATCTATCTTCCTGGGTTTTTCCTTAGCTTTCTAGCTACTCTGGGTATTCTCCTTTTTTTCCCGCATGTATTTCGTTTCTTTTACTCTCCCTGGAGTCAGATAGCTCCTTTCTATTTTAAACCCATTCTCCGCTATATTTATGGATCCATCTCTCTATCCATTTCCTCACAAATCTTACTAATATTTCCCATGATGAAATTCTTTGATTCTCTACCTTTAGAAGGACTAATTTATAATCTCTTTTTCCCTCTCCTTCTCCTCCCCATATTCTTTCTTATTCTATCCTCTATCTTCTTGCCTTTTCTTTCCCCTATCACGGATTTCTGCATTCATCAAATTCTTTCCCTCCCCCCTCTACATGCACCTAATATCTTCATTTCCCTCTCCTTCTCCTCCCCATCTTCCTTAATCCTAACATGTCTACTCTTAAGCTTCTTCCTGATCGGTGTATGCTTAGAAAAAACGCAAACTACCACGATTACTTATAGATCCTAAGAAGGAAAATAAAACATTTTCATTGTGAATACCTGTCATTTTTTTTAAGATTTCTCCTGCAAGGAATCATTTTTTTTAAAAAACCATGCGCCCCATAATAAACTTTGTAACGGCTCCCTTCTTAGACCATCATGAAGAAACCTCTAGCACAAGCCATGAACACGTATGTATTTACAACAATATTATTTCCCTAATATTTACAGGTATATTGATGCTGCTAACAGCCACAGTTTCCTGGATTTGCGGATTCTCCTTAGCCGTTATACTATCTTATGTAGTGTTTGGTGTTGTTTTATTATCCATAGGCTGTGCTTGGCTAATTTTTTATTGCAAATATATTTCAAAAACAAGAATTTCGATTGAACCGCATCACTCCCAGCTTCCATCTCCAGATCCCATAGCAACATCGCCTATCCCAGAACAAATGTTGCTAATTCCTAAATTATCAGATCTTTCAGAACAACATGTTTCCTATATGTTAAACACCCACTTCCACTATGTGAGTTCTGAACCTAAAGGATTAATTAAATCTACTACGCGACTTGTAACCTTAACAAATAAACTGACAGGAAAACAGGTTAACTTCTTTCGCGGTCATCCTGCTGAAGACAGCTCTATACGAGTTCCTCGATCTGCTATTCTATTATTAACTAATACCTCCAAAGAATATGGTCTAGCTATAGGAAGAACACTAGCCGTAACTGCTCTTATAGATAAATCATGTTGGATAGAAATTACTGGCGATCCTCATCAACCTTTCCCTCCAGGATCTATTGTTATAGGCCCATGGATGCGTTCAGGAGGAACTCCTCCCGCTTCTCACCTTATTATTATGAATCCTCTAAACCTAGAGTGCTTGGTTGATCTCCGTGGAGAACGTCGTGCTATTACCTTCCGCGATTTTTGCCAACAAGAAGCGTTTACGCAATACATAAATATGTACCGACAGTGTTTCTTTCTTTGCCAACAAGAAGGAATTACCTCATTACAAATTGAATGCTTAGGATTAACAGAATTGGCAACATCTCAAGAAGAATACAACAAATGGGAAGCCTTATGTCAATTAGCCCTACTCGAGACTGTACGCCTCTTGGAACCAACGCATCCTCTAACATGTGTGACTATAAACCATCAAAAATGTCTTCCATTCTTTAAAGGTTTACAAAATGCTTTTAATTAAAATTCTGCTAGACTTTTAGCAGCTTGATAAATCTTGTCTCTTTGAGGTAAAACCTCATTTTCAAGTATCTTAGAATAAGGTACAGGCGCATGCAGTCCAGCAATACGTCGGATAGGAGCATCAAGATACATATAAGCTTGCTCAGAAAGCGTTGCAGAAATCTCGCTTCCAAATCCACAGAATTCTGGAGCCTCATGGGTAATCAACAACTTTCCAGTTTTCTTCACGGATTCTAATACAGTAGGATAATCCCAGGGAACAATCGTACGTAAATCAATCACCTCCGTAGAAATACCCAATTCTTCAAGCTCCTTAGCGATATCGACACTCATCACTAAAGACATTCCCCAGGAAACAATAGTTAAATCTGTTCCAGGACGTACAATTTTTGCTTTTCCAAAAGGGAGGATGTATTCTGAAGAAAACACAGGACAAGCACTAAAAGCTCGACGTTGATATAATGCTTTGTGCTCCAGGAAAACTACAGGATTCGGATCGCGAATCGCTGATTTCAATAGAGCTTTTGCATCCGCAGCATTAGAGGGGTATACAACCTTAATTCCTGGACAATGAGCTAAAAAAGCCTCTATACTCTGAGAATGATAAGGTCCTCCCTGAATATATCCTCCACAAGGTGCACGAATAACTAAAGGGACTTCCCACTCTCCAGAAGAACGATAGTATATACTTGAAGCTTCTGAAAATAACTGATTAATACCAGGCCAAATATAATCAGCAAATTGAATTTCTGCCACAGGCTTATGAATACCATCAAATGCCATCCCTATAGCTGTACCAATAATCGTAGCCTCTGCTAACGGTGTATTAAAACAACGTTGTGCACCAAATTTACGGGAAAAATCTCGGGTAACGCCAAATACTCCTCCCTTATCCCCAGCTACATCTTCACCAAAAATGACCACACCAGAATCTCTCTGCATTTCTTCCATTAATGCCTCAGTAATTGCATCGCGCATTACTTTAGGCTGATCACATAAACTCCTAGATTCTACAGAATCTTCGTAATCAATTAATGCTGGTGTGTACGGAGAAAAAACTTCATGACTTGTTGAGCCTTTACTCGGAAAAGGCATAGATTCAGCAAGAGAATACGCACGTGCTACTTCTTCTTTTGCTTCGGATTTAATTTCTAAAATTTCTGTGGAGGTAATTCCATATTCTGTGAGTTGATTTTCTAGACGTAATAAAGGATCACAGTTGCTACAAGCATCCAAATCTTCACGAGTTCGATACTTTTCATGATTATCAGAATTGCTATGTGGTTCTAAACGCACTACATTAATAAGAAGTAGCGCTGGGATTGAAGATACTCTAGCCCGTTCAATAGCCTGAGAAAAAGCATTAGCAAGATCTATATAATCCCCACCATCAACTTCATATATGTCTAAACCACGATAACTCTTTCCTAAAGAAGATAAATCTGCAGAACATTGTTCAGAAAAGGGCACTGAAATTGCCCAGGAATTATTTTGTATCGCAGTCACTAAGGGGAGCTGATGTAAAGCAACATAGTTTAACATTTCATGGAACTCTCCCTGGGAAGTAGATCCATCCCCTCCAGAGACGTAGACAACTTCATTTGCTTGCATGTTCTTAACAGCCCAGGCACGCCCGGCAGCTTGGAGAAATTGTGTTCCTACAACACTAGACTGGCAACAAATACGTAATTTCTTGTGGGAATAGTGGTAGGGCATCATCCTACCAGCAGAATGATTTGTAGTAAGACGAGCAAGAAAAGAGGCTAAAATCTCATGAAGATCACACCCTAGGCCTAAAGGGAAACCTTGATCTCTATAATAGGGGAAAGACCAATCTTTTCCTGGAAGCAAACTCCTTCCAGCAATGATTCCTGCAAGCTCATGACCTGCACAAGACAGCTGAAACGTCCCTCCGGAATCGCTTTGTCTAGACAATTGGAGCATTTTGGATTCAGCAAATCTCAAACTCCAGGCAAGTTTTAGAACCTCTTGTACTGAAGATACTAATTCACACCCTACTATTGCCATGACCACTCCTCAAAAGAACAGATCACTCTACTCCTGATCTCTATACAGCGAAGTCAGAAAAAAAGCCTTTGATTTTATCTAAGAAACTTCGCTTTTTAGGGAAGTTATCCTCTTTCTCTATAGCAGAAAACCTACGAAGAATTTCTTTTTGTTCTTCTGATAAATTCTGTGGAGTCTCTACAGAAACCCGCACGAGCAAGTCTCCTTTTCCCCGACCTCGAACACTAGGAAATCCTTGATTTTTCACTTTAAGAACCGTTCCACTCTGAATACCTTCAGGAATAGTAATGCGACACACTCCCTCTTTTAATAAAGTAGGGATCTCTTTCTTCATTCCTAAAGCAGCATCGACTAAACTGATTGGAAGCTCAAGAATTAAGTCGTCTCCTTTACGTTCGAAAACAGGATGCGGTTCAACATCAATAAAAACATAAAGGTCTCCAGCAGGTGCACCATTTTGCCCTGCATCTCCATAACCCTCCATTTTCAAACGCATGCCAGAATCCACTCCGGCAGGTATATCGACACGTACATTACGCTTATCTTTTATTCTGCCCTGACCACGGCAGTTTGAACAAGGATCGGTAATAATACGCCCTTCACCACCACATTCAGGACATGTGGATGCCATAGAGAAAAAGCCACGACTTTGTACTACTTGCCCTGAGCCGTTACACCTATCACAACGTTTTATTCCCTTTTCACTAGCAGCTCCGCTACCAGAACAAACTTCGCAAGTCTTATATCCGGAAATAATTAATTCTTTTTCAACACCGCGTGCAGCTTCTTCAAACGATAGTGTAATATGGATTTTTTTACTCGCTCCTTGACGTGCTCCTACGGGGTCACCACGCATACCGAAAGCTTCCCCTATGCCTCCAAACAGGCCTTCGAAAAAGCTTCCTCCTCCAAACTCTCCGCCAAAAGCACCCATAAATGTACGAAGAGCATCTTCCATGTTCCCCATACCTGCACCGCCAAATCCTCCGGCTCCAGCAAAGGGACCATCTTTACCATAACGATCGTAAGACTCGCGTTTTTGCGCATTACTTAGAACTTCATAAGCTTCTGAGACTTCTTTAAAACGCTTTTCAGCCTCAGCATCTCCGGGATTTTTATCGGGATGATATTTAACAGCTAATTTACGATAAGCTTTTTTAATTTCCTCAAGAGAGGCAGTTTTAGAAACTCCTAAAACATCATAGTAATCCATATGTCACACACCAATAGAGACATTGTTAACGACTGCGATATTTTGCTGCCGCTTTAGACTTGGCCCGCTTTTTTACGGAAGGCTTATCATAAAACCTATGTGATTTAGCAGCCTTTAGAATCCCCTCTTTATCAATTTTCTTTTTCAAAATTCTTAAAGCACGATCTACAGGCTCACCAACTCTAACTTTAACACTGGGCATGCACCACCTAATCCACATAAATTAAATTTAACCCCAAACAACACAACTGTTTACAGCTGACACATTCAAGGCACCCTGATTGTAGCATCACAATTATTACCCTTCAAGAGTTAGTTAGCATAGACTAGGATAACCAAGAAGGAACAGAAAACTCACCTACCGCAACACTATATATAAGAAACTTACCATACTTTAGAAAAAACAAGAGCAACTGCGATAGTCAGGAACCAATGGATGACACTCCATAAACATAAGCTGAGCAATAATGTTTTTCCTAATACATTCAATAGCAGGAGCCACCCTATCTATACGAATTTTGTCCGAAAAGCAACGACGAAAAAGCTCTGGATTAGGAGACACTACATGATAACATGCATTATCTAAACAATAAGCAGAAGCTTCGTCATAGGACAATAAAACTCCAGGACCAACGCCATTATTTGCAAAAATAAATCCCTCCTCTGAAAGATCAGAGCTTAGAGTAACCACCCCACCTTTTCTACCCAGAGGAAGAACAAGAGCCGTCCCTTTATCTTGAGGAGTAAGATAGCCTTCTAATGAGGAGTAACCAATTAAAGGAATATTTTTAGATAAAGCTAATCCCTGAGCAAAAGACAATCCAACACGAGTTGCAGAAAAATTCCCAGGCCCAACAGCTACGCCAATTCCTTGGAAATCTAATCCGCTATTTTTAACAATAAATTCTAATACCACTCCCTGATCGGGGCCAATAGGAAGACTCCACTGCTGTAAAACTCTCTGATGATTTACATAGGCTAAAAATGGTTGGTACCCTGAAGTATCAATAATAATGTATCTATGAAAATGCATAATCCAAAACAGAAAAACAGCCGAGATATAAACTATACCATTTAAAAATTTTAAATCAAAAAATAATAAAATTAAAATAATAAATCGCGATTTTTTATAAAAAGATGAAATAAACGCGCAAATATAACTGATGAAAATAAATTAAGTTATACTCTCCAGATTACACGTATTAACAACTAGAAATCCCTCTATGATTCATGAAACTCATATACAAACAAGGGAATTCAAAAAAATGTAACTCTCCAAAAAAGAACAATTTCTCAAATATGATTTCAACAGGCAGTTTAAATTAAAAAATACAGTTTACAGTAAACTCTAATCTTCATTTTTCAATTCTTCCGAATTGCCCTTTCTCGTAGTTGGGTAGGTGCACGAATTTCACCGATTTTGTAGTATATTGAATTAAGGCTCTTTTTATCTAAAAGCCGTGTAACTACAGTTACTATAATTTTGACAAATTATCTAACCATTTCATTACAAGGACCACTGTGGACTCTACGACAAATAACGACCCTCAAATTTTGGATCCTCATTCCGAAGAAGTAGAAAAGTTATTAGACACAGCAGAGGAAGTTGAAGAAAAATCTAATGATGACCGCTCGCTACCTTCAGATTTATTTATCCTCCCTTTAAATAAACGTCCATTTTTCCCAGGGATGGCAGCACCAATTCTCATCGAATCTGGTCCTTACTATGAAGTTTTAAAACTATTAGCAAAATCTTCTCAAAAGTACATCGGCTTGATTCTTACTAAAAAAGAAGATGCTGATATTTTAAAAGTGGGATTTAATCAGCTCTATCGCGTAGGGGTAGCAGCACGGATCCTACGCATCATGCCAATAGAGGGAGGAAGTGCGCAAATCCTACTGAGCATTGAAGAACGTATTCGTATTATTGCTCCGATTAAAGACAAATACCTTAAAGCACGTGTTTCCTATCACAAAGACAATAAGGAATTAACTGAAGAACTCAAAGCATATTCTATCAGCATTGTTTCGGTAATTAAAGATCTCTTAAAACTCAATCCTCTGTTTAAAGAAGAATTACAAATCTTTCTTGGTCATTCTGATTTTACTGAACCAGGGAAATTAGCGGATTTTTCTGTAGCTCTGACAACAGCAACAAGAGAAGAGTTACAAGAAGTGCTCGAAACTACAAATATGCACGATCGCATTGACAAGGCGCTTATCCTATTAAAAAAAGAATTAGATCTTAGCCGATTACAAAGTAGTATCAACCAAAAAATCGAAGCAACAATCACAAAAAGCCAAAAAGAATTCTTTTTAAAAGAGCAGTTAAAAACAATAAAAAAAGAATTAGGACTAGAAAAAGAAGATCGTGCTATTGACTTAGAAAAATTCACGGAACGATTAAAAAAACGTGAAGTTCCTGAATACGCTATGGAAGTTATCCAAGATGAAATAGAGAAACTACAAACTCTAGAAACCTCTTCTGCAGAGTACGCAGTTTGTCGTAATTACCTTGATTGGCTCACAATTATCCCCTGGGGGATTCATAGCAAAGAATACCACGATTTAAAAAAAGCGGAAGTCATCCTTAATAAAGACCACTATGGACTTGAGGACATTAAACAACGCATTCTTGAACTTATTAGCGTAGGGAAGCTATCCAAAGGACTTAAAGGAAGCATCATCTGTCTAGTAGGACCTCCAGGAGTGGGAAAAACTAGCATTGGTCGTAGCATAGCAAAAGTATTACATCGAAAGTTTTTCCGATTTTCTGTAGGCGGAATGCGTGATGAAGCTGAGATTAAAGGACATCGTCGCACCTACATTGGTGCTATGCCCGGAAAATTGGTACAGGCTTTGAAACAAAGTCAAGCCATGAATCCTGTCATTATGATTGATGAAGTAGATAAAATTGGAGCCAGCTATCATGGAGATCCAGCATCTGCTCTCCTCGAAGTTTTAGATCCAGAGCAAAACAAGGACTTTTTGGATCATTATCTAGATGTGCGTGTAGATTTATCCAACGTATTATTTATACTTACAGCAAATGTATTGGATACTATTCCTGACCCTCTTTTAGATCGAATGGAAATACTACGCTTATCAGGATATATCCTTGAAGAGAAACTCCAAATAGCTACCAAGTATCTTGTTCCCAGAGCACGTAAAGAAACTGGATTGACAGCTCGTGAGATTGTTTTCCAACCAGAAGCATTGAAACATATGATCAATCATTATGCTCGTGAATCTGGTGTAAGAACTTTAAATAACAATATTAAAAAAGTTTTAAGAAAGGTTGCTTTAAAGATAGTTAAAAACCAAGAGAAATCCCATCCAAAACACATTCAGTATAAGATTAATACAAAAAATCTTCAGGATTATCTTGGCAAACCTATCTTCTCCTCAGATCGTTTTTACGATACAACCCCTGTGGGCGTAGCTACAGGTTTAGCATGGACATCTTTAGGAGGTGCTACTCTATATATTGAGAGTGTCCAAGTCCCGTCCACAAAAACAGATATGCATCTTACAGGACAAGCAGGAGATGTAATGAAGGAATCTTCACAAATCGCTTGGACATATCTACACAGTGCTTTAGAAAACTACGCTCCAGGCTATAGCTTTTTCCCAAAAGCTCAAGTGCATATCCATATTCCTGAAGGGGCAACTCCTAAAGATGGACCTTCTGCAGGCATCACTATGGTCACTTCCCTACTTTCTCTTCTCTTGGAAACTCCCGTATTAGAGAACTTAGGTATGACAGGAGAAATTACTCTAACAGGTCGAGTATTAAGTGTAGGAGGAATAAGAGAAAAGCTTATTGCAGCACGCCGTTCTCATCTGAATGTATTAATATTTCCTGAAGATAATCGTCGTGATTACGAAGAACTCCCTGCTTATCTAAAAAAGGGACTTAAAATTCATTTTGTTGAGCATTATGACGACGTATTCAAAGTTGCCTTCCCTAATCTCAATTAATCCTTGAGAATATAATGTAGAGCTATTTCTAAATAATAAAAATAGCTCTACATAATTCCTAAAAAAAACTGTGTATTTACAAACCTATCTGAAATTTCTAAACTGCACGTCTTTTAATTAAGTACTGCAATTACTATGACTTCTTCTCCTGTTCACAAACACGCAGAAACTGCGCAATCTGCAAATTCCTCCGTAACTGCATTGACAAAAGGGAAAAAATTACTCGCTTGGATAACTCTATTTATACTTACTTTATTTCCCTTAGTTTTTCTTGGGGCCCTTTTAATCACACCATTTATTCCTCAAGCAGTATTCATAGGGCTTGGATCACTTGCTGTGTTCCTACTCTCTATCAGCACTCTTTCTATAATGGCTAGCTACTTATCTCCATCCACTCCTTCGCCCACTTTGAATCCTGTAACACGACCTCGAGATCTTGACCTTTCTAAATTAGATACAAGACATAATCGCTTGCTTCATGAAATTATTCGACAAGACGAACAGAAATACCAACAAGAGAAAAAAAACGTACGCTCATCTCGATTTACTAGAAAAGCATCTAAATCTCGTAGCCAATCCTCAGAAAGCTCATCAAGCGAACTCTCTCCTCCCTTATCTAAAAAACCAATGTCTGTTCCGACATCATCTAGCGACTCGGACACTTCTCCAAAAGCATCCGATAAACGCATAATGCCAATACAAAATCGGCCTTGGTTGTCCTTCTTTCAATCAAATAAAAATTAATTCTATGATCAATTTCTTAAATGAATACGAAGTTCTAGTAGAGTATTTTACCTCATTGCGCTACCCTATATTTCCTCTAGAAAAATCTCCTTAATTTTATGAGTTGTAGAGAATTAGTTATTTTAGGTTGCTCCAGCCAACAACCTACGCGCACAAGAAATCAAGGTGCTTATTTATTTCGCTGGAATAATGAGGGTTTACTTTTCGACCCCGGAGAGGGCACGCAAAGACAATTTATTTTTGCAAATATTGCACCTACTATCGTTTCTAGAATTTTTATCAGCCATTTTCACGGTGATCACTGCCTAGGTCTAGGTTCTATGCTCATGCGACTCAACCTAGATAAAGTGACGCATCCTATACATTGCTACTATCCCGCTTCTGGTAAAAAATATTTTGACAGACTGCGTTTTGGGACAATTTATCACGAAACAATCAACGTAATTGAGCATCCTATAGATAAAGAAGGCATAGTTGAGGATTTCGGTAATTTTCGTATTGAAGCTCGGTATCTAAACCATCTTGTTGATACTTTAGGGTGGAGAATTACAGAACCCGACACGATAAAATTTATTCCAGAAAAAATTCAAGCCTTAGGCTTACGTGGCATCATCATGCAAGATTTATTAAATAATAAGCAAATCACACTAAATGGGAAAACTATCTATCTTAAAGACGTTAGTTATATACGTAAAGGTGATAGTATTGCTGTTATTGCTGATACTCTTCCCTGCCAGGCTGTTATAGATTTATCTAAAAATGCACGTATTATGCTCTGTGAAAGCACCTATTTAGAAAAACATAGGCACTTAGCGGAGAATCATTATCATATGACTGCAAAACAAGCAGCTACACAAGCATCAATCGCAAAAGCTCAACAACTTATACTCACACATTTTTCCGCTCGCTACTTAAATACTCGAGATTTTGAAATTGAAGCAGGGCAGATTTTCCCTCAAGTGGCAGCTGCTGAGGAATTTTGTAGCTATCCCTTTCCTAAAAACCCTACTTCTAAATAAATCTATAAAAAAAGATAATTAAGAAAAGTAATTGGGAAACGTATGATTTCGACCTTTTATGAATTTCTTAATTATCTGAAGACAATAAAAGCAGCGTCACCTCATACATTAAGGAACTATTGTGCAGATCTAAATGACTTTAAAAAGTTTTTAGAATGTCATGAAAAATTGGAATCCTCACCTGCCCTAGATCTATCCCTAAAAGAAACCACACAACAAAAACTTCCTTTTTCTTTATTTACTAAAGATATTCTTCGTTTATACATCCTCCAACTTATTGAGAAAAAAAAAGCTAAACGTACAATCAAACGGCATCTTTCTACTCTAAAAAGCTTCTCTTGCTATTGTATAAAAAACAATATCCTTAATGAAGATCCTACGGAAGGACTTAGTGGTCCCCGTTTACCTAAAGAACTCCCCTCTCCCATTACCTATGAACAAATTGAAATTCTCATGGCCACTCCAGATCTATCTAAGTACACAGGCTTTCGTGATCGTTGTCTTCTAGAATTATTTTATAGCTCAGGATTACGTATCAGTGAAATTGTAGCAATAAATCACGAAGATATTGATTTTTCAAGTAACCTAATCCGAATTCAAGGGAAAGGGAAAAAAGAACGCCTGATTCCCATGACCCCCCATGCATCCCAATGGTTACAACAATATCTTCACCATCCACAAAGGACACAAGTAGAAAAAGACAGCAGAGCAATCTTTTTAAATCGTTTTGGTAAAAGATTGACAACGCGATCTATAGATAGAAAATTTCGAAAATACTTACTTCTTTCTGGATTATCTGGAACAATTACCCCCCACACCATTCGTCATACCATAGCCACACATTGGTTAGAAAATGGTATGGATTTAAAAACCATTCAAACTCTTCTCGGCCATAGTTCTCTTGAAACCACAACAATATATACTCGAGTATCCATGAAGCTAAAAAAACAAACCTATGATCAAGCCCACCCTCATAGCTAAGCTTAGGCAAACCTCTTGTGATCTAAGCCTTTCTTTGTTATGCTGGAGCCCATGAGTATTGTACTTGATAAAATCAGTAAAACTGTAGGCACGCGTGTATTATTTGATGATGTCTCTGTAGTCTTTAATCCGGGGAACCGTTATGGTCTCACGGGTCCTAATGGTGCAGGGAAATCTACACTTCTTAAAATTATTACAGGAGTCGTTGAACCTACACGAGGTTCTATTTCTTTACCTAAAAGAGTGGGTATTCTACGTCAAAACATTGATAATTTTAGTGAATATACTGTTTTGGATTGCGTTATCATGGGGAATTCTCGACTGTGGAACGCTATGCAACAACGTGACGCTTTGTATTTAGAAGAATTTACTGATGCTATTGGTATACAACTCGGAGAAATTGAGGAAATTATCGGGGAGGAGGATGGCTATCGTGCTGAATCAGAGGCAGAAGAACTCTTAACAGGAATTGGGATTCCCGAAGAGTTCTTCTATCAAAAAATGTCTTTGATTCCCATTGATCTTCAATTTCGAGTCCTCCTATGCCAAGCATTATTTGGACATCCAGAAGCACTCCTCCTTGATGAACCTACTAACCATTTGGATATTCACTCGATTAATTGGCTTGGTAATTTTTTAAAAGACTATGACGGTACCGTTATTGTTGTTAGTCATGACAGGCACTTTTTAAATACCATTACTACACACATTGCGGATATTGATTATGACACCGTGATTATCTATCCTGGAAATTATGATTCCATGGTAGAAATGAAAACTGCCTCCAGAGAGCAAGAAAAAGCCGACATCAAATCAAAAGAGAAAAAAATCGCTCAACTCAAGGAATTTGTTGCTAAATTCGGAGCAGGCTCCCGAGCAAGTCAAGTACAATCTCGTTTAAGAGAAATAAAAAAACTTCAACCCCAAGAATTAAAAAAGAGCAATATTCAACGTCCATATATTCGCTTCCCCTTATCAGAAAAATCTTCTGGAAAAGTTGTATTTTCTTTAGATCACTTAAGTAAAAGTTATACTGATCATAATGTGTTTCAGCCATTTTCTTTAGAAATCTATCAGGGAGACAAACTAGGAATCATTGGAAATAATGGTCTGGGGAAAACTACGCTAATGAAGCTGCTGGCTGGAGTGGAAAATCCCTCTCAAGGATCTATCAAGATTGGTCACCAAGTAGCCTTTTCTTATTTTCCTCAAAATCACTCTGATGTTTTAAAACATTGCAAAGAAGAGACCTTATTTGAGTGGTTACGTAACCGCAAAACTGGAATTAGCGATCAAGATATTCGTAGTGTTCTGGGAAAGATGTTATTTGGGGGCGATGATGCTTTTAAGCAAATTCACACATTATCAGGAGGAGAAACAGCACGCCTATTAATGGCAGGAATGATGTTAGAAAATCATAATGTTTTAATCCTTGATGAAGCAAATAACCATTTAGATTTAGAATCTGTTTCTGCATTATCCTGGGCTATTAATGACTATAAAGGCACCGTAATATTTGTCTCTCATGACCGCACTCTAATTGATGAATGTGCAAATAAGTTGCTTATCTTTGAGAAAGGAAAGGTTATTTTCTTTGATGGCTCTATGGCAGATTATACGAGCAGTAAATCATAAAACGATAATAGTTGAGAATTTTTTCTTGAGGACACATGGAACCACATCTTATCCTTGGTTCTTCTTCTCCACGAAGAAAGTCTATCCTGCAATACTTTCGCATTCCTTTTACATGCATATCATCGTGTTTTGATGAACAAGCTGTCACTTATCATGGTGATCCGATAGCATACTCCCAAACATTAGCGATTGGTAAAGCTAAAACTATACAAGCCACTCACAACCCAAAAGGATTAATTCTTACTGCAGATACTATTGTTGTTTATAAAGGAAAAATCTTTAATAAACCTGCTTCTTATGAAGAAGCAATTGCTATGTTAAAAACGTTAAGCAATCAAACGCATTCTGTAATTACTAGTTTAGCTTTGCTTAAGGAACACAAACTCATCACAGGGCATGAAATCACACAAGTTACCTTCTCACAGCTTCCAGAAGAATACTTAGAAAAATATGTAAGAGCTTTTTCTTCTTTAGATAAATGTGGAGGATACAGCATTCAGGACGGTGGAGGACTCATTCTCCATAGCATTACAGGCTGTACTTATAATGTACAAGGTCTTCCTATTAAAACATTACAACGTCTTCTTTTAGAGTTTGGTATTAACTTATGGGATTATCTCATTTAATCTTAGCTCTGGGATTCTCATTAAGTTTTTCTGGAATAGTATTTGGAAACTTCCCAGAGACTGTGAGTCATAAAATTCTTTATGCTAGTCAAAAATCTGTAGAACAATCACTTATTTCTTACTTAGAAGCTTTGGATGTTTATGGTGAACATGACTTTGGATTATTAAGAACAATCGCTATAAATTGTTTAAGGCAAGGCCTACAATCCACGGATCCTTATATTCGTAAAAGTACTATTGTAGGCGCTGGACTCATAGGTTCATCAGAAGCTTTAGATATTCTCTCCCAAGCTATGTATATTGATGATCCTTTGCAACAACTATTCGTTTTATCTGCTGTATCGCAACATCTAGGAAACTCTGCTGATGAGCTTCTATTTCAAGCTTTATCTTCTCCCTATCCAATTATTCGTTTAGAAGCTGCTTATCGCCTTGCTAGTCGAAAAAACATCAAGGTCATTGATTACTTACATGCATTTATTCATAAACTTCCTGAAGACATTCGATGTGTTGCAGCCGCTATTTTTTTAAAATTGGAGACAGAAGAAGCAGATACCTATATTCGTCAACTTCTATCTTCTCCTAAAAGCACAACACGAAATTATGTAACACTAATGATCGGAGAATATCGTCAAAAACGTTTTCTCCCCACATTAAGAAATCTATTAACAAGTGCATCTCCTCTAGATTGTGAAGCTGCTATTTATGCCTTGGGCATGCTTAAAGATGGTCAAAGCTACCGTATAATCAAATCTCTTTCTGAAAAACAAAATCCCGATATTTCCTTAGCTGCTGCGCAAGCTCTTCTTGCTTTAGGAAAAGAAGAAGAAGCTCTTCCTATTTTTATAAAACAAATACAAGAAGAACGCTGTTATGCTATCTACACTGCCCGTTTATTATCTAAAGAGGTAGGTATTCCTCTTATTCTTCCTTTATTTCTCGGAACTTCCAATCTTGACGTTAAGATTAATGCTGCTCTCACGTTAATTCATTTAGGATGCGATCATCCTCATCTGTTGGATTTCATGACGGAATGGCTAACACAACCAAACCAAAACCGAGCTCTTTTCCCTATATTTTCCCCTGGACGCGCTACACAAGCTTGGAAATGTAGAAACTTGATTCTTCCAACACATCCTGTAGAGCGAGCGAAAGCATTATCCACACTTCAATCTACTGAAGAACAGATTCTTATATCTCTACTTGAGCTACCTAAAGAAGCTTATCTCTCTTACATAAAAAGAATACTCAAGAGTCAGAAAACTTCTCTTGCAGCCAAAGCAATTACATTTTTATCTCACTCTTCTCATCAACAAGCATTAGAAATCTTAAATCAAGCTGCTCAGCTACCTGGAGAACCAATTATTCGTGCCTATGCGCATCTTGCATTATATAATCTTACTAAAGATCCTAAAAATAAACTTTCTTTACATCATTATGCTCAGGAACTTATAACGGAAACTCTCTTATTTATTGACACGGAAGATGGTCAGTCGCATCCTGACTCTCCCTACTTAAGATATCAAATCTCTCCTGAAATACGAGCTAAACTCATGTTAGACATTCTAGAGGCTCTTGTGTCATCTAAAAATCATGATGATATCCGTCTGCTAATTCAGTTAATGACACAAATACAAGCTAAAAATCGTCATATTTTAGCCGGACTACTTATGAAAATCATCGAATAAAGGCAAATATGAAACACAGCTTCCTTTATGTTCTTCTCCCCTTTTTTCTGCTCTATAACTTCCATGTAGAAGCACTTACGCATAAAGAAGCTGCAAAGAAAAAGGTATCTTACTTAAGTCATTTCAAAGGATTGTCAGGAACTCTAGACATTAAAGATGGTGTATTAAACATCCATAATAATCTTCGTATACAAGCAAATCGTGCTTATGTAGATAACGTTCCCGATCGCGGTCTCAAGTTAATTGCTCATGGGAACATCATGGTCAACTATCGAGGAAAAACGTTAATCTGTGATTACTTAGAATATTACGAAGATACTGATTCTTGTCTATTAACCAACGGTAGATTTGCTCTTTATCCCTGGTTTCTAGGTGGTTCTATGATTACCCTAACTCCTGAAACTCTTATTATTCATAAGGGATATATCTCTACTTCTGAAGGCCCTAATAAGCACATTTGTCTATCCGGAGACTACTTAGAATATTCGTCCGATGGAGTTTTATCTATAGGGAAAACAACATTTAGTCTCTGTAATATTCCGTTAATGTTTTTCCCGACATTTTCTATTATGCCTATGGAGATCCCCAAACCTCCTATTAACTTTCGTGGAGGAACTGGTGGATTTTTGGGGTCATATTTAGGAGTCAGCTATTCCCCTATTTCTAAAAAGCATTTTTCATCTACGTTCTTCCTAGACAGCTTTTTCAAACATGGCATTGGTATTGGCTATAACATACATTTCTCTCAGAAAGAACATCCTGAAAATGTCTTTAATATGAAAAGCTACTATGCCCATCGCTTAGCAATTGACATGCCAGAACCTCGGGATCGTTATCGCTTTCATGGAGATTTTTCTTTAGAGAAACACCAAGCTGTTCTTTCTGGAGAGTACCATATAAGCGATAGTTGGGAAACAGTTGCGGATATTTTCCCTAATAATTTTTCTTTAAAAAATACAGGTCCTACACAAGCTCGTCTTACGTGGCGAGATGCTGTATTCAACGGCAATCTGTTTTCTTCTGTAAAAGTCAACTCCTTTCAAAATGTTAATCAAGCACTCCCCTGTTTGTCACTACAACAACACCCTATTAATATCAAAAATACAGGATTATATTTTGAAAACTTTTTAGAATGTGGGTACTTCAACTTTGCTTTTAGTAATAACATCCCAGGGAAGGATTTTTCCTCATTACGTGCAATAGTTTCTCCTAAACTATACCGAGCTTTTCCTTTAATTTTAGGAACATTAACCCCCACAATCTCAGCATCCGCAATTTACTATAGTTCTGTCCCTCGAGAATCCACCCGACATGGCCAAGCTTCTGCTAAAATACATCTAGATTACCGTTTTTCAGCATATAAAAATTATATGCAGACAAAACATGTTATCGAACCCTTTGTTTCTTGTACATTAGCCTCGCGTCCTTTAATGAAAAACAACGAGCATTATATCTTTTCTATTCAAGATGCTTTTTCTTCATTGTACCTAATTAAATTAGGAATGGAATCCTTCCTATCCCATAGGATGTCTACGCAATCACAAATAACTGCAAAAATTTGGACTACACATATTTTCAAGAACTCCTTCGCAAAAGCTACATTCCCTAAAACTGCATGTACTATTTTCTTCCCCTTAGGATCAAAAAATACTTTCTCATTAGATGCTGAATGGATCTGGAAAAAACATCGTTGGGATCACATGAATCTTATTTGGCAGTGGGTGGGCAACGATCACATGGCTGTTACCCTAGAATTCTTACATAGAAGTAAGTATGGGTTAAGAAAATGCGATAAAGAAAATTATATTCTTGATGTTAGCCGCCCTCTCGAGGAACTACTGAACTCTCCTTTATCTTCTCGCCGTAATTTCCTCTTAGGTAAAGTATTTTTACGCCCCCATCCCTGTTGGCACTATCACCTTATCCTACGCTATGGATGGCATCACACCAATACACCAAATTATTTAGAATACCAAATGACTTTGGGAACTAAAATTTTTGAGCATTGGCGGTTATATTCTGTATATGAAAAACGTGAAGCAGACAAACGATTCTTCTTTTATCTCAAATTAGACAAGCCTAAACGTAGTTAAGAAATGCTCTTACTAGATAAAAACCACTTCTATATTCAATTATAGAAGGAGGCAAGGAATCCCAATTTATGAATCTAGATAGTATTTTAAAATCCAAGAAAAATAGGGACTATTTGTAAAACATATCATAGAGAAATGTGCAAGAACCTCTCCATAATAAAAATAAGAACAGAAACGCTTATTCTTGAGAAGGCTCTTGTCCTTCATAAAGATTCTCCTCAGAAATCGAGGGGACATGTGCTCGGAAATTTTTCCCTAGATAATTTGTAGCGAAAGATAAAAACAAACAACCACAGCAAAATATAATAGCAAGCCAAGTAGTAACTTTTTTTAAGACGTCTGGTGTAGAAACACCAAACATGGAATCACCTGAATCCACACCAAAGGAAGAACCCAATCCCATGCTTTTACTTTCCTGAATCAGGATTAAACCGCAAAGAAATACACATAAGATAAGAAAAAAAATAGAAATGTATAAAATAAGCCAACCACAGTGCTCTCCTAAAATCCTTTTTGAAAAGTTACTCATCCTTTTATACAGAAAAGATAATGAAAAAAGTAGAGTTCTGCATTAAATAATAAAAAAATCATAAAAAATCACATAGCATATTCTCGTATTCTTCACAGAATCACAAAAAAAATTTGAATTTATCTAATCGCATAAATTAGAGGAGAAACTGCCCAATTACACGAGAAAACCCCTTAGGATCTATAGAGGCTCCCCCCACCAACAGGCCATCAACATCGGGACAAGCAGCAAACCCTCTAGCATTATCCTCTTTCACAGAACCTCCATAAAGGATAGACACTGTCTCTGCTTTTTCTTTAGAGAAAATTCGCGATATCACTTGACGACAAAAAACATGAGCCTCCTGCACATCTGTAGTTGATGCTACCTTTCCAGTACCAATAGCCCATGTAGGTTCATAAGCAATAATAATAGAAGAGATTTCTGGGAGCTGCGAAAGTCCTAAAACCAATTGATTGGATAACACCTCTTGTGTTCTTCCCTCTTCTTTATCTACTAATGTCTCCCCTACGCATAAAACAGGAATCATTCCTCCACGAGCTGTAGCGCTTACTTTCAATGCTATCGTTGCATCATCTTCATGAAAAATATGTCGTCGTTCCGAATGGCCGATTAAAACGAATTGAACACCAAATTCCTTAAGCATAGGCAAAGACACCTCTCCTGTAAATGCTCCGGCCATCTCTTGATGAAGATTCTGTGCTCCCAACAAAACAGAGGATTCCTGAGAATGTAAACTCTGAAAACATGTATGCAAAGCAGTGAATGGTGGAGCAATACCAATAACAGGTGTTTGTATATCTTGTACTAAAGAACAGAAAATTGAGAAATACTCCTTCGCTTCCTGAGAAGTTTTGTTCATTTTCCAATTACCAAAAATATAACGCTCTCGTCCCATCAATTCATCCTTATGTTCTTGATTGAAGAAAGGTAAAGAAAATTAAGCTTCTTGATAAATAAGAAACTAAAGTATTTTAAGAATAAATAAAATGCGAAACCTTACAATACCCTGCTATTCATGTTTCCATCGTCTCCACCTCAAGCAGTAACAACTCTTACTGAATCCATAAAAAACCTTTTAGAATCAAATTTCTGTCAGATTGTGGTTAAAGGAGAACTCAGTAACGTCTCTTTGCAATCTAGTGGACATTTATATTTTGGTATTAAAGACAATAAATCCTTTCTTCATGGGGCTTTCTTCCATTTCAAAAGTCGATATTTTGATCGTCACCCCAAAGACGGAGACTTTGTTATTCTTCATGGGAAACTTGCTGTCTATGCTCCTAGAGGACAATACCAAATTATTGCTCATGCTTTGATTTATGCTGGAGAAGGAGATCTGGTACAAAAACTAGAGGAAACAAAAAAGCGCTTAGCTTCTGCAGGATACTTCTCTCAAGAAAGAAAACGCGCCTTACCTAATTTACCCCAGCGTATTGGTGTGATTACTAGTCCGACAGGGGCAGTAATTCAGGATATTCTGCGTATTCTTTCTCGTCGTTGTCACCAATACAAATTACTACTCTACCCCGTAACTGTTCAGGGAGAAACCGCAGCAAAAGAAATCACAAAAGCTATTGAAGTAATGAACGAAGAGAACTTAGCTGATGTTCTTATCTTAGCGCGTGGCGGAGGGAGTATTGAAGATCTCTGGGCATTTAATGAAGAAATTCTTGTAAAAGCGGTAGCAACAAGTACTCTACCAATTATCTCTGCTGTAGGCCATGAAACTGATTATACATTATGTGATTTTGCTGCTGATGTCCGTGCTCCTACTCCCTCAGCAGCAGCCGAAATTGTTTGCCAAAGTAGTGAACAACTTCTACACGCACTACAAAACTCTCTAAATTACTTACACACGCATGCACAACAATTTCTCTCTGCAAAAACACAACAACTCCTCCAATGGAGACGTCAATTAGATCGTATAGATTTGTTTCATTCTTCCCAACAATCCTTAGATTACTTAAGACAAGCTGCTGATAGATTAATGCAAGCAAAACTGCTACAATCTATACAAAGCTATAAGCAATCCTCACGCTGGTTGCAAAATAATTTCTTACAGCGTATCAACCAACGTCTTCATGATGTTTCTCGCATGCTACACGCAAGTATGTGTAATCAATTGTTCAATTGGAAGCATCGTTATTTTCATATTAAAAGAAATCTTATCTCTCTCAATAGGGAACATCCCTTTTCTCATAAACTTTTTCTTTGGAATCTTCAGATATGCCGTGCCCTACGCCAACGATTACAAAGCTCTTTCTATTTTCTAAATTATAAACAAAAACAGTTATCCCACAGGGCTCTTTGTCTAAATCAAAAAATCTTTCAAGGAAGGCAATCTCTAACAAATATAGATAAACGAATAGTTATCTTGATTACTAATCAACTGAATGCCTGTAAAACGAATATCATGTTTTATGACGATACTCTCTATCTAAAACTGCATCAAAATATAGAAAGAAACAAAGAGAAATACCTCGCTATATGCAAGCAGTTATTTTCACTAAGTCCTAAACATGTTTTACAACGTGGATATGCTATGCTCTTTGACTTTAATAAAAATTGCGCTATTATTTCTGCGAGAAGCTTGCGTAAGCATCATCGTGTCAAAGTGCGCCTGCAAGATGGAGAGGCTATTCTTTCTGTAGAAGATACGCAATATTGTTAAATTTAAGAGTCTTAAAATTATGGAAGAAATTCCCTTTGAAAAGGCTATGGACAGGTTGGAAGAGATTGTTGACTTGATGAGCCAGCCAACAACATCATTAGATACCTCATTACAGCTTTATGAAGAAGCAGAATCATTAATGCGTATTTGTGAGTCACGCATTCGGCAAGCTGAAGAACGAGTGCGTCAGCTATCAGAAAAACGTAAGGAAGATTTCCCTTCCCTAGAGGAAGTCCCTTATACACATTAAAAATTTGAGGAGTATTCGTGGGCTACTTCCAAGATTTCAACTCTCTATTTCGAGAACTATCTACTGCACAGAAACAACTGGAGGATTTGGAATCTTTTGAGGATATTTTATCTACTTATGAAAAAATATTAGATTTAATCCATCAAGGGATGGGCCATCTTTCTATTAAAAATCAACAATGTTATATTCTTTCTCTACAACCTAATGGTGCGGTCGTAAAAGACTCCCTAGGACAAGTTGTTCTGCAACCATTTGTACCAAATATACAACAATGACCTCGACTTCCCTTTTAAATCAAATATCTTCTCCTGAAGATTTAAAAAAATTAACTTACAGTGAACTTCCCCTTCTTGCTGAGCAAATGCGTCACAAAATCATCACTGTTCTAAAACAAACGGGAGGGCATCTAGCATCCAATCTGGGAATTATTGAATTAACTATAGCCCTCCACTATGTTTTTTCTTCCCCCAAAGATAAATTTATTTTTGATGTAGGTCATCAAACATATCCTCACAAACTCATTACGGGTAGGAATAACATCCAATTTGATCGTATTCGTCATGATGATGGATTAAGTGGCTTTACTTCTCCCTTAGAAAGTCCACACGATTTGTTCTTCTCTGGACATGCGGGCAACGCACTATCCCTAGCCTTAGGTATGGCGAAGGCAACACCAAAAGAATCTCAAACACATATTCTTCCTATCCTTGGTGACGCGGCATTTTCTTGTGGTTTAACCCTAGAAGCTTTGAATAATATCCATGCTGATTTATCAAAATTTATTGTCATCCTGAATGATAATAATATGTCGATTTCTCAAAATGTAGGTGCGATGTCGCAAAGTTTCTCACGATGGATACACCATCCAAAGATGAGTTTATTTTCTAAAAACATGGATAAATGGTTGATCCGGATTCCCCGTTATGGCAGTGGTATTTCCAGACAGTGGCATCGACTGTCTTTATGTTTAAAATCTTTATTTTGTCCGATTCCTATTTTTGAACAATTTAGCCTAGCATATGTAGGTCCTATTGATGGCCATAACATTAAAAAATTAATTTCTGTACTACGTAAAGTACAAAATTTACCTTTCCCAGTTCTTTTGCATATCTGTACTACTAAAGGCAAAGGTCTGGAAATTGCTCAAGAAAACCCCTCAAAATACCACGGAGTATCTGCTAATTTCACCACTACCGAAGAGAACACACACCTTCCTGTAGTTCGCCCCCCATCTACTTATCCTGATATTTTTGGTGAGACCATATGCCAGTTAGGAGAAATTGTTCCTAATTTACATGTGGTGACTCCCGCCATGTCTTTAGGATCACGTTTAGAAGAATTTAAAGAAAAATTTCCTGAACGCTTTATTGATGTGGGCATTGCCGAAGGGCATGCCGTAACTCTATCTGCGGGAATAGCAAAAACACAAACCCCCGTAATCTGCTCTATTTACTCTACATTTTTACAACGTGCTATTGATAATGTCTTTCATGATGTTTGTATGCAAAACCTTCCTGTGATTCTCGCTATTGATCGTGCGGGTTTAGCATACGCTGATGGATGCAGCCATCATGGAATTTATGATTTAGGCATTTTACGAATGATGCCAAACATAGTGATTTGCCAACCTAGAAGCGCTGCTGTTCTTAAACAATTGCTTTTCTCCGCTATTCATTGGAATGTTCCGACAGCTATTCGCTATCCTAATATCCCCGCTCTTCAGAGCGATCCCTTATCTATGGATTTAAAAGCACGCCGCACTCCAGGAGTAGGAGAAATCCTGATCCAAGGAGAGGATATTTTAATTATTTCCTTGGGGCATATGTGTAGTGTTGCTCTTTCGATACAATCAGACCTATTAACTCATGGGATTTCTGCTACTGTTGTTGATCCTGTGTTTATTAAACCTTTTGATAATAACTTATTTAGCGTTTTACTCATGCATCACACCCGAGTTGTGATCATTGAAGAGCATACAATCCGTGGAGGATTAGCATCAGAATTTAATGACTTTCTCTCTACATATGGATTTAAAGTCGATGTTTTACATTTCTCAATTCCCGATATGTTTATTGCTCATGGTGATAAGGAAAGTTTGCAGAAAAAGGTGGGCTTACATATGGAAACTATGACCAAACGCATTCTGACACATTTTAATTTCAGAATCGCCCAACCTTTTCTCAGTAGTTTGAGTATGATTTAATATAGGGAATGTTAATATTCAGTCTTAGATCATTACCCAACTAATGAAGCTACAAAAACTTTAGCCTCAGAGCAACGGCTAAATGGAGATAGATAAAGTGTGGGGAGGCACTGATCTGCTTGTAACATTACGGGAGATAGCATAGGTAGGCAAGCAATCGGAACTTGCTTACTTGGTGTAAGACGGTATAACCAAGACTCCATTTCAATACTCCTGATCTCAAAAAATTATAATTCAAAAACAGTAGAAATTCCTCCCTTCCTACGTTTCAGAACGAGATATTATCAGGTTCTTCTTTCTATTTCTTGTTTTTTTTCAGAAAATTGGATTTAAAAATAATTAAAAGTGAACTTTTAATTTATTTTTTATTAAAAGAATGTTTTGAAATTTATAGACTAGATTGAGAGAGAAAATAAAAAAGATTTAAATAATCATGTAATGATAAGATTTCTGGACGTACTTTCTCGGAAAAATGTAACTTCTGAAGAGCAAGGAGAACTTTTTCTTTAGGATAAAGATCTTTCAATGCATTAACTAAAAACTTTCTTCTTTTTCCAAATGCTGTTCTTGTGAGAGTAAAAAATGCAGCATGATCCTGATCCTTCAGAGGAAAAGAATCTTTGACTGTCATGTGAACAACAGCTGAAGCAACTTGAGGTTTTGGGAAAAAACATCCTGGATTAACCTTAAATGCATAGTGTACATCAGCAAAGAAATTAAGGAAGACTGTAATAGCACTATAATCTTTTCCTCCCGGCTGCGCTGTGATACGACGAGCAACTTCATCTTGTACCATCACAGTTACTGTCTTCCATTGATGAGGAGTCTCTGTAAAAAATTTTATTAATAAAGGCGTAGTAATGTGATATGGAAGATTAGCAATAATACGTCCTTTCCCCTGCCAACCTTCTTGAGATAAATTTGTTAAAGGGTACTTACAAGCATCGATAATTTTTAAATTTATGGACAAAAAGCGAAGAGCTCCCTCAAACATGCTATCCTTCTCTAGTGCAATGACGTGAGCTCCCTGATTAACCAAAACCTCGGTAAGAGCTCCATACCCAGGGCCAATTTCTAATACCCAATCTCCTTTCTGCACGGAAGAGACTTCTAGAATTTTTTTTAATATGTTCCCATCAATTAAAAAATTTTGCGACAACCCCTTTTTTGGATGACCACGAACTTCTTTTAAAAATCGTATGAGCTGTTCAGGGGAACTACGTGACAAAAGATCTCCTAAAGTAGAGAAAATAATGGAGGTGCTTCTTGAGAAAGCAGTGTGGCAATTATAGAACTATCAAAACCATAACGCGAGCGTAATTTTTCTTTATATTGAGCTTCTATTTCCACTGCATAATTCATAAATAGGGTTTGCTTAATCTGCATCTCTAATTCTTCCAGAGGTTGCATTACCATAGGAGACTTATCTAAAAGCACATGAATTTTATATCCGGATTTATATAGTTTAGGCTGACCACAAATGCACTGGGGATAATCAACACTCAGCAATTCATTTTTATGAGAATCCGAAAGCTCTTTATCATTACGAACAAACTCTTCAGAATACATTAATTGTCCGCCCTGAGAAAGAACTAGAGAATAAAGACGCTCTTTATTCCATGTACGGGTTTCATTCAACTGTGAGCACACTTTATCCGCAATTTGACTAGCCAAAGACTCTGTGGATGCTTTAACGGTAATTACGCGGTATTTCCAGACAGAGGTTTTAGAAGCTTCTTCAGCCAATGCATTATAATGTTCTCTAATTTTTCCTGGGGTTACCTTTAACATAACCTTCGAACGTACCATCATTCCCAAGACTCTTTGAGAAACAAGTGTACGATGAACAACATTAAAAATATCTTCAGGAGTCATATCAAAATATAAATAAAAAGAAGAGAGATCCCTACCAAACATAGCTTCTATTTCTTGGTTAACTGTTGTAGGATCTATAAAAATCTTTTTAGATTTAGCATCTGCAACCATAAGAAATTCATCAATAACGGACTCTAAAACTATGGGCCACATAGAAGTATAATACTGCGAGCGTGCAGAAAAAGAATCCAAAAGATGAGGATAAGAGGAAGCAAAGAGTAAATTTAATTTCTGTATTACATCTAAAGTTGTTACTACTGTATTTTCATCAACTTTAAATAAAACCCGATCGTGGATAGCAATTCCTGAGGGATCTTCCGGAGATGTTTCTAAATAACTGGAAGATGGAGAAAGTAAAGAGGGATCTCCCATTAGAGGTCCCGAGAAGCATAAACCTACTAGAGAAAAAATACTCAAGATTCTGCTCTTCATAACTTGTTACTCCCCATAGTTCCTCATATTGGGATTCAATATAAGAAATTCCCAAAATTTTAGCCACTTTGAGAAGAACCTTCTAAAAAACTAAGGAATCTATTTACAAAGTTTGCTCTTTTAAATAGAGGCAAAAATCTTCAATATTTGAAAATTTTCTTCCCATTCCAGGCTCAATAACACAAATAATCGACGAACTCTGGCCTTCTTTGGGAATGAGAACATGTTCATGTTCAGGGAGAAGACGTTCTAGCAACTCTCTCTCGCCTTGTTTCATCCATACTAAAGATACATAAGGAGCAAAAAGTCCGGAAAAATAAGATAAAATTATCCTGCGATCTTCTTCATGGGCGAGAGAAATAAGAATTTTTTTATGGTTACGTGAAAAATAGGTTTGTGCTGCTATTAAACTTCCCATAGAGGAAAATTTATGCGTATGCCAACGAGATTGACTCAATTGTAAAGTGTCCTCAGCATGAGTCAAATAATGTTTTTTCTCGGTAAGCATATGCAGCTTAATCAAAGCTTGACAAATCAACGCGCTTCCAGAGATACTTTCCCCATCGGAAACACTTTCTTGTTGGAACAGCAAATAAGCATCTCGACCATCTGTAGTATAAAATCCTCCGCTCTCAGAACGGAAAAAATTAACACTTCCTGCATGAGTTCTTCAGCAAATAGTAACCATTGAGCTCCATATCCCGATTCATATAAAGAAAGAAAACCCAAGATCACTGCTCCATAATCTTCCAAACCTGCAGAATATTTTGCTTCTCCTTCCTTCCATCTACGTAATAACGTTGTCTTTGCACATAAATGGTTACGAATAAACTCCCCACATTTTTGAGCTATAGCAATGTAGTGATGCTCTCCTAACATTCTCCCAGCACACACAAGAGTATGAACCATCCATCCGTTATGAAAAGCCAAACATTGGTCATCTTTAAACGAATGGAGCTTTGTTTCTCTATGCAAGCGTAACTTTTCTTTTAGTCTATCTAAAATTTCAAAGAATTCTTCAACCGAGCAATGATATTTCTCAGCAATTTCTTCTAAGTCAATATGATCAGGAATGTGGAGAATGTTTTTTCCATTGCAAAACCCCTCTCTAGAAATCCCGAAATATTCACAAAATAAATCTGCTCTTTCTCCTAAGACTTCGCGGATTTCCTCTCCTGACCATGCTAGATACTTTCCTGACGTTCCCCAAGACTCTCCCTGTTCCGAAGTATAAAAAGCACCTACTTCAGGGTGATACAATGCTGTAAGCACATAGTGGAGTACTTGTTTTGCAATAGATAGATACCGAGGCTGATTTAAGCATATCCCAGCATCTAGGTAATCTAAAAGCAACAATGCATTATCAATTAGTTGTTTTTCAAAACAAGGGATTAACCATTTATCATCTATAGTATAACAATAAAATCCTCCCCCTAAATGATCAAAAATTCCTCCATTAGCCATCATATGCAATGAACGATCTACAAAAAATAAACTACGACTATCTTGATATTCAATACCATAACGCAATAAGAATTGAATAAGTAAGGCAGGTGGGGTCTTTGGAAAAGATTTGATCCCCCCATAATGGGGATCAATATCACGATAGATGGCAGCTACAGTTTGGGAAAGAACTTGTTCTTCCAATAATTCTTTTTTGGAACATTTTTCTATAAAAGAAGCAATTTCAATAACTTTATGTGCCTGCCGAACGAGAATCTCTCTCTCTTCACAATCTTCCCACATAGCGTACAGTCTTTCAATCATTTGAGAAAATGAGGGCATCCCTAATTTTTCTTCAGCACTTAAATAATTCACAGAAAAAAAGGGGAGTAAATCTGGGGTTAAAAATACGTTCAAAGGCCAAGAAGAGATACTCGGCCCTTCTCCTGATACAGCAAGTAGCTGTGCAAGATCAAAATAAAGATTAGCTACGTGAGGTAATTCCTCCTTATCTACTTTAATATTAACGAAATATTCATTAAGCATTGCGGCAACTTCAGGATTTACAAAACTTTCCTGAAGCATAACTCGACATCCACGAGAATGTGCACAGCCTATAGAAAGAAAAATAGGTTTATCTTGAGACTGTGCAAGAGCGAAAGCCTCACTACCCCATGGATACCAATTTACTGGCGTATGAGCATAAAGAAGTAGGTAAGGAGATTTCTCTGCAATTAACTTGTTTGTGTATAGAGGCTGCGACATAATAAAAATTAAAAAAACAAAAGCCTTTAATTTATTTTAAAACAAATAATCTACTTTTGATACGCTTTTATTATGCAAACCTTACCTAATGATCTTATATAGAAATGATAACTCAATAAGATATTCAAACTAGAAGAAGCAACAAGAAAAAACAACCCCTATCTTTCTTATAATCAAAAAGATACTAGTTAATAGTTTCTTTTTTCATGAAAAGAGGAATAACGCAATAAATATAATCTGCTGATTATAAACAAGATACCTTAAAAAAGAAAATTATTGTTGATAACTTGATTTCCTAATAGAGAAAACTTAAACTATTATTGCATGGAAGAGTGGCAGAGTGGTCGAATGCATCTGATTCGAAATCAGAAGTTCTCTTGCGGGAACCGGGGGTTCGAATCCCTTCTCTTCCGAGTTTCTTTTTCTTGAAAGATTCCTTCTTCCCTGTTAATCCCCAGTACTTATAGGACATAAGTAATAGAAGATTCCCCTTCAAGCAGCTAATGAAAATAGTGCCTACCTCACTCAAAAGCCAATCTTCTATATTTAATATACTACAAATCAATCTAAATAAGAGCAGAATACTGCTCCTAGATATCGTAGAAAGTCTCTACTCATCAGTACTAGTTTCATAAATAGAAAACACAGTAGCAAGAGCAGGAAATAGCAGAAACACTACAGCGAAATTATACATATCATGAAAAGATCTACCTGTGTTTTTTGCATCAAAAAAACAAAAAACATCTCTTCTAAAAAATAAATAAAAGCGCTCTCAGCATATTTTCAGGGGGATTGAAAGTATGCCAAGAGCTATTTGATCCATATTAACTTTTTTCGTTAAGAGAATCTAGTTTTAATTATATCTGAGCACTGTACTTCTTGCTTTCCTGATTGCTAACCACAAGAAACACATTACCCTCTGTTGCCAAGCAATGTATTATCAATAAAATCCCATTTGTTAACTAAAAACTCTATGAATCTAGACACAATTTAATTAAAAATGGCTACTTCATACCCCAATCTCAATACATTTTCTCATTCATAAGAGAACATTCAACACAAATCCAAAGTATTAGAATATGACAGACAGAAACCCTCTCCATATATCTACAAAGATATATCCATCTATGAAGAGTTTTTAAATCAAAAGGAAAAAATCATTCCTTCAAGTGACTACAGATCAAACTAGATAAAAACTCACATGAGATCACTGAATTCCATATTCCTAACTCCATGGAAATTCCAATGACTACCTTAGCAACAAGTATGGGAAGCCACCAGCCATAGGCCTCCCGTGATTTTTTTAAAATAGATATTTTAAAAAAATTATTTTACAATCCTCTTCCCAATTTTCCCGATACAACGGAAATATCGGAAATAACATAGGAATCTCGATGTTTATGCTGTCTGAAAAAAATTATAAAATCTAAGGAGGAAATGTATGGCACTCAGCTTTCCCTTTTTTCGGTTTACTAAAGTAGCAGGAAACGATAATACCGATAATGAAGAAAATCCTACCTCCAGCTCCACAACTGATAATCCAGGTGGTGCTGCTTCTAGTAGTGCTGCCACTAGTAGTGCTGCTGCTAGTAGTGTTGCTGCTAGTAGTGTTGTTACTACTCAACCAGGAGGACTAAATGTGGGAGGAGTAACAATTCAATTAGGGGCGGGAGATGGTGTGAACATAGCAGAACAAGTCAGCCAAATTGTCTCGCTAGTAAGCTCAATAATTGAGCATCCACGAACACAACGCGGGTGTACTGTTTGTTATGATCAATGTTCTGGTCCTTTCTCAAGACATTGTGGAACCTTTGGGAGATGGTTTTGTGACTGTTTCAAAGCATGCTGCATTATAGAAAGCACAAGCACAAGTAATATTCCAGAAGTTGTTGAAACACTACGGGAATTATATGGGCCTATTTCCTTGGGACTAGCACTAACAAATGTAGATTTAAATTTATGGAGAATGGTGCAAAATGGAGAACAACTAACAGAGGAGCAACAAACTCAACTAGAAGAAGCTTGTAAAGAAGCTAAAAGGCTATACTCAGGAGGAATGCAAAGTCTTTCTCAAGAACTTGCTCATACCTTACTTTCTTCTATACCAGACAATCAACCATTGCAAGAGGTATTGCCTATTCTTTTAGGGATCATAGGATCTCAACAATGGACGAACCCCGAACACACACCCAGCCCTCCCCCATGTTGGTTAATTGACACAAAAAAAACGCAAGCTCATCAGCAAATGACGAAGATGATCGTAGCAGTTCTATTGGTACAGGAATTCCTTGCCCGGCATCGGCATCCAAATATCAAGGAAAAATTGCTCAAAAATTTCTTTCCAATCTTACAGTAATGTCTTTACTCACTGGACAAATAGGTACTTTAGGTTTTGAAAAAGCCCACTTAATTGTTTGGATCTTTGAAAAATTCCTTACCATCTCTGCAGGACCGAATTCTCCTTTAATCAAAAGTGGCGGTTGCCCTGCATATGAGCTGGAAGATTTTATAAGATTGCTCATGTTAATCTTACTTTGCTGTGGCTATATCCCTGTTGATTCTTCAGGAAAATCACAAGTAGACATCGCAAATCCTGACGATCCTTTTATGAAAATTTTCCTAAGTGCACAAAGAATATATCGAAGTCGTGCAGAAGCATCACTTATGTCTGCATCTACATCCTCATCTACATCTAAAAAACCACTGACACGTCAAGCAAGTGTTATATCTTCAGAATCACAATCAGGACAAGTATCCTCGCCTGCTGATGACTATCAGGCACCTGAAAAAGTGCGACAACAAGAGAGGGAGGATAGGAATAATGAGGGGGATAATGAAATCCACAGACAAGAAGAAGTTCTTGCTAACGCAAGCAAGTTAACAAAACTCTTTGCAGCTATACAATTAATGACTCCAATTAAATAAGAGAAATTGTTCTAAATTTTTCTCTTACAAATCCTTTCATTTCTCTAAACTTACTTTAAAGCATCTGCTATGTGATCTCATATTTTTTATACAAGAGGAATCACTCTACAAAAAAAAGAGACGTACAACAGTACAATCGATGCTAAAGTTAATTAGTAATTGATTGATTTGTAGAAAAATATAGCAACAGACAGAGACTAACGTCTAACGAAAAAACAAGCTTAAACTATTTCAATTTACATATTGAATTATCATCAATTCAAAAATTGACTTTTATAAAAAGCTGAAAATCAACGATTTGTAGCCATATTCGTGGACAAAATTGCTGAACTAATCAAAAATGGACCAGGGAAAAATAACATAAATATGTAAACGACATCTCATTTTTAACATTTCGAGGAATTATATGTGCTTCCCTCTCCCCAGCTGCAGTTGTCATTATCAGCAAACACAACAAGAAGACAGGGATCAATCATCTGGATCTACTCCTGTTGTCACTTCGCAACCGCAACTAACTCAAAATATATCCTTTAACATTCAAGGGGGCGATGAGAGTGTCTTAGAAGCTATGCAAAAAGCAGGTCATCTACTTTCTTCACTTATTGATAATCAGCATACACAACAAGGTGCTAGGTACTGTAGAGACTCCTGCTCTCCTTGGTGTGAAAGTCACTGCCCCAGCTGGCTATCTCATTGTTTCCAATGTCTATGTGCTTGTGTTATAAATGATAATGAAGGCCAAATGCCACATCCTGACACAGCATTTCTTAAGGAATTACAAGAGCGTTACGGCCCCATCGTAGCAGGTGTAGGAATACAGGCATCAGGTCTGGATTGTAGTAGCGTTCTGTTAGGAAGAACTCTAACTGATCAAGAAAGAGATCATTTAGAACAGTGTTGTAAAACTGCTCAAACACAAATACAGGAATTCTTCAGTAAACACCTACAAAAAGAACTCTTTGAGATCAGTGATTCTCAAGGATCTCTTCCTAAAATAGGAGGAGAAGAAACAAAAGCTGTTAGAATGGGATTCCATAGCGTACAAATACAGACTCCTACTCATGTTTGGATTACTACCGGTCACTCAGCAACAGCTCCTACTCTCATGCAACCAGTAAAATGGAAGAAATTGAAATGTCAGCTAAAAGGTATTCTTTGCCGTAATGCAATAACAGGAAGAAACCAATATGTAGGTAAGGATGCTTCTTTAATTACAAACATAGTAAAAAATGCCTTCTATTTCCTACTACTAGGGAGTCCGTGTTTCCAACATCAAGTAGGAGAGGGTAATTATGGGCTTACAGTAACAAAATCGACATTCCTAAAGTTTCTCCTTTGTAGCTTACTTGCATTGAGACTGGTCCCTGTAGATGAAAAGGGTAATCCTCCTGAAGATACATGGCCATTATTAATGCAAATCATTAACTTCATAAACACTAGACCTAGTCTACGTTCTAGAACGACTTCTATCACCTTTATGAATGAAGATGGGGATGGTATTGATGGTTCGAGAATTAGAAAAGATAGCTCTTCTCCTAAAGGTTCTACTAGTGGAGGAGTTATTCCTAAAATTATTATTAAAGGTACTGTCGGCGGGGGCACTGGAGATGCCGCTGGAGCTATTCTTAGAGGCGCTACTGGAGGTGCTGTCGGGAGTGCTACTGATGGTACTACCGGAGGTGCTACTGAAGGTGCTACCGGAGGTGCTACTGAAGGTGCTACCGGGAGAGTGCCACAAGCAGAAGAGAGTGATGATGAGGAGGAGGAATGGTTCGATCCAAACTCTCAACGAGAACTGGTAGAACAAGCAGGAAAAGCCAACACAATAGCTCTAGGCTTCATCTAAAAACATTTCTATTAATTTAGGTGATTTACAAAAATCACATCAAAACTATGAAAGGCGGATGTTTTCTGCCTTTTATAGCTTTTAATAAGTAGTTCTATTTTCACTTAACTACTTTCTTTATACATTCACTCATTTAAAAAGCTTGCTTTTAGAAAAGATAAAAATCAGAAAATTACTATACACCTGAACTAAATAATGGGATAATGTTCCATGAATATAGAATTAATCTCTTGGGAAAATACAGGGATTAAAAAATAGAAAGCGCAGAGCCTAACCACCAAATGACAATCCCACCCATAACTACAAGACCTGCCCACCAAAGGTTTGACCAACTACGAATTGCTTTTTCCGGGGAATTCCTTCCTCCTAGAGATTCAAGATCTAGCAACATTTCCATATTATGTTCTGAAAATTCTTTGAAGATTTTAAGCACATAGGGATGTTCTTGAAGGATACGTTCACTATCTAGCCCTAAATATGTGGCATATTTTTTTATAAATCCTTGAGCATAAATTGGAGAAATTAATTTCCCCAGACATCCTGTTTCTATAGCTTCTAAACAGGAATAACGAATAGAAGTTGCCGTCTCAACATCCTTCAGCGATAACGATTTTTCTTCTCGTTTATTCCGAAAAATTTCTCCTAAACGCACGAATTCTTGATGAATATGTTCTGACATGGCCCTTGCTTATACTTAAAATATCTGCATTTTATATCTAGGATTGTTGACTTAACTACTTTCCATTAGGGGAACAAATCCTGCCCTATTGCAAGAATATACAAAATTAACGTTTAATTTGTATTTAAAATCCCTAGGAGCGAATAGCATTGCCTTAGATAAAGATGAACCACCATCTGTAAAAGACAGAGATGCTGTTGCCCATATAGATTTTAATTAAAATGAATCACTACACATTATGTCTACACCCTTTGTTACTCAGATATCACCTTCCCTATATAACTTGTTGAAATCTCGCTTAGAGGAAAAAAGTTTTGTATTTTCATATCCTCCACATACAATTTTTTCAGCACGCTCTCCTTCGGTGAACTGTACTCTATACTCTTCAGGGAAACTTGTTGTTCAAGGAAAAGGATCTCAAGAATTTATTGAGTTTTTTTTAGAACCAGAAATTCTACTTACATTTTCCTACCAGGATATGCAGCAAGATCTCCGCCCCCGTTTGGGGATCGATGAATCAGGAAAAGGAGATTTTTTCGGTCCCCTATGTATAGCAGGGGTATATGCTTCTAGCGAAGATATTCTGAAAGACCTGTATAAAACAAAAATTCGGGATTCAAAGTTACTCAAAGATTCACAAATAGTTTCTTTAGCTAGAAAAATCCGTACTTCTTGCCTTTATAGGGTATTGGTTCTTTATCCAGAAAAATACAACGAACTCTATAAAAAATTCAAAAACTTGAATCTCCTTTTAGCTTGGGCACACGCAACTATCATTGATCAATTAGCCCCTCGCCCTGCAGGAAATGTCTTCGCTATTTCAGATCAATTCGCATCTGAAAATGTCCTACTCCAAGCTTTAGAAAAAAAACATGTGGACCTCCCTGTATTTCAAAAAACCCATGGAGAACAAGATATTGTTGTCGCAGCAGCCTCCATACTTGCTCGGGAGGCTTTTGTCTCAACAATGACACAACTAGAACAACGATTTTCAGTAAAACTTCCCAGAGGAGCATCTACTCAAGTTAAAATTGCGGGAAGATCCATCCTTCATTCCTTAGGCAAAGATGTCTTACCTTTATTATGTAAAACCCACTTTAAAACATTTCATGAAATTTGCTCTACATAACCTGACAACATATTCTCATCATAAGTAATAGAAATAAAAGAATACGAAAATCAGTAGTAATCTATCTTATAAGAAGTTAGTATGAGAGGTTCAACAAATGATTGAAATCCTCCCCTGAGACAGGAATATGTTGAAGTTGTTTTTTCATCTACTCACTCTCGCTGGTCAGCTTATTTCTACTCCTATTTACATTATTCATGATGCCTGCGGCATTGATAAGGAAGCGTATGAAGCCCCTCAACCCCGCCCTTTTTCTTTACAAATGCAATATTTGCAAATTGAAAATGCTGATTTTAAAAAGCTGCCTCATCAATCCTTAGGTCTATGCCAATCTGATGCTTCTCTTCTTTTTACCCTACCCCTGACTCCTCAATTCGGATTACTCCTATCTACGGGTTACGTAGGTGTTGATATCCACTGGGATCATACACAGCCCTCAGAAGAGGATCCCAAATCATTATTAGGCTATGCCACATTTCAAGATAAGTCATACTACAACTATCTCATGTTTTCTTTAGGCGCCTACACAGTATCCTTAACGAATTGGCAATGGTCTGTGGTGTTTTCTTCTTTTCTTGATCCAGAAAATCTTGAAATTGGCTATGGCCTATATCAAGCAGTATTATCTGGAAAATATCAAGCTACACCCCAACTCTCTGCGATCTTTGGAGTAATCAATGAAACGGGGTTACATCAAGAAAAAGCTTGGCCCCTACTTGGAGCTTCTTATAAACTCAATGACCAACTAACTATTAATTGTATTTATCCATTAAATTTCTCATTAGAATATAAATGTACTTCTGTATGTAACTTTGGAACTGCTTACCGTCTAACACGATTCAGAAAAAAGCTTCCTAAAAACAACCTATCTTCTTCCGAAGGAATTTTTGAATATCAAGGAAGAGAAATTGAAGGAAATATTAAACTTACTCCTTGGCCAGGAAGTTTTATTAAAGCATTTTACGGCTGGTCTCTAGGAAAGGACATATCCTTAGCAGATAGTCATAATAATCAAAGCACGAGTTATCCTTTTAAGACTTCGATATTTTTCGGAGGATCTGCAGTGGTAACATTTTAAAAATAAAATAATTATTTTATTTTGATTGTTGATTTACCATTGTACTAAAAATTGCAACCACATAAAATTTTACTTCTAAAAATAATAATGGGAACTTGTTGTCTAAAATGAATTGTCGTGAATTGTGTCAAAAGGGTGCTCGCATTTATTTTGACCTAACGTTCTCAGAGAGAGTTTTGGCACGTCATTGTCAAAATCAAGCTCTTCTCCACCCCAAATCGGCAATGATTATTGAGGTTGTCGTTTCCACTATTCTTGGGACGATGAAAGTTTTCACCTTTCCTCTAGCTTCCCTCATTGGCACTATCTTACTTCCTGTAATTTTCCTGACAAAATGTATTTCCACAAGAAGTATCATGTCTAACCTACACTACTTCGTAGCATGGGCAATGAGTATTCTGGTTACCGCATTCATTGTCACTGCAGTATTCTGTCTTATTATGATTTCCCCGGAAGTGGTGTTCCTAATGATTGGTATATTAGGAGCCGTAGGAACTAGTGCTACCCTTTTAAACATCCATAGGGAACTGTTCTCTGCTATGCTTCCTCAGAGTGTCTAAAAAATTTTCTTTCGGATCTTAAAATATTTTTATCTCCCTATACATTTCCTTATGTTTCTTCCTTATGAAACTGTGTTTATGAACACAAATAATATATATATATTTTTTTAAATCTTTACAATAAATTAACAAAATAAAATCCTCCAAATAAACAAAGTAAAGTATTATAATATGATAAATCTATGATTATAAAATAATTAAAAAAGAATAGGGTGAGGCATATGAGTAACGTTCTATGCACTGCAGGACAATCGTCTTTTTCTCCTCCTAGACATCAGACCATAATCGGGGATAGACCATCGACTGCTCCCTCAAGCCTCTTAAACAGACTCCTTTCTCTTCCTGATCGTAAGCCCTGCATGCGCTATGTCTATGACATTACTATTCTCGCTCTTGCTGTCATTGCCATTATAGGTATTCTGGTTGCCTCACATGGACAGGGATTACTCTTATTTGGTTTAATTCCCGGTTTTGTTCTTGGTACCCTGGGCTTAGCCATGTTAGTTTCTGATGTCGCCCAGACTCCACGAGCACAAAAAATTGCTGATACCCTAGTAGCTGTATGCCTACCTTTTATTTTGTTAGGGATAGCCTCAGCACTTTTAGCATCTGCCTTTATAGCTTCTGGAGGCAGTATTCTAATTGTTGCAAACCCATTATTTATAATGGGAATAATGACTATAGGTTTATCTTTAATTTCATTGCATAAAGTTACCTTCCAACACTTTAAAACCGAAGCCCTCGTTAAACAACAGCAAAAAATTATTCGATTTGCAGACCAATCTTCCACACCTCTAGGAGCTTCTAAAACAATAAAAGATGAGAAACTCTTGGCTAAGAAAAGAAACAAACAAATATCTGAGTCTGCCAAATATACACGACTCTCCCAACAAGCAAGACTTGCTTCTCGGCGACAACGACTATACAAGTGTCATCAAGGGAATATACGGCTTCCCAGACGATCCAATGCGATAGAGAAACTATTTTCCGGTGGTTATGAACCCGACTCTTCAAATGATGAAGATTCTGTCCAAAATCAAAAAAAGCTAACGGAGACTTTTTCTCTACCTACAGCTTTGCCTTCAGCTTCCCCAGATACATCATTACCTTTAACTACTGTTCCTCTGGGTAGTATTTCTTCCCCACTTCCTATAAGTTCGTCGAAGAATCTAGATCACCAATCATCTATTATACGAACACCTAAAATAGAAAAAACAAAATCTAGAACTAGAGATCAACAAGAGGAACATCAAAAGAAAGAAGAAGAGGAAGCCTCTTCAGACGAAAAACTTAAAAAAAAGAAACTTAAAAGAAAGAGAAAATAGAAAGTATTTAGACTAAGTATTGTATTCTTAACTCTCCTTTAGATCTAAAGAATGTCAAGAAATAAACAGCTCTTTGAAAAATTTACTTCGAAAGAGCTGTTTTACCAAATGGTAGAATTTCTGTTACTGCTTTCCTAATTCTACAAGTAGCAAAGCATTCACCCGATGAGGAGGTGCTTTCCCTTGTGTACGCTTCATAATCTGCCCTACTAAAAATCCTAATGCCTTTGTCTTTCCATTGCGATAATCCACCACAGATTGTGGATTTGCTTGAACAACTTCCATTATAATAGATAACAAAGCGCTTTCATCTGTCATTGGCAGTAAATCAGGATTTTCCTTCAGAATATCTTCAGGACTTTTAGCTGGAGAAGCCATCATCATATCTGCTATATCTTTAGCGATTTTCCCTGTGATCACTCCGCGATCGATAAAATCCACTAATTGAGCAATATGCTCAGGAAGAATCCCTACAAAAGCTAACTTTTTCCCTAAGTTCTTACATCGACCTATAAACTCTACAGTCACCCAATTAGAAAGAGAACGATAATTTGTACAATGTGCAGCAGCGGCTTCAAAAAACTGAGCAATATATTTATCGCTGATCAAAATAGCTGCGATATCCTCAGCAATGTCATAATCTTTTAAATACCTTTGGTATTTATCATAGGGTAGCTCGGGAAGAGTAGCGCGAACCTCATTAATATAGTCCTCTGTTAACTGCAATACTGGAAGATCAGGCTCTATAAAATACTTATAATCTTCGGCGCGTTCTTTAAGACGCATTAATACTGTTTTCTTTTTCTCTGGATCCCATCGGTAGGTTGCTCCTGGAATTACTTGCTTAGGATCCTGATGTGGATGAGCGAAATATTCATCTACCTGGCGACGTTTTTCAGCTTCCAGAGCCTGTGCCATAAATGCAAAAGAATTCATGTTTTTAATTTCTACTTTATTACGTAGTTCCTGACTTCCCTTTGGTCGTACAGAAATATTTACGTCAAAGCGAACAGAACCTTCTTCCATATTGCAGTCAGAAATCCCGATGTAATCGAGTAAAGATACTAAAGCTGTTGCATAAGCTACAGCATCTTCCGAGCAAAACATACACGGCTTAGATACAATTTCTATTAAGGGGACACCCGCGCGATTATAATCAACACCAGCAAAATTACCGAAGTGTTTTAGCATGCCAGCATCATCTTCCATGTGTGCTTGAGACAACTCGAAATAACGTTCTTCCCCTTGAACTAAAGCTTTCACATAACCACCGCGAACAATAGGATAATCAAACTGAGTAATTTGGAAGTTTCTTGGACTATCTGGATAAAAGTAAGACTTCCTATCGAAACGACTAAATAAGGCAATTTCACCCTGAACAGCACAACCAAATAAAACAGCTTTTCTCACCGCTTCTTTATTTAATACGGGTAATGTTCCGGGTAATCCTGTGCATACAGGAGAGATATTGGTATTAGGTTCATCACCAAAACGATTGCGAGCTCCACTAAACAATTTGGATGTTGTATTCAATTCTACGTGGACTTCCAAACCTATGACGGATTCCCAATCAGCATAAATACTGCTCATGATTTTATCCCTCCATCAAGAGTTTTCCTACATTCTGTAGGAAAAATATTTTTTATTCCGGAATGTTCTTGGAAACTATAGCCTACCTGACAAACTTGCTGATCTTGGCCTCGCTTTCCAATAATTTGAAATCCTAGAGGCAGCCCTTCTCTAGAAAACCCTGATGGGACAGCAATCGCGGGTAGATAGGCTAGGTTCACAGCTACAGTATAGATATCCTGAAGATATAAAGACGTAGGATCTAAAATCTCTCCAAAAGGAAATGCGGGACATGAACATACAGGCATAGCAATGACATCACATACTTCATAGGCTTTCTGGAAAGCTTGTATGATTTTTGTACGAACAGCAGTACCTTTCTTATAATAAATATTTTGTCTCTCTGCAGATAGTACATAGTTTCCTAAAAGAATTCTCCGCATTACTTCCTTTCCGAATCCCTGAGCCCGGGATAAAGTGTACACTTCCTCTATGGTTTTAGCTTCAGGAGACCGATAACCATAACGAATTCCATCAAAACGTGCTAGGTTAGCACTAGCTTCTGCAGATGCTAAAATATAATATACAGGAACCGCATGGCGTAAAATATCCAAATCAATATCTACTATCCGGCTTCCCTGTTTCTCTAAAACCTCTAGGGATACGAAAAAGTTCTCTTTAATATCTTCTCTCAGTCCCTCTAAAAATCTCTTAGGGACACCGATTAACTGAGGTACTTCTAAAGATAATGCCTCCTGAAACGATCCTATGAAAAAATGCTTCGATGTAGGATCTTTATCATCCTTACCTACAAAAGCATCCATAGCGAGCGCTACATCTTCAACAACCGTAGTTAGAGGACCGATCTGATCCAAAGAAGAACCGAAAGCGACTAAACCATAGCGCGACACAGCTCCATAGGAAGGCTTGAATCCTACAATACCACAAAATGCAGCGGGCTGACGTATAGATCCCCCTGTATCAGATCCCAAAGCTATGGGACAAAACCTTGAAGCTACTGCCGCTGCAGATCCTCCCGAAGATCCTCCGGGGACACAAGACAAATCCCAAGGATTTCTCGTAGGATGAAAAGCAGAGTATTGTGTCGTCGATCCCATGGCGAACTCATCCATATTGAGTTTCCCTAAGATAATGCCATCTTCTGCTTCTATGCGTTCCACCACAGTAGCACTAAACGGAGCTACATAATTTTCCAACATCTTTGAAGCACACGTGGTACGCAAACCAGAAATATGGATGTTATCCTTAATTCCTATGGGGATACCAGCTAACTTTCCTAAAGGTTTGCCTTGTGCACGCTTTTCATCTATATGAGCTGCTTTTTCATATGCTCTATCCTGGCAGAGAGAAAGAAAGGCTCCTATGCGACTATCCTCTTCTTGTATTCTACTATAAAAATACTTAACTATTGCTGTAGCAGAAAGCTCTCCCTGAGCTACAGCATTTCTTAACTCTAAGGCACTCTTTTGATACATAGTTTCCTGCTTCTCTCTATTTAATTATCGTAGGGACTTTGACTAATCCTCCTAATGATTCCGGAACATTAGTGAGAAACTCCTCTCGTGAAAAATTTGAAGTCACAATATCTTCTCGTAAATCCTCAGGACCAACAACTTGAATTAAGGGTAAGTCATCAACAACGTCTACGACATCCATGGAGATAGTTTCTTCCATAGTGTGAATTACATCATTCAATGAAGTGCTATACTCCTGTATGAGTTCTTCACTTAAATCTAAAGCAGAAAGCTTAGCCAGCGTAACAATATCTTCTCTTTCTAAATATGTTCGTTTCATTGCCTACCCCCTGTGCTGTTCAATGAAGAACCATAGTTTTACTATGGATTAACGAAAAAACTTCTTGCCAAACTTAACTCCTTGTATGCAAAAAGTCAATGTCTCTTCAAGAAATCACAAGTAAAAAAAATCTTTATTAAATTATAAAAAAGATTAAAAGGTGGAATTAAGTATACATCATTTAGGAGAAAAGCAATGCTAGGCAAACTTGTTCGGGGACTATCCTGTCTTATCGTTGTTCTTAGCGCATTAAATGTCGGTATTGTGGGGTTAACTCACTACAAAATCAACATAATTGAACGATTATGCGGAGGAGCCAATACATCAGCAACAAATATTACTTACATTATCATAGGACTTGCCGGTATTCTTTATTTCATAGGCTGTTGCAGTTGCTGTTCTAAAAAACATTCATCCAAAGATTGCTGTCCTAAAGGGCATTCTACCCATCATTGTGATCCTAAAAATTAGGCGCTTCTGTTTTTTAGGTCTTCTGATTTTATGGCCCATAATACACGAAAAAAACCAAGAATCATTTTATATTAATCGTTTTATTATTAAAAACATAAGATTAATCTAATAAGATCCTTGGTTTGTTTTGTTCTATTGAGAACAAAATCTTCTTGTGATTTATTTCACTTTTTCCTCTACTCTAAAAACCAAGTAACGGTTTTGCAATAAAGATTGTTTATGAAGTCCTCCATTCATTTTCTATTAGTTTCTTCTACTCTTATCTCTCATGTATCTCTTGATTCTACAGAGGTTCAAGAAACTTCCCAAGAACAAGGGAATATTGTCTTGGAAAGCAAAGACAACTATGACGGAACAAATACAACTCCCTTTTCTCAAAGGAAATCTTCATTAACGAATGGAACTACGTATACTTTATCTACAGATATTTCCTTTGCAAATGTCTCTAGTACTCAAGAACAAACCAGTGAAGAAACTAAAAATGAAGAAGTAAGCAAAGAAGCAGATGAAGAAAACAACGCAGAAGAAGAAAAAACACAAACACAAAATGTAGAAACACAAGCTAACATAGCAAAAACGGCATTGCCTACAACAAGCTCATCATTATCTATAACAAAATCAACTCAACCAGAATCTTCTAATCCTAGCTCATCCCAAGGAACACCTGAATGTTCTCTAACAACAACCCTTCCTTCTACAGATGGAGGAAATGCTAGTGTAACTACAGGAGCGGAAAATTCTACTTCTAATAGCATTACGTCTTCTTCTGGTTCTACAAATACTAGCTGCTTTGTTAATACTGATGGCACCCTAAGTTTCGTAGGAAACAACCATTCTCTTACTTTTTCCAACATCTCGATTACGGGGAAAGGATCTGCTATTAACAATAGTGCAAATTCCTCTCTAACTTTCTCTGGATTCTCTGATTTATCTTTCATCTCTGCTACGGCTGATATATCCACAGCAGAAAGTGCTATTTACGTTGGTCCTAAAAATACTACAACCTCTGAAAGTTCAGAGGAAAAAAGTACAGTATCCTCTACCACTCCAGGAAACACAAGCTCAGGATCTAATGGAAGTCCTAGTGCGGATGCTTCTAAAGTAGTGACTGTATCTACAGCAGTTATGCAAGAATCTCAAGCACCTTGGGAAACTTCAGAAATAGAAGGGCGGGAATCAGAAAAAAATGATGAAGAAGACAAAGAGCAGAGTCAAGAAAACAGCTCTTTAACCTTTAAAAGTAAAAAAGTAGATTCTTTCAATAGTCATCTAAAAGGATCTACAAATTCGGATGTTAGTAATTCTTCTTCTTCGGGATCTTTGAATTCAGTATCTTCCGATTCATCTGAGCAACCTTCATCTCCGAGTATTTCCTTCTGTAATAATGCAAATATCACCTTGTCTGGAAATAATTCCAAAAATTATGGAGGCGCTATCCAGGTCTTAGGAAACGGTAGCATTACCAAAAATACGGGGACAGTCACATTGTCTAACAACATGGCTCAAGATCAAGGTGGGGCTATCTACTCTACAGGGAGTGTAGAGATTACTGAAAATGCTACAGTTATATTTTCTGGGAACAAGACTATACAAAGTACTTCTTCAGGATCATCAGAACCATCGAAAAGCGCTTCAGAACCAGCGGTATCTGCTGCTGTCACAACAGAGCCGTCCAATCAAAGTACTACAGTATCCTCAAATACTCAAGGACATGGAGGAGCGATTTGCTGTATAACATCGTCTGCACTCTCTGAGGATACAGAAACTGATTCCCCTTATTCTCCATCAGCTCTGCTTCGTCGATTCTATGCCAATATCCAAGCTCAATTAGGTTCAACATATCAGGATTCCACATCGAGCAACTTATCTAAAGTTACAATCTCTGGAAATGCTTCTGTAACTTTTTCAAATAACTCTGCTTATGGTTCTGGAGGAGCTATCTATAGCGAATCTGTATTCCTATCTTCCGGTGGTGATATCACCTTTGCAGGAAATACTGCTTCCCAGGGAGGAGCTATCTATATCACTGATGGTGGAACGATTAGTATTTCTGCTACAAATGGAAATATTTCTTTCTGGGGAAATACACAGACAACAGCTATAGATCCTTCAATTACAGGAGACACTACTCAAACGGATACTGCATCTAAAACCCTAACATCGCTACACAATTCTCTTTATCTAGGGAAAGGAGCAAAAATCTTACAACTACGAGCTGGGACAGGTCATAGCCTTACTTTTTATGACCCTATTATTACTCAACCTATAGACTCTGGTTCCTCGTCCACCCCTCTGAGATTCAATGCTGCCGATGATCAAACTGATCTATCCTCTACGACTACATATGATGGTCGTATTGTTTTCTCTGGGGAAAAGTTAACCGAAGAAGAAGCCCAAGATTCTGCAAATACAACAAGTATTTTTCATTGTCCTGTAGTCTTAGAATCTGGAACCATGGTTTTAAAAAATGGAGCCACTCTCTGTGCAGATTCATTTATCCAAAATCCTGGTTCTTTAATTATTATGGATGGAGGTACCACAATCCGTGCGGGCTTTGTTTCAACAACAGAGCAACAACCATCATCTCAAAATGAATCTACCTTAAATAATTCTACAGAGCAAAATTCTGAAAATACACAGAAAGAAGCTACTCAAACTCCTCCTACTTCCACGACTGAGGCAACGGCATTGACAAAAGCTACAGATACGCCTACATTTGCTGGTTCCTCTGAATCACAAGCAACTAAATCTTCTCTACTCGATGAAAGGATAGTATCCAAATATTTAGAGGAAGTGTGTAAAATTCGTACTTTACTACGTGATCTTCCCTTCTCTCTTCCCGTATCCTCAACAGGAACAGAGGCAACAACAACTCCTAGTTATACACAACAAACTGCTGCTGATGGCTCGATTACTATTAGCAACTTAGCAGTAAACTTAGATTCCTTAGGATCAGGACAAGTTATTAACATTATAGGGAACGGCAACACAGGAAAAGTGTCTGTCACTGGGGATTTACAATTTGTGGATTCTAGTGGTCAATTCTATGACAATCCACTTCTTAGCAAAAACTTTTCTACAGATATCTTGAGCATCTCTGCCGGGCAAGGACAACAGGTTGATACATCAGGACTCAATATTATTCCTCAGGGATCGACAACTTCTAATTTCGGTTATCAAGGACAATGGGAAGTAATTCAAGTTAAGGATCCCACTAGTGGACAAATTTCCTTCGAACTAAAATGGGAATCTCAAGGTTATAATCCCAGTCCTGCAAGACGTGCTACTTTGGTTCCGAATAGTTTATGGTGTTCGGCAATTGATATACAGGCAATACAGAAACTTGTTGAAGTCAGTACAGACAGCGCCAATGCTCCAGGGTTCTGGGTAGCAGGAATTTCTAATTTCTTTCATAGGGACTCCACTTCTATTCAACAAGGATTCCGACACATTAGCTCTGGATACATGTTAGGAACCAGTTTTGAAAGTATAGATGGTCATCTGATGGATATTGCTTTTTGCCAATTATTCGGTCGGGATAAGGACTACAACCTAGCGCATACGAAATCTCATATTTATGCTGCTACTATACATTCCAAACAAGAACGCATGATGCATTACCATACCTTCTCTAACAAAAGAGGAACTATCATTTCACAACTTCCTGATCAGTTTCTTGTGATCCTGGATGCGCATCTCAGCTACAGTCTAGCACGCAATGCTATGGAAACTCAACATACTCCCAACCCTGCTTCTATAGGAAAATGGAATAACCATTGTGTTTCGGCTACTTTAGGCGGTACCCTACCTCGACGTTACTTTTCTCCTTACGCCCAACTACGCGTTGTCTTCGTAGAACAACAAAATTTCAAAGAACGTCACGGAGGAGATGAAAATAGAGAATTTCAAAGTGCTCATTTAATGAATATCGCCACTCCTTTAGGATTAAAATTTGAGAGAAATACCCCATCGAATAAACTTATCCTTTCTCTTGGCTACTCTCCAGACATCTATCGTTTATATCCTAAGTCTAAGGTTTACTTCCCTTCAGGAAGTATTTCCTGGGCCACAGGAGCTACAAATCTCGCACGACAAGCATTATTAGTTGAAGGCTCAGCACATCATAGTTTGGGAAACAGCTTTAAAATCTTCTCTCACGCTGCTTTTGAATTACGGGGATCTTCTAGAAATTATAATGCAGATTTAGGAGGAAAGTACATTTTCTAAAAAAATGGTATGAATATCCCCTGGAATTTCCAACGATTTCCTCCTCCATGAAGATTTTCATAGGGAAAATACAACATATTTACTAGAAAAACACTAACTCTGTGCCATCTCTAAGGATAGTTAAATACCTACCTTGTTTAAGGGTCTTTTTTCTTATTCAAGGAGAACATCTTATATTCTTCTTTTTTCCATCTTATTGATTTTTTAATACTTTTTATTTATGTGAATGGTAAATCCTTTATCACTTCTCGAGTCAATGAAAGCTTCTTTTAGTAAATTTATTGTCTTCTCTATACTAACTCTTACTTACTCATCTCGGGTTGACTCCCTGGAAATCTTGGTCCCCAGTGGCACGTATAACGGAGATCTTGATAAACAATTCCCCTATACGATTACTGCAAATCCTGAGGGAACAACAGCCATCCTTACTGGTAATCTTTATATTTTAAATATTGACAATTGCCAAGCAGCTACCCCACTAAGTTGCTTTTTGAATTCTTCAGGACCCATTACTATTATAGGCCGAAGAAATAGTATTTCTTTCATGAACCTCTGTACAACAACAAATGGTGCAGCTTTAAATTCAACACCTGCAACTAGCGCCACGACCACCAATGCTGCTCCATACACAATCTCAGGATTGTCTTCTTGTGTCTTTACGAATTGTCGTGTTCTTGCAAATAGCAGTACTCCTACTGATTCTATCCCAGCTCCTAAAGGTGGGGCTATCTATGTATCGGGATCTTTATTCTTACAAAATACACAGAATGTTCTTTTTCAAAACAACTATGCAGCAAGTAATGGTGGGGGTATCTGGGTAAAAAATGGGTCGATTAATAAGGTGCATCAAGCTGCATTCTCTAGTAATGTAGCTAATAACGGAGGAGCTATTGGCTCCTCTGAAAGTTTTTCCATTACTCAATGTCCTTCTGTAATTTTTGCTACCAACTCAGCAAATCTATATGGAGGGGCTATCCATGCTGTAGATCCCACAACTACAACTCCTCCTGAAACAACCACACAAAAAAATACAACAATAAATATTTCTGGAAATGGGGTAGTAAAATTTGAAGCAAACAATGCAAAATCAGGAGGAGCTATCTATGGAGAAGGTAATGTCACATTCTCCAACAATGGGGTCTTGATCCTACAGAATAACTCTGCTTTCCCAGAAGTCTCTCCTACAGATGGAATTACTGTGGGTCTAGGAGGCGCATTATTCGCTAAGCAAGCGGGAACAACACCATCAGCAACTCCTTCTGATTACACAGGAATCACTATAAGCAACCAACAAACTATTTTCGTTGCGAATAATTTTGCCTCAACTTCAGGTGGGGCTATTCACACAGATAAGTTAAGTATTTCCTCCTCAGGATCTACAATGTTTAGAGATAACGTCTCTAAAGATGGAGGAGCTATCTACATAGCAGATAATGGAACTTTGTCATTATCTGCAGACTATGGTCCTATGGTGTTTTATCATAACCTAAAAAAAACTAACCAGACCAACACAACCATACAAAGAAATGCTATCTCCCTAGGGAAGGGAGCAACCATTTCTTCTTTATCTGCTTCAGAAAATTATAGCTTAATTTTCTATGACCCAATTACTGGAGCTCTTCCTGATACAGCCAATAACCAAGAACTAACAATTAACCCTAATAGCTCTTCCAAATACACAGGTTCTGTTATTTTCTCAGGATTAGATACTGACAATACAAACGACTCGACCTCAACTATCTATCAAAAAGTTAAGTTATCCAATGGAAAATTAATCTTAGCAAATAAAGCAACTCTCGCTGTACTTTCCTTCACTCAAGAAGAAGACTCTATCCTACTTATGGATGGAGGAACAACATTACAAATTACCGAACACTCGACAAATAATGGCACGGCTCAAAACAATACAGATGGTCAAATAACTATTACTGATCTCCATCTAAACTTAGATTCTCTTAATGCATCTAGCCAAGCTAAAATTGAAACTAAAAATAGTTCTGGTTCTATCATACTTAATGGATCTGTTTCTATAGATGATGTATCTGGACATGCTTATGAAAACCATTCTTTGTTTAATCAAGACTCAGTTACCCTCAATCCCTTAGTCCTTACCACTCAGAATGACAATCAAATTACAACAAATGTAGAGTTTCCAGAAGCACAATATGGTTACTTAGGCTCTTGGACGTTTTCTTGGGAAAATGGAGAAAATAATACTAAAACTCTTAAAGCAACATGGACACGTACAGGATTTCTTCCAAGTCCTGAACGTCAGTCAACACTAGTCCCAAATAGCCTATGGGGAGCATTAATTGATTTGCGTTCCCTGAATGATGCTGCTACATCAAGCTGTGATGGCTTTAACTATGGTCAAGGCCTATACTTTGCGGGGATCTCCAATATCTTTCATCGTGAGCGTGATGAAAATTCCCATGGATTTCGTCGGATTAGCGGAGGCTACATAGTTGGTGCTAATTCACAAACAATTGCAGGATCAGTATTTGGCGTTGCCTTCGCTCAAATGTTTGGACGATCGAAAGATTATGTAGTTTCCACATCGAAATCTCAATCCCTTATGGGAACGGCATATCTTTCTATAAAGCACCCCATCAATAATATTATCTTCACAGGTTTTTCTGCACGTGCATGCTATAGCCGCACTACCGAAGAAATGACAACACAATACACCTTTGCTCCTAAAAAAGAAATTTCTTGGGATAATAATTGTTGGCTAGGAGAAATCGGCGGCAACCTGCCCATCATCCTAAGAATCAAGAATCTCCCCTTCAATCAATTTGTTCCCTTTGTCCATGCTCAAATAGGTTATGCAGAACATGAATCTTTCAAAGAAAAACAAGAAGAAGCTCGCTCTTTTGATTCTAGTTATCTAATTAATGTATCTATACCTGCAGGATTTAAAATTGATAGAAGATCGCATAAACATCCTGATTTCTATAGTCTTTCAGTTGCTTATGTTCCTGATGTCTATCGTAAGGATCCTAAATGCACTACACTACTACTTGCCAACAATATTTCATGGATCACATCGGCAACAAATTTAGACAGGTACGCGATATTCTTCCAAGGGTCTACGCACACATCTATAAATAATAATATAGAAATTTTTACTCACGGCAATTATGAATTACGCAAATCCTCCCGTAATTACAGTATAGATATAGGAAGCAAATTTCGATTCTAATCTAACTAAAACAGCGGGATCAATAAACAGGGCGTAACATGACTTCTTTTAAATCTTCTTCTTTGTGTTTTTTATCTTGCTTATGTATTACAGGGTGGGCCTCTACCCAATCTCTTCCGAATAATGTGACGTTTCCTTTTTATGACGTGGCAAATACTGTATGTCTCAACTCTAACTGTAATGTAAACAACCTGTTTGGTGCACAGTTTGATTCTTCATTCCTTGGGGCAACTACCTCATTCTCTCTACTTGGGAATGGCTATCAGCTTTCCTTTTCCAATTGCCAAGCACCTGTCCAAGATGATACAGCATTAATCTCCTCTTCAGGAAGTTTGAGTTTATCTAACTTATCAAAACTCGTAATCTCTAACAATATCTCTACAGGAAGTGAAGGGCTTATTTCGGGATCAACTACTTCAATTAACAACTGTAGCTACCTTATCTTCACCAACAATCGTACATCCTACTCGCCCGTTGTCTCTACTACTGGCGCTGGTGGAGATAGCACTGAAGGAACCACAACAACGGTGAACTGTTGCTGTGGATCTGTCCTCAAAACAGAACAAAAATTAAGTATTACCAACATTAATAAAAAAATTACATTTGAAAATAATTCTGGTAATTTCGGATCCGCTATTCTAAATAAGACCGATGCTACATGTGATATTAATAAAAATTTTTGTCCTATTACCTTTTCACAAAACTATGCGACTTGTGGTGGAGGGGCTATTTACGATGGATCTGTTACCTTTGAAGGTAATACACGCTCTATTACCTTTTCTGGAAATACAGCAGCAAATGGATTAGCAACAGTCACCCCTCAGCCTTCTGTAGTTATTGCTGCAGGATCAGGAGGTGCTATTTGCTGTCCAACAAAATCCGTAACATTCAATAACAATACTAATCCCATAACTTTCAGCTACAATTCTGCTGCGAAAGATGGTGGGGCTATCTATACTACTACCTGTACTCTAAATACAAATTCAGATTTTTTTTTCATTAAAAACTCAGCCACAGAAAATGGCGGAGCAATTTGCGCAAGATCCCTTACTATGAAGACCATTGGGGATACCAATTTTTATCATAACCGCGCACAACAAGGTGGAGCAATCTATATAAGTTCCTCAGTGGGAGATACTACCTCTACTGCAGATTCTTCACTAACCTTAACGGCAGGCAGAGGCATAATGACCTTTGCTGGAAATACAATAAACACCCGTCCCGGAGTACGCAATGCCATACAACTAGATGGTAATGCAAAAATCACATCAATCAGTGCTTCAGGGGATGCGAAAATTATTTTTTACGATCCTATTACCAATACTAACCCAGGAACAACAGCTGGAGACACTGGAGCTGGGACAACACCAAATGAAATCATCATTAATACTACTGGATACTCAGGGTCTGTAGTCTTTTCCTCTGCTCTTCTTTCCCTATCAGAACAATTTCATCCAGAGAATTCCCTATCTTCTCTATGTGGTAAAGTCGTTATTCAAGATGGGCAGCTTGTAGTTACAGATAACGCAACACTTAATGTCTTAGGGCTAACAGCAGATCCTGGAAGACTAACTCTAGGCTCAGGAGCAGATATCGGCTTGTTAACATCTTCAGGAACTCCCCCTACTACTACGCTTCCTACAGCAACTGATTTTAGTATAAAAAACCTAGGTTGTGATGTCACTTCTTATCTCAGCCCTACTTGGGAAACAGCAACTGTCAACTCAGGAGCACAGACAATCACTCTAGAAGGACAACTAGCTGTTGTTTGCGAGGATCCAGAAACTACATATGATAATTCATTATTAGCTAGTTCCTTAACTATTCCTTTTGCCACGTTTACTTCAAATAATAATAATAATCCTACAGCAACAAGTTTCACCACTGGAGAAATCCCTGTTCCCGATCACTATGGTTATCAAGGATCCTGGGAATCCTCATGGTCTGCTCCTCTATTATCTCCAACACCCAATGGTGGTGTACCTTCAGGAACAGATAACCGCACACTATACTTAATTTGGAATCCTTCACCATCCCCATATGCGTCCTATATTCTTGCTCCTGAACGTCGTGGAGAATTAGTTCCTAATTCCTTATGGTCTTCATTTTTTGCTGCACAAATATTTGCAAATTCCCTACTGGGAGACCATATTCAGGGAGAACACGAAGGTTGGGGCTCCTCAATCAAAGCATTAGGCGCTTATTCCCATCAACATCCTCGATCACAATATGATGGATTTTCAGGAAGACACGGAGGATACCAAACAAATGTCCGTATTTACTACCCTGACCAAGCTGCTCTAGGTATAGCCTTCGGTCAGCTCTATGGACAAATAAAAAGCAAGCTATATCAAGCTAAAAGTAGCGAACAAATGGTTTTCTTTGGCTTATTTGGAAATCTCCCTGTTGCCACGCCAAATAGAGAAATCCATTTTGCTTGGGAATCCGCATATGTCTATGCTAAAAACCACATGACCACAAACTATTCAAGATCTTACCTGCAGACTCCTTTGCAATCTCAAGCCACTTGGTATAATAACGTCTATTATGTTTCCGTCTCTGTGAATCACCCATTTCTTCTATGGTTTGACATCACACAAATACTTGCTGAGCAATTCCATCTCACTGGGTTTATCTCTGCTGAATGTTTCGGAGGATGGCAAAGCGCATTTCAAGAAAGCGGAAGTTTAGCTAGAAAATTCTCCCGAGGCAAGGGACATAATCTCTCCCTTCCCGTAGGATTTGTTTCAACATGGTATACTCCATTTAAACGAGCTCCATCGACACTCATGTTGAAATTTGCTTATAAACCTGATGTCTACCGAACCAACCCTCACACTAATATGACAATCATAACTAATAGTGAAACCTTCACTATACGAGGGATCCCCTTAACACGTAACGGATTCTTATTACAATTACACGATGATATTCAGTTTTCTCAACGAATTACAGGATACATAGATTATGTTTACAATTCCAAACAAGCATCTATCAATCATCGTATAATCACTGGAATTCAAAGCATATTCTAGCCACTAGTGAGAGAAAGGTTCTTTGCCCTAGGGATCTTTCTCTCCATTTTTATAAACTTTCTTCTCTTATAAATACAAAAATAAAGCTATTCAAAAACAGAAAAATAATTACAAATAAACACCTAGACAACTTATCAGACATACGTTATAGAGACGTATAGTACGTGATTCTCTGGTTGTTAGTTATCCAATTATGCGCTCCTACGCTTGTTCTCTTGTTTTACTCAGTTGTTTGACTACATTTTATCCGCACAATATCCTAGCAAATGATTATGCATCATCTGAATCTTTTGATATCGAAAATCTCGAGGATTCCTATTTTTCCTATCTTTCATCTAAAACTCTAGGAAAACTAAATGATACAAGTGTAGACTTCGAGATCTCTAACAACGACTATTTCTATATAAGAGGTCAGTTTTCACAGTCACAAGAGGAAGGAGGCGGAGGCATTGCTGTAAATAATCTCAGTATTATAAATAATCCTGGCCCTGTGATCTTCCAAGCAAACCACACTATAGGAAATGGGGGTGCTATCTACTGCCTAAACAATTGCGTCATCTCGAATAATCAACAGCTATGTTGCTTTATGGAAAATATAGCAGGATCCTCAGGCATCTATAAAAATGCAGGAGCTATACGAGCTATAAATATCGATATCTCTAATAATCAAGGCCCTATACATTTTCTAAATAATATCGCAACAGATGAAGGAGGGGCACTCTATGCACGTAATAATATAACGATCAGCAATAACTATGGGGAAATAACATTTCAAAATAATAAATGTAACTGGTCCAATCATCAATCTAACAAATATGGCAGGGGAGGAAGTATAGGAGCGATAAAGACTGTAACTATAACACAAAACCATGCCCCCATTACATTTAAGAATAACCAAGGGGGAAATAATGGGTGCATTTATGCAGAGACATTAATAATTTCTGACAATGACGAATTAATTACTTTCTCCAACAATTACTGTGTTAGTAATAGGGAGACAGGAGCAGGAGGCGGCGCTATTTACTGTATTGATTCTTGTAATATAATAAATAATCGCAAAACAATTACTTTCACCAATAATATTGCTGTAAAACTCGGCGGTGGGATTTATACTAAAAACCTCACAATTCGCGATAACGGTCCTATATTATTTTCAAATAATAACTCACAACAAGGAGGAGCTTTAATAAATCAAGGGCAGGAAAACGCAGCAGCAGAATTTTATTTGTCAGCAGACTATGGTGATATCATCTTTAATAGAAACTTCACTTCAACAACTGATAAATATTATAGAAATGCCATCAGTACTACAGAATATCTCGACTTAAAAATTGGATCACGAAAAGGATATTGTATTGTTTTTTATGATCCTATTGAAAACACGACCCCATCAGCATCCGTAACTATTAATCCAGAAACTTACCATTTAGGGACCGTTCTTCTTTCGGGAGCTAATGTTCCAGATGCATCACCACAAGAAGCAGATTATACAAGCTATTTACAAAATACAAATCAAATCGCTTATGGGACACTGGCTGTAGAAGACCGAGCCTGCCTAGCCCTATATTCTTTGACACAAACTGAAGGGTTCTTACGTCTAGGAAATCAAGGAATAATCAGAACAGAAAAACAAGCAGGGTCTAATACTACCACAGAAAATTGCAACTTAGAAATTACAAAGCTCTCTCTTAATCTGCCCTCTCTACTCAAAGAAGACGCACAAGCTCCAAAAATATGGATCTATCCTAGTAGTACTACTACTGATAACACTACTACATATACTGAGGATAACAACCCCACTGTAACAATTTCAGGAAACTTAACCTTAGTTAATGATGAAAATGAAAACCCCTATGAATACGTAGACCTATCTAATTCCATTACTAAAGTTCCCTTCCTTTATCTCTGTGATAATGCTACAAAAAAAATTACTATTGACAATCTCAATATCGAAGCCATTAATGACACACAACACTATGGCTATCAAGGCATCTGGTCCCCCTATTGGGAAGAATATACTACAACAGCAGGAACAACTCTAGATACAGCAAATACTTCTCACCGTATGCTTTATGCTGACTGGACCGCCACTCAATACTACATTCCCAATCCTAAATACAATACTCCTTTAGTTGCTAACTCCTTGTGGGGGAATCTATATACTACAAAATCCCACTACCCCCCCCCCCCCACCGATGAAGAGAGTAGCTTCTTCATCTCTGGTTATGGCCTAGGCACCAATATTCATCAAAGTACAAGAAATCATATCCACGGATTCCATATGATCTCGGGAGGATATGCTGTCGTCCCTGCATCTACAACAATATCAAATCAAAAACTCGCCTTCATATTCTCTCAGCAATTCACGCATATCAAAGAAAAAGTTACTCACAATAAAATCTCATCAAAAAGCTATCTCGCCGGAATGCAAATTCAGCTCCCTTGGATGCATAAGAAACTCATCACCACAGGATCTTTAGCTTACAACTATGGTGATCATAAACTCTCTAGTCACTACGAAAATAATAAATCTTCTCAAGGAACATTCTATACTCATAGCTTTCTTGCGACACTTGAAACCACTCTTATCTTCCTAATGCGAAAAAATTATAGCCTAGCAGCATTTCTGGAAGCTGTGGCCTTCGCTTCAGGAACATCCCAGTGTAAAGAAATAGGAGACTATCCTCGAATATTTTCTACAGAATCCCCCCTACATACTTTGGCACTACCCATAGGAATCTTTATACAAATAAAACAAGATAGTTTCACGGCTCCTTCCCTATGGAAATGCTATCTCTCCTACCAACCTCTTGTGTACAGACAATACCCTAAAATCCTAACCACTCTAATCGCTAGCAACGGCTCGTGGCTCTCTCAAGGAAGCCCTGTAGCCAGAAATGCTTTCGCAGCAAATATCAATAATGAAACACAAATCTTCCACAACATGAAAATCCTATGCAATTATAAAGGCGAAATCTCCTCATCCACCTTCTCTAATTACCTACACATAGGAACACATATTACTTTTTAACATCTCTAAGAAAAAATCATAGCTATCAAAAGAAGAATCTTCTTCTCCATGTTATTTGAGATAAGAAGAAAGATGCCTACATGAAAAAATTAAAATCATAAAAATACAAAAAGCCATAGAAAAGTATTTCTCTATAGCTTTTTGTATTTTAAATACTATTTATCTATTGATTCGTTTTTGAGCGAAAATTTCCAAATGCTCTTCTTATGGTTCCTAAGATAGATGTGCTTTCTTCATCACCCATACTATTACGCAATGGCGCAGAATATGTATTCGTATTACCAATAGTAGAAGGAGGACGGTCAGGATCAAACTCCTCTACCATGACTTGTAACTGAAACTGTACTCGTTTTTGTGCTCTTGCTAATCCATCTGACATAAGAGCTGCTTTTGCCGCAGCTCCATACCCGGGAGTCACTCCTAATTCTACTTTTACTCCTTCATCTGAGTTCCCACCAAATACCTCGAGCTCTTCATAGATATTTTCTTCACTAGCACCATCAACAGATCCAATTATTTCTAAATACTCCGATTCTCTACCCGTAAAACGAGGGGTGTCGTAGTCACTAGTACGGGGTATATCGTAAATAAAACGACTACGAGGATGGTCATATATCCCTGACAGCGGTATACCTGGAAAGGATTCAGGCTCTTCACCTACATAAGGATTTGGTTCTCTTTGAGGTACAGGAATTCTATCAGGTATCCGATAATGAGGTTCTTCATCATAATTCCCTAGGACTCCGCCTCTTCTATTGGGTGTGAAGAGGTCCATAATTTCATATAAACCGTCAGATCCTTGTCCACCGATCACACTATCATCACCTAAAACAACAGAATCTGGCCTACCTCGTCTCCAAAGGCCAACTATCCTGCTAGAAAGCGAAATAGAATCGCTATTTTGTCGTAGGATAGTACGCAAACGCTCTTTAACAGTGTTTGCCATGTTTCTTAATCGTGATTCCCCTTCGGAACTCTGCGTAGCTGCTACTTCTTCATATATTCTACTTTCCTCATTATAGCGGCAGCATCGCGTAATTGCTTCTCCCAGGGCGACAATTCCTCTTTTCATGGAACGGAATAAACCAACAATTACTGTTCTTATCACATTTAACATGGAGACAATGCTTTCTCCTAATCTCCTCAATGCATCACGAATGCGATTTCTTAATGAATGATCTGATTCTAATTGTAAAACTACTCTATCTGCAGATTCCAGAACAACTCGAACATCTTCATCAATCTCACCTAGAATATGCTCTGCCTCTTCTGCCTCTTTCATAATCCGTGTAAGATCATTATCAGAAGCACCGCGAACCACACGTTCTACGTCTTCTACATAAAATGAAGAGTTCCCTACAACGCGTACAAATTCCTCTCCTCCGGAGGAAGAATCTAGTGACTCTGCTCTTTCACGGCAATCCCGGGCCAACTCTGCCATCTGTTGTCTTTCAGAATCATCGGTAGCATATCCAGATAATCTTTCATAACTATCTGCCATTGCACGTAGCTCTTCAGGAGATATAAGATGTTGGGGATCCAAAGGTCCTGTATGCTCCTCGCTTCTAGACCATGCCGTATTGAAGAAACTGGAGAACCTACTTCCAAGATTAGACAACCTCTCACGATATTTAGATCCAGAGATTTTTGAAGATGCTGCTGATGTAGTAGCTGTACTTTCGCCCATATCAGTAGAAGATACTTCCCTTGAAGTACCTTCATCTCCAGAACTTATATCCTCATCGGAAGGAAGCCTGTTATCAGAGCTAACTCGTACTAAACGCGAGAAAAACTCCTGTCTTGCTGGAATTTCTAATCCACGACTACGATAACCAACAAGTCTTGGTGAAGAAATTTCCATGGGTTGTTGTTGTGGTCGACGGAAGAAATCTCTAACTGCTTTCCAAATACGACTTAAAAATCCAGGATTTGTTCCTCTATTTTGAGAAGCTAAATAGTCTGCATGCTCCTCAGGAGAACGCACATCAAATCGTTGACTTAGTAATTCTTGAGCTCTTTGCTGAACATTGGAACTGCTGTTCTCAGATGATTCAGAGAAACTTCGTGAAGACACCTCATGTCCACCGATACTTCCCTTATTAACTGACTTATCATCATCACCATTTCTCTCAGGGGGAATTCTTCCTGTTCCTGACCCACCACTGATTCCACTAACCCCGGACATATGCGTCCCCTTTTATATTAAAAAAATATTTTTATTTATAAACATATTTTATCAACATACAAAAAAATTAATAAAATAAATAAAAACACAAAAATAATTTTGTTAAAAATAAATAAAGAAAAACTAAAGAACTAAAAATGAGATTTTATTCAGAACTGTTGTCACTAGCATCGAAATCCCCGGGATTTAGATCATCGAACACGGGATCGATAGGAATAAAGCTCTCGTCAGAAATATCATTTTTCGAAGTGAAGTGGTGTAATTGCTCCCTACGCAAATTCAAACGGTAGCGTAATTTCACTAGCTGTAGGAACATCCATGACGAGAGCTGCTTTAGATAAAGCCCACCGCTAATAACCAAAAATGTGGAACCAATTTTTAAAATTCCTGCAACAATAGGGCTGAGAGCAGGAATCAAAGCAAATAGCATGATACCTATCCCACAGACAAGGAAAATCCCCGCGAATATACTCCCTTGCGTGCTAATCCCTTTATCAAAAGCATCCAGTTCTCGCTTTATAGAAACCTCGGTATTTACAATGACATCAGATCCAAAAGTTGCCCAAAGATGATTAATCTCTTCTTCTGTACAAAGTTTTTCCACATCTTTGGGAAGTTGCCGAAGAAACCGTTGTTTCTCAAGTTTTTCTTTTCGACGAGCTTGAGCAATTTTAAATCGCGCTTTCATTTGGAATACACTGTGAGCGAAACCTGAGGAAACCATAGGGAGTACTGAAAAAGCAACTGTAGATCCTATAGTAGATACAAGAAGAACCTGAATAGCAGTCATCCCTGCAAATCCCGAAGCAAAAATTGCAGCAATTCCTGCGATTAAAAGTAGCACAGAAAGAGAAAATAATATCTTCTGACGTGTTGTTAAAGACAAACGACGATTAATTTCCTCAGAAGAAATCCCAGCTCCCCCTTTTCCCTGGATATTTGCGTACTGAGGCGTACCTTCCTCATGAAGATTGTTAATACTAATACTCTCCTCAAGATCTTCGCCTAACAAAACTTCATTACGTATATCTTTCAATCCAAAATCAACAAATAATTCTTGTTTTCTTCTAGATTCTAAAAAGTTTTTCCACTTAGCAACACTACTATGTAATAGTGTCCTTAAAACAAATTCAATGCCAATAGAAATCAAAGGAGGTGAGAGAACCAGTAGGACTGCTGCAGGCACTCCTCCTACAACCAAACTACCTACGATACCCAGAACAATACCCAGAATTGCAAATCCCGTTCCTAAGCTCAATAAACTCAAGCTAATGTAATGTAGTTTTCTTGCTTCTTGCATGATTTCAATACGCGTCAGAGGCTCTCCAGAAGCTGCTTTTTGAGAACGAAAATGTTTGACATAGATGTAGTGAGAGAGGCTCGTAAATAAAGAACTCGTTCCTCCTGAAGAGGCACTTCCTCCTAATCGTCCGACAACAGCATCATATCCTCCAGGAACAAAGATTCCTCCTACTTTCATAGCAAATCCTAGAGCTGAAAATCCTATCCCCACTCCCATGGCACTCTTAATACGCTGTTTCTCAGACATATGGGGAGAAAAAACATCTCTGATTTTATAGACTATATTTTTCATAGCAGAAATTCCGCCTAGAGAAACACCAGACAGAGCTATAGCTAAAATAATAGACTGAGGAATCCCAGGAGCTAAGCAAGTTAATGCTACAACAACAATAACCATAGCCAAGGTAAAAATTGCTAACCCAGCGAACAAACCTACAGAATGTGAAAACTGTTTATTTTCTATAGAGATATCCTTAGGATATAAAGATATCGGAGAAGGGACAGAACTATTTGACGACCCTCGATTAGCTATAGGATAGGTACCTAACTGTCTCACCATACCTAAGTTATTAGGATCATCTTTGGGAATTCTAGAAACAGACATAAATAAAAATACAATCTATTTGATTTAATTAATTATAATCACAAATTAAGTTATGAAAACAAACAACAAAAACAAATAAATTATATTTTGGATAATTAATTAAGATGAATAAAAAGTAACTTGAAATATCAAAGTAGCTAAAGGAGGAAGATCTACATCAATTCCCCAAGAAACCCCTTGAGCATCTCGACAAAAAATAGGAGGGCGATGACCTTTCCCTGACCCTCCATATTCTATAGAATCACTATTAAAAATGAGCTGACAAGTGTCTATATTATGACAATGAAAAACATAGGAAGGGAAATAGATAGGACTGAAATGGTGAATACAAAGTGCGGCCTGACTACGATCATCACCAGCAAAACGGTAATAAGCAATCACGTGATTCTCAGTATCTTGAAAATCTACCCAGAGGAAAGACTCGGGAGTCCCATCTCCTAACCAAAAATAAGGAAGACGACAATATAGAGAATTCATATCGGCAACACACCGATGTAAAGCAATATTTTCTGAATGCTGAAGTACACTCCAATCTAAGGGACGCTCGGGAGACCACTCGTGTTCCTGAGCAAACTCCCCACCCATAAAAATGAGTTTCTTACCTGGCTGGCAGATATGATAACTCAATAGCAAACGCATATGAGCAAACTTCTCCCAAGAATTTCCAGGCATTTTTGATAATAAACTACCTTTACCATGTACAACTTCATCATGAGAAAGAGGAAGAAGGTACTTTTCATTAAAAGCATACCAAAGAGCGAAAGTAAGATCATCATGATGATAAGAACGAAAAATAGGATCAACTTTGAAATAGCGAAACGTATCGTGCATCCATCCTAGGTTCCATTTATAATCAAAACCTAATCCTCCACAACTCACAGGTTCTGTAACTTTAGGAAAATCCGTAGATTCTTCAGCGAACATTAAGACCCCAGGGAATTCCTCATGAACCACAGAATTTAAACGTTTCAAAAATTCAATAGCCTCGAGATTTTCTCTACCTCCATAAATATTAGAGATCCACTCCCCTTGCTTACGCCCATAATCCAAATAAAGCATAGAACTAACGGCATCAACACGCAAGCCGTCGATATGCATCTTATCTAACCAGAATAGGGCACTACCTAGTAAGAAATTCACAACCTCGGGACTACGATAATTAAACGTATATGTCCCCCAATGGGGATGAAGAGGATCCTGATAATCAACAGATTCATATACAGGAGATCCGTCGAAAGAAGATAAAGCAAAAGTATCTGTAGGGAAATGCCCAGGGACCCAGTCAAGAATCACGCCAATCCCCTGACAATGTAAATAATCTACAAAAAATTGGAAATCTTCTGGGGAACCATAACGTAAAGTAGGGGCATAATATCCCGTAACCTGATACCCCCAAGACTCGTTCAATGGATGTTCTGTTATAGGTAATAACTCCACATGAGTATAATGCATGTCTTGACAATAGCGAGCTAATCTTTCAGCAATTTGACGATACCCTAAAGGCTTCCCCTCTTCCCACTGCCAAGAACCTAAATGCACTTCATAAATCATTAAAGGACGTTCTCGAGTCAAACTCTTCCGATTCTCCATCCATAAGGAATCCTGCCACACATAGCTATCGCTATTTACAACCCGAGAAACACTCTGAGGAGGAACACCAAAACTTTTTCCATAAGGATCAGTTTTTACTATTATATCTCCCGAATGGGTGACTATTTCCCATTTATATATGGTTCCCTCGGGGAGACCAGGAACAAAGAGCTCCCAAATTCCTGAATCCCCTAACTTACTCAAAGGATTCACTAAACCATTCCAAAAATTAAAATCTCCAACTACAGAGACGCGTTGAGCATGAGGCGCCCAAACAACAAATAAAACACCATGGATACCATAAACCTCACAAGGAATAGCTCCCATACGATCATAAATACGACGATGATTCCCCTGACGAAATAAAAATATATCCCAATCTCCCCACAGCAATGGGAACGCATAGGGATCATGAGCCAGTAATCCATTTTGATGATAAATACGATAGTCCTGAGGAAGAGTTCCTTTGGGAACAGGAAAAGAAAACATCCCTGAATTGTGGGCATGTGCATATTCTATACTTCCTTGAAACTCTATAGCAACAGAAGATGCCCCGGGACGAAAAAGAACAATCCTATCCTGGGTTTCTTCTATAGAAAGAATACCCAAAAATTTATGAGGACAGACCTGCCTTCCTGAAACAAGCAAGGAAATATCTTCTGAACTTAAAAGTCTCTCGACCATTAGTCAACTTATCTACTTAAGGAAACAATCCCACACATACGTCGTTCCTGCTTTTATCTCCATAATTTCTCCCAAGGAAACCCTTGAAGAAAAAATTATCTTTTTCTGTTTCCACTGCCGTAAACGACAACTAACTAAAGGTGAAGAAACCCTCAAAAAGAGATCCTTATTCTCCTGAGCATGCAAACAAACCTTACGGATAGTTTTCTTTCTCCACTCTAGAGAAATTTTTCCGATACCTTCCAGAGAAAGATGGATTAATTTTCCACAGGGGAACTCAGGAGGTAAAGAAGGGAGGATATCAAGCACTTCCCCATCGTGGGAAATAAAAATATCACGAAGCAAACAAAAACTCGCATGAAGTAAAGAAAAAGGCACATGAGATTGTGTATCTACATCAAAACAATCATTAAGAATTCCCTGATATTCTGTATCATAGATTCTGGGTAAAAAATTTTCGGAAAATCCTGCGAGATATAGCGATAACAAAGAAGAATGAATTTCTGTTTTCTCTCTTTGCAATATCTTTTGATGAACAACATGAAAAAGATTCCCAATACCTCCTTGTATCTCCTGGAAACTCTCGGAAGAATCCGGAGGTATCAAAGCTGCTAAACGCCACCAAAAAGGAAGAATTTCTTTTAGGTCTCTCCGCAGACGCATCTTATGCAAATCTGCATGCTTATATACGCCCAAAGACAGAAAAGGCTCTGCTTGATCCGCATGAGGGAGACAACCACGTACAGAACTTACTTTTCTCCCCGAAGGCAAAAGATAATACTTATACTTCTCTGAGAATACGGAAATACCTCCCCGATGTAAATCTTGAAAAACACAAAAACGTTTTAAAGGACCTGATGAAGAAATCCTCCCTTCCCCGACCAATTCATGTTTAGAAGAAAATACTTGCCAAAGCGTAGGGAATACTCGAGCATAAAATTTAGAGCCAGGGATGGGGATACATGACCCTGGAATCAACGTATAAGGCTTAAACTGTTGAGTCAATTTAATCATATGCGATTTCCTCTAAGAATACCTTCTTCTACAGAATCAATACGCACGTCAACCATTGTATTCACAAACACTTTGCTATCCGAAGGGAAACATACCATATCAAAATATGAGGTATGGCCATGCGCTATACCTTGGTCATCAATTTTTTCCACGAGAACACTATAAGTCCCACCTATACGTTTCTTCATCTCCAGATAAGCCACCTCCTCAGCAACAGAAGCTAGATATTTTTTCCTTTCATAGATGACTGAGGGGGGAACTTGAGAGGGTAGGGTATAAGCTTTCGTACGCTCGCGGGGACTAAAGGGAAAAATATGCACCTTAATAAATCCTACATCCTGAATAATCCTCAATGTTTCTTCAAAATCTTGTTCAGTTTCTCCGGGGAAACCGACAATCACATCAGTAGTAAACGTATACTGAGGATCTAGAGAACGTAAAGACTCGACACAATGCAAGAAATCTTTCCGTGAATATTTTCTATTCATTAGCCTTAAAATTGCGTTTGATCCTGATTGCAAAACAAGATGAGAAGAATGACAGGTATGCTTACCAAAAATAATCGCTTCCTGAAGACTTTGATCAACATCTTCAGGATCTATAGAAGAAATCCGAATTCTTTCTATGTTCTCCAAATTATCCACTTTACGAATCAAATCCGCAAGTGTATGGCTGCCGTCATTGTAATCACCAACATTAATCCCGGCAAGCACCACCTCTCGAAAGCCTTGAGAAATCAAATCAGAAACTTCTTTAAGAATATTTTCTGCAGGTCGTGAACGCGACCTGCCACGCAAATAAGGGATAATACAATAAGAACAAAAAGAATTGCATCCATCCTGGACCTTAATGAATGCCCGTGATTTCCCCTCAAAACTCCGAATGCGAAATTCAGGAAGTTCTTTAAGATGAGGGAAAATTTTCTCCATAAGTTGGTGTTTATCCTTATTGGAAACCAATAAACACTGACGACCCAAAGAAGAAAAAAAATTCTTATCCGCCTCGCTCAAACATCCCGTGACAACCAAAAAAGCTTCAGGATTTTGCCTACACACCTGGCGAACAGCGTGACGTCCTGAACTTTCAGCTGATCGAGTAACGGCACAAGTATTGATAATACATAAGTCACAGGGATCTACATCAGTGGCTTCTCGATAACCTAAAAAAGTCAACTGATCGCGATAACTCTGAATTTCATACTGGTTGACACGACAACCCAAACATACAAGCTTAAAGGTACCTTTAACTTCCGCAACTGTCATAAGTTTGAATAATTAGCTATAAATTAAACTCATTCAATGGAAGTATTCTAAAATATTGCTATTTTACTCACTAATTAAAGATTCTTTTCTTAAATATTAGGAAAAATTCTATACGTATTCTACCCACATATCCTTAGAAAACATTAGGAATGGGACACAATAAATGGACGATATTTTTTCTCTAGTTCTTGAGGTAAATGGGCATTTACAAATAAAACATCGTCTTTACAAAAATGTGAAAGAACTAAACCTAAATCATATAGTTCCGTGAACTTCCCATAATCTTTATAAGAGAATTCTAAACGTACTTCGGGGTAATTCTGCATAATAACCTCTGACATCACTTCTAAAAACGCAGGAATCCCCTCTCCAGTTTTTGCTGAAATCACCACAGAACGTGGAGAAAATAAACGCAATTTCGTAGATACTCTCCCTCCAGGAAGAGCGTCCGCTTTATTCAATACAGTAATAATTTTAGGATTTTCAATCCCCAATTCCTGAATTAAAGATTTTGTTGTTTCTATGTGTTCAAAAGCTAGAGGATGAGAAGCATCCACAACATGAAGTAAAACGTCTTCATGCAAAGCAGCTTCTAAAGTACTTTTAAACGCTGCAACCAGGGTATGAGGTAATTTACGAATCAATCCAACAGTATCAGTAATCAAAACACACCGGCCACAAGGAAGCACACAACGTCGCGTTTTCGGATCTAGAGTAGCAAAAAGTTTATCTTCAGCATAAGTATCTGCTGAAGTCAAAAGATTTAATAATGTGCTTTTCCCTGAGTTCGTGTATCCAATTAAAGCAAATGAAGTTATTCCCTGTCTCTCTTTTGATTTCCTGCGTTCTTTACGCTGTCTCTCTACATCTTTCAAGCTTGCTGTTAACTTATGAATCTTATCTCGAATCATCCTTCTATCAAGTTCGATTTGTTTTTCTCCCTCTCCCTTGACAAAACCGCCTCCACTACTCCCTCCAGATTTTTGGCGTGACAAATGCCCCCACATTCTCTTTAAACGAGGAAGAAGATAACGAGCACGTGCTAACTCTACTTGAAGACCTGCCTCCGCAGTCAAAGCTCGAGAAGCAAAAATCTCCAAAATAATTTCCGTACGGTCTAAAACAACAACACCTAAACGCTTCTCTAAATTTCTCTGCTGTGAAGCAGTAATTTCCTCATCAATGATTAAAGTCCCAATCGAAGGAAATCTTGATAAAATTTCTTGAATTTCTAACAACTTCCCCTCATTTAAATATGTAGATGGCGAGGGAAGTCGTAATATCCAAGAACGAGTCTCTAAAACAGAAATACCACAAGAACTTGCAAGAGAAATCAACTCTTCTTTATGTTCTTCGACATTTTTCTGTTCTGCCTTACTTGCATAACATACTATAGCTAAAGCTAAACTTGGATCCTGTTCCTCACAAGGAAGAGAAAAACGCCATCCTAAAGAACTTTCGCGACCTTTATTCTCATCAGAATCTGTCTTCTTCATTATCCATCCCTTCAATAAACCAAGAAATTTCCATACCATCATAAGCACATATCCTATGAGGGTCTTCATCCAGCTCTTTTTGTAAGCAATGACTAATATGAGTAAGGATCAAACGCTTGGCACCCAAACGAGAAGTGAAATCTTCTGCCTGACTTAAAGTAAGATGTGAATAACCTCGGCCTAAAAATGGAGAAGATTCTTGCGTAGGAGATACAGAAAGAATTACCGTATCGACTCCTGATAAATAACTCAATATCTCCTGATCATATCTTTGCATATCCGTGAGATAAGCAAGATTCCCCACACGATATCCAGTAACCTGACAAAATTTTTGATAATAAGAAACATAGGTATAGGGCAACCCAAGGAAACAATACGAGCCATGATATTCATTCAAAATAGTGAAATCTAATGCTGCTGCTAATGTCCCATATTGATTCGGAGGTTGAACCAGATGCTCTCGCGCCTTAGAAAGATATTTATAAGTACTTGCTGAAAGCACTACAGGAAGAGTCTGTTGATTCACAACATACCATGCACGCAAATCATCGATCCCTCCAATATGATCGTAGTGAGGATGAGTAAGAAGTACCCCATCTAAACGTATGATTTTATGAGTTAACATCTGCTGTCGAAAATCTGGACTAGAATCAATGAGAAAATTTTTATTACCAAACTGTATCAATACTGAAGATCGTAAACGATGTATTTTATTACCTGAGCAAATAGAACAAGAACAAAAAGGAACAGGGATGCCCTCAGGATTCCCTGTTCCTAAAAAAATTAACTTCCCTGAAGCTGTCCTTCTTTGCATATCCTGCTGTAGCATTGTCTCCTCCAAACCTCCTAAAAGAAAAAATAAAATTGTAACTGTCTAGCACATTAAGAAAAAGGGGGAGTCTCTCCTGGGTCCTTAGCCAATAAAGGATCCAATATATGACACGAAGGAGGAAATTCCGTAAGAACTACGTACTTTTCTGTCCCCTTCTGAACCGGAATAAGATCACAGCATCGGATATAATCCTGAGATAAGCGTAGCCATTCTCGTAAACGAAAACGTGCATAATAATTCAATATGACCCCAAGCAAACACAAAATAAAACCAACTCCACAAAGGATAGAAGAGAAACACCATAAAGGCAGACCAAGAATCATGGGAGAAGCCACGATCATACAAAGCACTACCCCGGAAAATATGCATCCCCCCCCACCTAAGGAACTTAAGAGAGTAAAAATATCTAAGTTTCTTATACTAAAACATATACGGCTCATGCGCTCACGAATGTCCACGGCTTCTTGATCTTTAGGTATTAATCCCCATAAGGTTGTCAATGGACCTGAAGAATGTGTCCCGCGAATAGGATGGTTCTTACAACGCAAAACAGAAGCCACACCACTTGGCTGACCATTACTATCAACTACAACAACAGAAACTTCATGAGGCAAAACCACTCCCTGACAAGTAGAGCAATAAAAATGTATACCTACATAAGACAACCTATCCTGAAACCCTGGATAGCAAGGATAAGAACCAAACATACACTAGTCTCTTCAAATAAGGAAATCATACTAAATTATGAAGCTCCTCTGAAACAACTGCTGGGAGAAGAGCTGCACAAATTAATCTTTAAACAAACTAGAAAATACTTTTATGAAAACTAAAAAGAACTTTTCAAAAATTCAGATGCCCTAGGATTTCCATAGATAATATTGTGAGTGGCCCTTAACTTAACCCCCACTTCTTAGCGAGATCAGCAAGAACACCCTCCTTTTGTAACTCTTGTAAAGCTTTTTGCACTTCTTTCACCTGTTCGGGCCGATCTTTAGCTACACCCATACCGAAACCTAATACCCTCCAATCCTCAGGAAGAGGAAGAGTAGTAACACACAAATTAGGAAAATCTTTCAATACTACGCATGCTACTGAAGGCTCAAAAACAGCTACAGGAGATTTCCTACATTGTACCTCCATGAGTACTTCTAAAGTACTATCAAAAGAACGCACAACCACTCCGGGCTGAGATAATAAATAGTCCTCTTGGAATGTCCCTGTCTGAACAGCTACCGAAGTATATCTATCCAAGGGAGCAGCCATGTCCAGGGGTTGAGAGGAAACCAAAGATAATTCAATTACCTGATCACCATAATAAGGAATCATAGTAATTTCTTTTTTACGGGATTTCGTAATTGACATTCCAGCAAGCACAGCATCGATACGGTGCTTTTTCAAATTTAAAATTAAAGCGTCAAAAGAAAACTCTTGTATCTCTAAACGTTTCCCCAATTTGTTACTAAGAGCTTCGGCAAGATCAATATCAAAGCCAGCAACCTTACCATCGGCATCAACAAATTCAAATGGTGGATAGGTAGCATTTGTTCCCACAACCCAGATAGAATCACGCTCCGGAGAAGGAACACATCCAATTATAAACAAACAGCTACATAGAAAAACCCTACGTATCCAACCCATTGTTTTCATAAAAATATTCCACAAAACCATGAATCTGTTATAATATACATCAGGAAGTTTAAATTATCAAATTTCAAAGCTCTACTCAAAAATTAAAATTACAAACTAGGTAAAATTCCTTTATCTGTGTCCTTTATGTCACCTACCCCACCACCTTGCCCACCCCACGGCAAGAATAATTTTTACCACCTACAAACTTGCCCTCAAGACCCCCTATATATCCGCATACTACGCGTGATTGCCTACATAATGTTGCATATCATTACCCTGGGTATCCTCCTACTCATCCACTACTTAGATCGACATATTATAGAGGATCACACACGATCTATATTCCCTGTTGTTCCCCCCAAACCCGAGGAACCCATAAAAACAGAGATTCCAACCACTCTAGGAAAAGATAAGCAGCCTACAGAAGATGTTCCCCCGCCCCCTTCTCCAGGAACAAAAGAAACCTCTGTAAAAAAAATAATACAACCCAAAGAGAAGAAAGCCCCCGATGCTCATGTGAAGGGTGATGTTCCTAGTTCAGGATCTCCTCCTCCTACCTCACTTGACACACTATTTTCTTACACACCAAGTACTCCCCCGACAAAACCTGATTTCCTATCAAGAATCCTCTCCCTAGGTCATCTTCCTAAAGAGGTAGCTCCCCATTCTCTACAATCCCTAGTATATTATGGAGAACAGGGATTACTCCCCTATAGTGCTCGTCCTACCCTAGATATTCTCAAGACTAGCAACCCTACATTCCTAAATACCTATCCTATGAAAGTCAAAGATATCTTTCTTCAAACTATCCTGAACTTACAACAAAAGTTGCAAAACACAAACCCTCAATCAGATGAATATCTCGTAGCTAATTTACAGCTAAAACAACTGCAGTACTTAGATAATAATTTTTATATAATTGACGTTCTTGGAGATGGAAACTGCTTCTATCGAGCTTGCTTTGTAGGGTGGTTATCCCACCTAATGCGCCAAAATAACCCTGCTGTCTTTGCTGAAGAAGCCGAGCGTATTTTATCTTTTCCTTTTGCTTCGTCTTCCCCGGGAAACTATAAAGTTTCTAAAAACATGGCAAGCCTTCTGCACTCTTGTCAAAATTTCCGTACACTAAAAGACTTGTTTGATCTCGTTCTTCTTTCTCATACTCAAACATCAATAGGTGTGAAGTATCTTCGTACGCTTGCTCTTTTTGTAACGAATTGCAATCGTATACAAGCATTGGGAGGAGAAGAAAACCTAAAAGCTCTAATTCTAGGACAATTGGAAGATACCTTGGATTTACTTCTATCTTCTCTTCGAGAACTTATGCGCATACAGCCCTCTAGCTCCGTATTAACGGAAATGTTCTCAAATACTCAACCTCCACCGACTACTACAACAACACAAGCACTACTTCTTTTGGAATTCTTACAATCACTATTTTCTTCTGAACAACAACCTTCTGAGCAACACCGTGCTGCCCACTCTATGCTCCAGGAACTCACACAATCATGCTCATCTATATTAACAGCAGCTGGAATAACAAATGATCATGCTGAAAAAGTAGTCACTTTTCTCCCTAAAGAGCTTCATATTCATTACACACGTTTCTCTGAAACACTACATCAATCAAGTACGCCAACACCTCCACCCACGAACATAGTGCTAACCGCTTTTTTACTTTGCCACCCATCTTGCATTAACCACAATACTTCCTGCGATGCCTACATGAAATTAGCTCGCTCGGCTTTACAAACACACCTAGACAAGCAAACAGATATTTGTGAATTCCTAAATTGTGACCAAGAACAATCTGCTGTGATAAATTCTATCCTCAAAGAGTGTTGGTCACATAAATTATCGATATGCGCACTCGATTCTCTTCTCTCTCTCCCTGAAGGGATACAAGGTACTCTTGTCATTCCTCAACTAGAGCACATATTTATGATTATTCTACGGTTGCTATCCACTGCACCGCCATCTCTATTAAATTTAGAACTTAAGGAAACAAATAGTGTCCTTTTATCTAGCATTCAATTCCAACCCCAGCTAACCCTTGCTTTCTCTGTTTTTCTTTCTGCACCCCTATTTGGAAAACTCGATGAAACTCCGATGGAGAAAGAGTATGCTCAGTCTATACGATTATTTTTCTTTATTCTCCAACATCCTCTATTATTAAGAGATCCTGACCCCAATGTAGCAGAATCATCTAAGAAATTACTATCAACCTTTTTTCCCTACCTACAGCAAGCTTTAAGGAAGCACTCAAATCACAAAAAACTTGAAGTTATTTCAGAAACACTTTGGGGTCTATTCTGTAGTTGTCCTCCTAAACTAGACTCAGAAATTAACCCTCAGGTAGTTGAATCTACGGTTATGTTTCTGATCCGATATCCTGTAACACTTTCCTTATGTGATCCTAAGTTGCAGCAAGCTATTCTAGACATTGTGCAGAGTTCCTCAAGTCATCATGCTGCTCGTGAACTCATTCGCAACATAAAAGCACAATATCTAATGGAATGGAATGCATTTATCAAACATCTCAATACTGTTGGTCGCCGATCTTCACAAGAATACAAAACTCGACTATCGTCTCTATTACCTAAAGAACTCTTACTCACTGCGTTTCTTAACCATTATCCCCAAATATGGCCGTTGTCTTCTACTTTAGGTCAACAATGCCAGGCCTATCTTGAGCAACAAACAAATAAAATACGTCAAGAGCTCTTGGCTAACAACCAACTACGGTGGCAAAAACTTATCATAAAAAATTGTCCCCGTTTATCTATCTATAATAAACTGCAGAATTCATTTTTACTCTCCACACTACGCCCTACTGCATATCCTATGGAGACACGCCTAACTATTTTACATCAACTCGAACAACTTCATGTTGATCAACTCACAAGTATCTTTGATTCCATTACTTCCCAAGCAGAGGACGAACATGTTTCAGCTCTTTCTAGTTCCTTAGGATTTATAGGCCTTTGTCAATATCTTGCAGATACTTCCCTATCACAAACACCATCACAACTTACACCACTTTCGACAACTCATGGATTTCTGCAATTAGATTATTCTCCAGAGGATAGAGCACACATCCATATATTCCGTGCATTTAATCACTACAACTGCCTGTTAAGAAAAGATGCTGAAGACACCTCACGACTAGAAAATAACGAATAACGAACTTCAGATAGCAAAGGAGACACATTATTCTTAAAACAACTTATCCTCTACCACATACTCTGAAACGTTCTGATGACCATAATGATATTTCCACACGTTTTCTTTCTCTAGGCCTTCCTTTACGTCCAGGATCTCCTCTACTCATTGCGGGCCCCTGTACATTAGAGAGTTATGAGCATACAGTTGCCATAGGTCTGGCTGTTAAAGAAGCAGGAGCTGTTGTCCTCCGAGGATCGATCAGGAAACCTCGAACAAGCCCTTATACATTTCAAGGGTGGGATAGAGAGAAAGTTTCTTGGCACAAAGAGGCACAACGCATTCATGGATTACTAACAGAAACAGAAGTCTTAGATGTTCGTGATGTAGAAATCTCTGCAGAACATGTGGATATCCTTCGCATTGGAGCAAGAAATATGCAAAACATCACTCTTCTCCAAGAGGTTAGTCGTTCTCATCGTCCTATTATTCTTAAACGCCATCCTTCGGCAACTATTGAAGAATGGTTATCCTCCGCAGAATATATTTTGAATTCTCCTACATGTCCTGGAGTGATTCTATGTGAAAGAGGAATTCGCTCTTTTGAAACTTCGACACGCTATACCTTAGATTTAAATACCCTAGCACTTATTAAAGAAATCTGCCCTCTACCTATAATTGCCGACCCTTCTCATGCTTCGGGGAAACGTTCCTTGGTTATACCTCTTGCAAAAGCGTCTATGGCAGCAGGTGCTGATGGATTAATTATTGAGGTCCATGAAAATCCTGAACAAGCTCTTTGTGATGGTAAACAACACATTACTCCCCAAGAATTGAAAGAATTATTTTCTTCAATTCAAAACTGTGCTCCCATTTCCCACTAATGAACTGAATAAAAAAAACTACAAATAAAAAATATAATCACAAAATAATTCTTGCATAGTTTCTATATTTTTAACTATTTGACTATCAAATAAAACGAGGAAATAAGAGTATTTCTTCAGGAGGTATATGATAAAACACACATGTAAGCTCTATCTTCTACAATGCTTATTTTATGTTTTATATTGGCTTATTTATTATTGTAGAAAATTACTTAGAGGTATTACTCATCATACCGATGAACCCTTATTTCAAGCCTTCTTGTCTTCGCTCATAGATCTTCTTTCTCACTTAAAGCAACTTCCGAATCCTAGCATAAGATAGCTCCTCTCAGCCCTTCACCCTCTTGTTTATGTGAAACAAGGGGGTGAACTATTTTCTAAGGGCAAGTATCAGACTTGCTTCTTAACAACGCTTGTTCCGTAGACCGTAGCAACTTCTACGATAACGAAGGCAGCCAACGAGCACAGCCAGGCAACTAAATCTCTAGAAAACGGAAAAGAAACAAATGCTCCTAAAATGTAAGCACTGCCACCTATAAGCACTGATGCCCATGCTGATAACCTTGCTGCTTGATAGCGCGTAAGAAGAGCAACACCTATAGGAACAGAAAGACAACATACTGACAAACTGTAACTTAGCATTAGCACATCTACGATATTTGTAAATCCTATAGCAGTTATAGGAGTAAGCAAAGCAATAGCGAAAATGAGATAACGAGGGTTTATGGAAGCTAGTGGTGGCACCTCTTCACTAATAAGTTGAGCAACCGCACTCATCAATGAATCCGCAGTAGACAGTATAGCAATACCGATGGCTGCTGCCATAACTGATGCTAGCGATGGTCCACCGACATGAGAGACAATCTGAATAAGGACACAGTCAGGAGAAAATCCTAGTTTTGCTCCTAAGGAACCTAAAAATAGGGGGAAAAAATTAAACATAAGGATCACAAGTCCTGCAAGAATTGCTGACCACTGTAGGTTTTTGGGAGAAGATGCCGCAACACAACGTTGTGCCATATCCTGTTCAATTAACATAAATACCATGGGCATGAAAATCCATGAAGACAATTTATTTACAGGTAATGGAGAGAAATTGGGTGTTACTAAAGGCAAATCCCGGGATTTCAACCACACAATAACTGTACAGAAGCACACTGCGCATAGGAGGAACACAGCTTGAATCATATCTGTTCTTACTACTCCACGAAATCCTCCTGAAGAGATATATAGAGCTAGGGTACCCCAAAAAATTGCTGTAAGAACAGTTCCATAAGAAAAAACACCGAATAACTTATCTAAAGCGATAAGCTGAGCAACAAGAATAAAGAATAGTGATACTACTGAAATGAAAAAAGCTAACTTACGTAACTTAGGAGATTTATATACTGTTTCAAAAAGGGCAACGATAGTAACTACCGATCCTGACGCAAGCTTCTTCCCAGGCCCTATTCCTAATAAAATCAAACCTATAGCTACCCCTAAAGGATAAAAAATCACCCCGTAACCATAGTGTGCAGCCTCCTCTGCAGCTCCAAGAAGGACTCCTCCCCCAATTTGAGTAGCAATAAAAGTCATGGTTAAAGGAAGCATTTTTAAACTACGTCCAGCTAAAAAATATCCCTCTCTATCTTCTGTAGAAGAACTAGATTTCCTTCCTACAAATAGGCATAAGGCCTGAACACTAAATAAACAAAACAAAAACAATCCAAAATCCATCGTAAAAATCCTAACTTAAAAATTTATCCCATAGCCAACCGTGCCTCTGCAAGGAAGCAGGTGACATGCAATAGTAACAAACAATTTTGTGTGAAAAAGTTAGGCGTGATGATGGAGATAGCGACCTGAATAACGGTAGCTCAGAAAGAACTGAATCGACAGAAGCTTAATCAAAAAAAAACTAGACATCTCTAAGTGCCTTAATACCACAGTCCTCTACTCAAGAATAGAATAAGCAATTTTTAAAAACAACCAAAATCCACCTTGATTAAAAAGAAACAAATATAGAAACAATTTAAAAAAAAGAAAACAAACAAATAATTATGCTTTATAAAAGTCTTAAAAAAATCTACAAAAACTATTTAAAAAAAAATATTGCTTACTTAATACAGTTCTTAGATGAAACTCTAGCCACCCTAGGGGAATATTTCAAGTCTCGTGTTTCCAAAGAAGAACAAGAGCGTCTGCTTTCATTATTGATTGAAGACATCCAACAGTATAAAAAAAACCTACAAGAAAATCCTATGACAGATCCGCATACGAACGCAACCTTACTTAAATAAAGCAAGCAATGCCCCCGCAGCTGCAGACCGTAGTGAGGGGGTCTCAAAATAACAACAATCTATAAGGAAATCAATTGCATTCAAATTCTCTGAAAAAGCAATGGCTTCTAAAATAGTTAGCTTATCTTGCCAACTACTTTTAGGATATAAACCTATGGCTTTTTGCAAAGAAGATGATGTTTTTTCCCTACACAACACAGAAAGCGTTGCTTCTAATTGCGTAGCAAAATTCTCATCCAAGCTCCAAGTATCTGGGGTATATTCGTCCCCCTCTTCCCAAAAGAGACCAGAGAAAAAACTCCAGCCCTGGTGTTGCCTTTCGGCAAAAAAATCTCGAGTTACTTGTTTAACCTTGCTATATCGGGCTACCGATAGTAAACGAATTAACTTTCTTACGATTTCACTTTTCACCATATCAGCATATCCTGGAGGAGATGCCTGTATTAACCAGGGAGAATCAAAAAGAAAATGTTCCACTGCCCAACATATCTCTGGATCAGAAATAAAATCAGCAATCACGTCTCCTGCTTTTTCCACATTCTCTCGACTTACAAGAAGTAAAATAGCTAAATTAGCAGCAGCTTTCCTAGAAACCACAGTGTCAAGATACTTATTAGCCAACTCCTTCCCTCGAATTCCTAAAGAACATATAGATGCAGAAGCTGCTTCACAAATAGATGCATATGGAGATAGCAATCCTGTGGTTAAAAGCTCCTCACCTAAAGGATCTCCTTGAAGATATAAGATAGCTGCAGCTTGTAAACTTACTTTTGGTATGGGGGAATTCACTGCAATATTACGTACTTGAGAAGCAATATATGGAGAAGAACAACTCATATCCCTTCCACAAGACAATACAATACGAAGAGCCATTTCCTGAACTTCAGGATAAGGAATAGCTAAAAGATTTTGCAAAGTGCTTTCTTCGCACTCCTCTTTACCTTCAAGAAAAAGTTTACATGCAAATACTGCATGATCGATATCACTTTGTACAGTTGTTAGCATGATTTTCTGTGAAGGAAACCGTAAAGAAGCCTGCCAAGCAGCACGACGTTCTTCTCCATCAATAAGAGAATTCTTGGACTGTTCCTGAAGATAAGGAAATAATTCCTCTATATCCAGCATAGCAGCAACATGATATGCCATAATACGTACCTGCATGGCATCATCATAGCGTGCTACATAAGAAACAGCATCTTTTAAATCCTTAGATCCATAATGCAATGCAACCTGTAAAGCTAGTGTACGAACAATAACACTATCATCATAAAGACTAGAAACAATCCAAGGCGTTAAACGGAAATCTCGAGCTAATCCCATAGCCAATACACTTAAAGCACGTACTGTCATGGAAGGATGACGAATGCCATCAATAAGAATCTGTTGAGCAAAATCTTCCAGAACATCACGATCCCGAGATAATTGAGGATAGCGCTGTTGACAACCAATAAACGAACTACGCCAAGAGGAATACTCTTTTCCCTGAACCAAAACTCGTAAAGCTAACCGTGCTTGATCAAGAGAATAGTCTGAGGAAGACAATAATCCTTTGGCTTCTTGTATAGCTACAGAAAAATTCCGAATTAGTAACTGCTGTCGCAAAGAATCCGATCCCTGCACAACAGGACTATAAAAACATAAAAAAACTATGCTATAGCCCCTAAGGAACTTCCTCCTAAAAGATGAATATGTAAATGGAATACGCTCTGCCCTCCTTCGATACCATTATTAATCACAACACGATACCCATCAGCAATGGAAAATTCTTCAGCTAATTGCTGAATAATCCTTCCTGCCTCAGCAAGCAAAGTAAAGTCATCCTCTTGCATATCTTGTAATCTCTTAATATGTTTTTTGGGAATGATCAATAAATGAACAGCTGCTTGAGGAAAGAGATCTTTAATCACAATAAAGTTTTCATTTTCAAATACCTTATCACATTCAACAGTACCTGCAATGATCTTTTCAAAAATGGTCATACTAATCCCCGATGTTCCAATACCCATTGTAAAGCACGCCGGCAATGGTCTTGACTATCCCAAACAGATAAGAATAAACCTTTATGGCAAAAAATTGCCCCCGGAAGCCCACTTACTTCTTCTAGCTCTTTTCCTAATAATCCTGCCCAACTCTCTGGAAAGGGCACGCGAACTTCCATACGTCTTTCCAAAGTGGGAGGAATTCCACGAAGTATCCACTGACCACATGTAGGAAAACATACAAAAGCTGCAGGATGGTTCTCTCCCCCTAGGAAAAAGAAATTTTCTTGCCATGCTAAAGGACGATCAAAGTACAAGCAAAAGTCGTCTTTTTCCATAGCAGAACGTACAGCATCTCTACACATACGGTCATAACGAAATTTACTCCTCAAACGCTTAAGCAAATCTAGAGCAAATCTTAAAGCGAAAAAAAAATCCGCATCTGAAGAATCCTTCCCTTCTTCAGAGTTGTAGATTTTAATAATATCGGAAAAAGAACAAAAGCCTTCTTTAGAAAAAAATCGCCCATTATCTTGCTCATCGATACCATGAATTAAAGAATGATTCAGAAATTGGTATTCTTCTGTATCAATTAACTCTAATCTCTTAAGATAATCTAAAATCATCCCTGCGCTACTCCAAGGACCTTCGTAAGAAACTTGATGATGATCAAATCTTTTATCTTCTATAGAATAGACGCCTCCGACATCACAAACATACTCACATTCTGCAAGTTTCTCTGGACTTCGCGTACGGACAACTTTGTCTTCATCAATAAGATTGAACAAAATAAGCAACGCACATGCTGTAACCTCGTCAGCATGAAAAGAACCGTCGTGTGTACCAACGCTTCTCGGAATTCGCATATTTTCCATCCCTGTTAAAAACCCTCCATTGTATGCAGAGAAAAATAATTCTCAATCGCAAAGATATTTCTTTCCGTTTTCTTAAAAACCTTTTTTATTTAAAACAAAGCCTTCTGACTACAAAACCACCTTTAAAGCATGAATCATCTATTTCATAGAAACCACGATGCTATTTCTCCTGATGGCTACCTTACTTCTCCCCTCCGTATGATCTCTCCTACTATCTATGAAGGAGAAATAGAAATCCTAAATATCCCTGAGTACTTCTTGGGATTTCGTTTACCTAAGCATTGCTTACAACTCAACTTAAAAAGTTCTCTAGCACAACTCGGGGTAGATGCCAAAGCCATTGAAATTGATTTAAGCAAGACACAACGACGTGCCCGTGTTTCTTTGAATCTCAGTAGTCATGATCCTATTGCCTCTGTTATGCTCACCCTACTATCACCCGGAGATTACGTCGCGAAACTCTTTGCTGCCGATGATCGCAGGTTAGTACGTTCTATAAAATACCTAGAAAGAATGCTCAAACATACAGATCATCAAGGGTCCCCTTTACTCTGTTTCGGGGAAAAATTAGAGCACCTGATCTCTCTAGATATTATCGATGATCGTCTCGTGGTCTTCCTTCCTACTCTTCCAGGAGTTATCCAATACGATCATAAAATTTATGGACTTCTCCCCCTAGTAGGGAAAGCTCTAGGCCAGCCCAATTTAAGAATACGTAATTTCCTTTCCTTATACCAACATAAGGTAGATAAAGAAAAAAATCTGATAAATAACCGTATCTTACTTATAAAAACAGAACCATTATACGTCCGTACTGTCTTTGCTCGAGTCGTAAATAACCTCCTACCCCCAGGGGTCACTCATACAGCAGCAAATATTTTAGAACCAACAACAAAAGAATCTGGGGATATTTATGAACTATATGGAGATAGTGCTTCTCCTATAGAAAAAATCCCTTTGGAATTCTTTACCATAGAACCCTATAAAGAACACTCTTTCTTTTGCTATCGAGATCTATTACAGTCATCCCTAGAATCTGATGCCTGTATTTTTGATATTTTCAAAACCCTACCGGGAAAAAAGAAAAAGCAGCTACCTTCATCTCTAAAGGAAGTGAAATTCTCCATCTATCTGCAGATTCCTGGATTGTAGGATCAGAAGATGCATTCTATGACCACGACTCTCCACCAAAAAACCTAGAAACATATGTAGAGGCACAACCCTGTTTCCCTTTCCTTAAAGCTATGGAAACAGGACACATTACCAGCCAAGGCGTGCTTTTCTCTAGGTACTTCCCTTCGTCCTCCCTAAAAGGCATGCTCCTCTCTTACTATGTAAACTTTTGTCTCAAACACATCTACTTTCAAATTCCCTCCTATTCTTACGGAGAATATTTCTCTGATAATGACCGTTCTTTATTGATGGATTTATACTTTGCAGGAATCTCTGTATTTTGGGCAGATACAAAATCAAATCAAGTTTTACAGTATGTAAAACGTCGAGGAAAAGATTCAGGAATGTTTGTTCCCATAAAACGCATTCAGGAATTTTGTTCGGCATATTTTGTCGGTATTCATGGTTCTTGCCTTATTTCTGAAGGCTATAAACAAGACCTACTAATTCTTTTACAAGGATTAAAAAACCTAATGCAAACTTACTCTCCTCCTGGATTTCCTCTAGGTACTCCCCTAGCTATTATGACAGGGGGAGGTCCGGGAGCTATGGCCATTGGCAACGAAGTAGCTCAAGAACTTCAAATACTTTCCTGTGGGAACACAATAGATTTTGAATCTTCCTCTACTCAACAACAACCTAACCGTGCAGTTCAGGCAAAAATGACCTACCGTCTCTCTGCTCTCATTCAACGTCAAGAACACTTTCACGTAGACTTAGCTATATTCGTAACTGGAGGATTGGGGACAGATTTTGAATTTGCCTTAGAACTAATTAGCATAAAAACAGGGAAAAAGCCTCCTGTTCCTGTCTTCCTTCTTGGTTCTGCAGATTATTGGAAAGAAAAAATCACTCCTATTTACCGCAGTAATTGCCGGTTAGGAACCAACCGAGGATCTGAATGGGTAAGCAATTGTATCTTTTGTATTTCTTCTCCTCAACAAGGGATAGAAATTTTCCGAAAGTATATGACAAACACTCTACCTATAGGTCCAGATTATCCCTCCTTCCCTAATGGATTTGTTATCGTTTAAATAACTTAAAAACCGTAACTCAAACGAAATCCGTAGTAATTACAAGGTTCGCGGACGAACTGTCCTTCCTTAGAGAATCCTTGGTGATACTCAACAAACGCACGAATTTTCCGCCCAATGTCACGAAATTTTGACCATTCCATACCAAGAATATAAGTCTGATCTATTCCAAAACGTTGTTCTTCCCAAAAACGAAAATGCATAGCGAAAATTGGTTGAGCATATAAATTGTCCTCATGCAATCCAAAAGGACGTAATTCCACCCCTGCTTCAACGTATAGGGGGCGTTCAGGAAATGTTAGATCCCTACTAACAATATAACCCAATCCTCCGTATAGACGAATTTGTGGGTTATAACGTAAAGAAGCAAAAAGGTCGATACCCTCATCACTAAGATTAAACCTAGGGAAATTTGGATGAGCTAAAAGAAATTCATCTCCTAAATGTGAAGAAAGATGCCAAAGACGGAAACGAAAGCTCCATCTATCCACAGCCCATCCTATTAAGCCAGCAACAAAAAAATCTGAATTCACCATACATGCTTCGGGATGGTCTAAATCAAAAACCGAAAATACACCACCTTGCAATCCAATATCCATATCTGCATGAAAACGCGAAATATCGAATAAACGTAGAATAATAAAATCCCCACCAAAAATTGCAGATCCTACACGATTCCCAATCACCTTTTCATTAAAACGAATTCCTGCACTATTAGTTACTTGACGTGGATCCGCAATCAATGGAGCAAAAAGAATAGTATTCTGTGGAAGCCATACTCCCTCCTTCCCACAAATTATCGCGGTTCCTAAAGCCCTATGTTTTGGCAAAGGACAGGGATCTCGATATGCCATGTGTTGATAATCCTGATAAGAGGAATCACAAATAATAATGGAGGAAATAAATGGCAAATCCTTAACGAATGAAACAATAGCTGAAGATAGCGATGCCTCCACAGGGAGAGAAAAAAGATAGGCAACACCGTCCTGAACAACTACCTGAGTCCCGCTATCTACGAAATGCATATCCACAAGAGCTTGAACATATCCCGTGAGATAACAACTATTTTCCGACCCCTGGATGTTATCAGGCAACTGATCCGTGCAAGACACTCCTTTATTGAAATTCTTACAATCTAAACACCTGTTCTCCCGGGCATCGATAGAAGAATAACAAAAAACATAACTCAGTAATACTAAGCTACATAAATAGTAAATGTAACAGAATAGTTTTCCCATGATATCCGCAATCTATAGAAGAGAAATGATTTATTTCGCAACCGAACTATACATTTATAAAAAATTCTATAAATTCCCTATGGGAAACCCCAGGTGACTTCCTATAAATTCATTTAATTAATACATGCAATAATTAGCTTTAAAAATAAAATAACTTGAAAAACAGAATAAATTAATAAAAAGATATGACAAAAATTACAAAATAATTATAAGAAGAACATATGAGTTTGGAATACTTATAGTACAAAAACTCCTACCTATTCCTACCCTTTCTCCTAAAGATGCAACTAGTGTCCATAAGTTGCAAAAAAGCATTTCCTTTCCCATCCAGTATTTCCAGTGAACTGGATGGGAGTTTTTCTGAAGATATAGGATTCCCTACCCTCTGCAGCCTTTTATAACCTAGAAAGAATATTAGGGAAAAATAGAAAAGGTATACAAAAAAAACAATGTCTTTTCTAAGATGTTCTCAATGTACTCAACGATAAAAATACAAAAAAATGGACAGGAACACTAATTTTTCTCGTCTAGAAGAACATTATCTTTTTTCTAGTATTCGCCAGAAAATCCATGCTTTCCAGCAACACCATCCTCATGCATCTATTATTGATCTTTCCATAGGGAATACAACGCAGCCCCTCCACCACTCAGTCATACATGCTTTTACACAATCTATAAACAAATTAGGGAATCCTGAAACATACTCTGGTTATGGATCTGAACTAGGGCTGTCACCATTAAGAGAAAAAATTGCTCATGTTATATATCATGATTCTATCTCTCCTAAGGAAGTGTTTATTTCTGACGGAGCTAAAACTGATATTTTTCGTTTGCTTGCTTTATTTGGTCCTGGGAAAACTCTGGCAATTCAAGATCCCTCGTATCCTGTATATAGTGATGCAGCCCAATTAGTTGGAGCAAGGAAAATCCTAAGGTTGCCTTGTACGAAACAAACTCATTTCTTCCCTCAAATTCCTCATGGAGAAACTATTGATGTTTTCTGTCTCTGTTCCCCTAACAATCCTACAGGGACTGTCTTAACAAAAGAACAATTACGTCAACTCGTGAATTATGCTAATCACCAGGGAAGTATTATTATTTTTGATGCTGCTTACAGTGCTTTTATTTCTGATCCTTCTTTACCCAGAAGTATTTTTGAAATTCCTGAAGCACGTTTTTGTTCTATAGAAGTCAATTCTTTCTCGAAATCCTTAGGATTTTCCGGAGTGCGTCTAGGATGGAACGTTGTTCCTGAACAGCTTACCTATGCTAATGGATTCAACGTTATACATGACTGGCAACGTCTCTTGTGCACAACATTTAATGGAGCATCTTTGCCCGTACAGGAAGCTGCAATTACTGGGCTTTCTCTATTCCCCGATATAGAAGCTCTCTCTTATTATCGTCAAAACAGTGCTCTTTTATATGAAAGTCTACAAAAAGCAGGACTTACTGTATATGGTGGTCAGCACGCTCCTTATTTATGGGTAGAAATTCCAAATGGAATTTCTGACGAAGATGTTTTTGACTTTTTCTTACACCAGTATCATATTGCTATCACTCCTGGAATAGGTTTTGGGTCATGCGGGCAAGGTTACATGCGGTTTTCTGCTTTAGGGAAAACAGAAGATATTCTTCTTGCTTGCCAACGATTAAGTCAATCACCCATCTGTGATAGAATGGTGCTGTCATCATGATTTCTTATAAAATAACTCGATACTTCTTTTCTCTTTCCATCATCGGCTCCTTCATAGCTGTTGTAATGTCTTCGCCTAATACTGAAAAAATATCTCCAAAAATAGCAGTATTTCTTTCTTTTTCTCATTCCTTACTAGAAGATTGCTCTCAAAGTTGCATTGAAGTACTAAAAACTCTGGAACAATCTCCAGAAATATGCATTGTAAACGCCGAAGATAGTGTAGTAACAGCTAAGAAGCTTGCTCGCACACTTCATAATGATCATAATGTTGTAGCTATTGTAACCTTAGGCTCCATAGCAACAAGAGTTATGAGTCAAATTGAAACAAAAAAACCTATCATTTATGCAGCTGTTCCTGATGGAGAAACCTTATCATTCCCAAAAAATCAAGCAAATACTTATGGAATTAATGATACTCTAGATATTGATCAATGCTGCTTCGCTATACAAGCTGTACGTACCAATACAGAGGCACTCATTTATCTAAATCCCGTAGAACCTTATCCTTCAACTTTACAACAAGAAATTACAAAAAAACTTAGTGCTTCGGGAGTTTCCGTAACATCTATTCCTATAACAGCCACAAACTTTAAGGCACGTATCCAGCAAGCAATTGAAAAACGTCCCTCAGCAATTTTCTTACCGTTTTCATCTCTATCCTATGAACAAGGTACTGCTGTAATTGAAGATATTATAAAAGAAAAAATTCCTGTTATTACAGATGACCTATCTTTAGTTACTGAAGGCGCTTGTGTCGCTTGTGGCGTGGATTTTAAAAAATCAGGGAAACAAATAGGACAGATGATTAGCTATCTTCTCAATTGTGACTCCAATCTCGAAGGATTAAAGAAAATTACTACCGAGCCCCTTCCTCAAACAACCATGTTTAACGAAGAGATCATCCGTCGCTTGGGATTAAAAATTAATAAGACAGAACGCAAGCAGTTCCGTTCAATCATTTTCAAAGATAAAAAGACCGCTGCGAAAAATACTGAAAAAATAGAAGGAGAAGCTTTATCTAGTCCTGCTTAAAGTATTCCCGTTTCCATTGTGAGACAATGGACTCCGTAACCTTAGGCAATAAAAACTTCTTCTTCCTTGAAGTACTCCCTGAGATTAACGTAACATCACGTTTAGAAAGAGAAAGCTCCTTAGATAACAAAGCAATGATAGCATCATTAGCTTTACCTTTTTCAGGAGCTTCTGTAACACGGACTCTCAACATATCATTTTCAAATCCTGCTAAAGCATTCTCTTTAGATCTTGGGATAACCTTCACCTCCAAAATCCAATATTCTGTATCCAAAGAACTACTCCTGAGACAGCTCAAGACGGCCATCAGTTTCATTTACCCAAATAGCCAATGCATGTAAACACACCCTAGGACCCCAATTCTGCTTTAAAACAGCCTGTCCAAATCCAGGGCCTGATATATCACAATCCTTAGTAAAATATTTAGCCATACGCACACGATCTGAAGGCACAAAAGGTTGGTTACTTACAAATAAAATACGTCCTTCCGAATCTCCCCAATACTTGCGAAATATCGTCAAGGCATCGTGACGAGTAGTATAGGGTAAATCTCCTGATGGCTCAGCAACAAGAAACTCAACTTGAACATCTGTAGAATCCCTCCATGAAGCAGGAAGTAACATTTGTGACCAAATAAATTTAGCAATTTCATTCTCTGAAGAAGGAAGAGAATAATCTTCGGAGTGCCAAGACTTATCTATAGGAAAAGGATTATTTTGTGGATTATAAAACTGCTCAAAAGTTTCAACTCCAGGATAGCGTTCTCTCTCCTCAGAAAGAAAAATAATCTTTCGAAAACGAACGCCACGATTCCACTCACGAATAAGAAAATCTAAACGCTGACGCATAGCAGGAAGAAGACCCCCGAAAATTACCGCACAATCATAAGTGGCTGCATGGGCTGGAACAACCTGAGTCATCCCCAATAACGAAAGATCATTATACAAAGCATGAACATCCTTAACTACTAAAGGATCAAAAATACCATCCCGACGTTGTTCTCTAGTCATGAGCAGTGGTCGCATACTTTCAACTAAATTCTTATTAGAAGCATCTACTTCATGTAAATCACAAAGCTTGAAAATATGATTAATGATAGGAAGATATGTCTTGGAAGAATGAGAAAATTTATTTGTTATAGAACAACATCCCACTAGAGTAAACGCTATTCCTCCAAGGGCAGTTAAGAAGAGTTTTTTTTTAAAATTCATATCTAAAGATTCCTCGAAAGACTCCGTAACACTAGAGCTAAACATATTGAAGAATTTAAAAAAAAACAATACTCAAATACTAATCAAGACTAGTTATTTTCTTCTCCACTCTTCTCGTCCTTATCTTCTTTATTCGAACGATTTTTTGTATGTTCTTCATTCCGTGACTGCGTACTCGTGGAAGAAGAATCTGCACGACGAATTTGTTCCTCATCTCCCACATCACTTCTACCAGAAATTGTAGACCTTAATGAAGAAGACGACTGAAATCCTCTATTCTCAGTAAAAGCAGCTGCTGCATAGGGATTCTCAGTAGGAACACTTTGACTGTTTCCCAAGCGATTATACACTACCCTCATCAACCACAAAATGAAAAAGATAAAACGCTGTTTTAGCCTAGCAAACATTTCTAACAAGGAATTCCACAATTCCACAAATTGCTGAAAAATTTCCCGCAATGGAGATCGAGTTTCTGAACTTGCTTGAGAACTAGAAGGTTCGTATTTCTCAATGCTTGTACATAAACTACGAATTGACTCATGACATCTAGGAACATATCCTGTAGAAGAAATTTTCCAATCGTTATTATCTTTGTCGTATTCTAACCCTAATGAGGAAATAGCTGATAAAATAGCCTCTCCTCCCTCTCCTAAACGCTCACATACCTCGTCATAGGAAGATCCCATAAATTTTTTATGTAAATCACTTAAAAGAGAAACAAGATAAGCTGACTCAACTTGCAAATCCCCTGCTCTTCTCTGTACATCTTGATATTGTGCTACTAAGGAGGAATCTTCTCCTCTTCTTGTTGATCTTCTAGTTTGAGAAGTATGTTGCTTATCTCGGTACTTTTCTATATGCAGACATAGCTCATCAAAGCGATTCTCTAATCCTAATATGGTCGATAATAACTCTTGATATTCTTGATTTATAAATAGAAAACTCTCTACTGATTCTGACTCTTGCTCTACATTTGCTAACATAGATGCAGCTTCTGTTGCAGAATTAGCGTTTGGGGCTAAACCCGATACAGCCCCCCCATGCTGCATCACATTTCTGGCTGTATCTTCAACAAGAACTGCTTGCATTTCTTGAGGAGCTGGATTCACTAAACTCCTAGAGACAGCAACTGTAACACTTAGACCAGATTCGGTAGATCCAACCTGTTCTTTAGACTCATCATCAAAATGCTCAGAATGAGCTAAATTGGGATCTTCAGGATTAGGGGAACTAGTTCCAGTATTTCCTATTGTTGACATAAGCTTAATAAAAATAATTATTTTTTCGACTTAATAATTATATTTATAACTAATTTACAACTATCATTTCTATTAAAATCAAACTACGTTAATAATAAGAGTATTTATTTAGAAACAAAGGCAGATTGATCAAGAAAACCCGCTATGTTAGGATAGATCCCCTGAGAAGAAATCAATGATTTTTCTTTACATAATGTTAAAGAAAATCCTAGTAACGACCTCAGCAAAACTACGAAGATTGATAAAATGGCCACTCTATGAGAACCTCCCAGCTTTTCTATAAGACTTCAAAAAATACAAATAAGGAAGCCACAGTTCTTTCTTATGAGCTTCTAGAAAAAGCGGGATATATTTTCAAAATTGCCAAAGGAATCTATACTTACACACCACTACTTTGTCGTGTAGCGAGCAAAATGATGCATATTGTTCGCGAAGAACTCAACGCTATTGGAGGACAAGAACTTGTCCTCCCCATCCTCCATCCTGCAGAGTTTTGGCAACAAACAGGACGCTGGGAAGCTTTCCGTTCTGAAGGTCTTCTCTATACTCTTGTAGATAGAGAAGATAAAGAATTTTGTCTCGCTCCCACACATGAAGAAATCATCTCCCTATTTGTCTCTCAATGGCTATCAGGAAGAAAACAACTGCCCATCCATTTATATCAAATAACTACGAAATTCCGAGATGAAATCCGTCCACGGTTTGGCTTAATGCGTGCTAAAGAATTCCTCATGGAAGATAGCTACACCTTTTCGGATTCCCCAGAGCAAATGGAAGAGCAGTACGCTCTTATCAGACAAGCTTATCAGAATATCTTCAATAGATTAGAACTTAAATATATTATTGTCGAAGCCGATGGGGGGAAAATTGGTAAAGGAAAATCCGAAGAATTCCATGTTCTTTGCTCTCTGGGTGAGGATACTCTTTGTGTAAGTGGAAACTACGGAGCTAATATCGAAACTGCCGTAGCTCATCCCCCTCAATATACCTATGACACAACGCTTTTACCCATGGAAGAGATAGAGACTCCTAATATACGTACTATTGAACAACTCACAGACTTTTTCTCCTTACCTGCATACAAAATCATGAAAACACTTGTATTCAAATGCTTACATCAAGGAAAAGAATCTTTCGTTGCTGTAGGGATACGCGGAGATCGTCAAGTTAATCTAACGAAAGTACGTGCGATTTTTGATGCTGATGAATGTTTCCTTGCTTCTGATGAAGAAATCCAACAACATCTAGGAACTGAAAAAGGTTTTGTTGGCCCTCTACATTGCCCCATTCCCTTCTATGGCGATGAAACCACACGGAAAATGACCAATTTTATTTGCGCTGGGAATGTAAAGGATAAACATTACAAAAATGTTAATTGGCTCCGGGATATTCCCCTACCCCAATACGCAGATTTTCTCCTTACTGAAGCAGGAGACGGTTGCCCAGAAAACCAAAATGCTCCCTATGAAATCTTCTCAGGTGTCGAGGTTGCACATATTTTTAATCTAGGAACGCGATATACTGAATGTTTCGATGTTGGATTTCAAGATGAGTATGGGAAAAAACAAATCTGTTGGATGGGATCTTACGGCATCGGGATAGGGAGAACCCTAGCAGCGTGCATAGAGCAACTTGCTGATGATCGCGGAATTATTTGGCCTCGAGCCATTGCTCCTTTTGATATCTCTGTTCTTTATAATGGGGGCGACCTACCTGCGAAACAAGAAGCAGAAAAACTCTATGAACAATTGCTTCATTCCGGTTACTCTCCCCTATTAGATGATCGTAATGAGCGTCTTGGCTTTAAATTAAAAGACAGTGATCTTATTGGGATTCCCTACAAACTCATTTTAGGAAAAACATTTCACAACTCGGGAATTTTAGAAATTGAATCTCGATCCCATCAAAAATTTTCTTTAGAACCAAGGAATTTCTTGAATTGGTGCAAAGCTCATCTTCTCAATTCATCTTCCTAAATAAAATCTTAGCCCTGCCTTTTAACTACTGGTTAGCATTCTTTGAGTTTGAGTGCTAAATAACCTTGACCTCTGGTGGTAGTTTCCCTATAATGATCAACAGCGAATAACTAGTACAGTATAGATTACTTATTATCTGGAAGAAGCCCATGTCTAAACCACAGGTATCTAAACGAGATTCTAAGATCCTTTACATACTTTTAACAGCGACAGAATTATATCTGAAAACAGGACAACCAGTAGGGTCAAAGACTTTTAAAGAATACGAGCGTTCCAATTTAAGTACAGCAACTATTCGCAACTATTTCTCAAAATTAGAAGCAGAGGGCTTTTTAAAGAAAAACCATATTTCAGGAGGACGCATCCCCACAGATTTAGCATTTCGTTACTACGTAGATCACTGTGCAAATTGTTGTCCAGAAGAACTACCTGAATCTATTACTCACCTACTCAACCAATTACCCGAAGAAAGTCGTAATATTGTCAAAGATCTCCAAAAAGCTTCCGAACTATTAGGCGAAGCTCTCCAGTTACCCATTTGTTTTTCCTCACCAAGATTCGAAAACGATGCAGTAACCAACGTCCAACTCACCCAAGTCGATGAACAACGCGTCGTCGTCATTCTCTCTACAGAATTTGGACAAGTATTCACCGACACCCTATGGCTACCAGAAGCTATAACCTCCACTTCTTTAAAACGAATCGAAGATTTCCTACAAAAATATATTAAGAAGCTCCCACTACCCACAGAAGCCATCTCTCAAAAAGAAGAAGGCTTGGGAATGATTCTATATAACGAAATTGTCATCCGCTACCTAACACACCACTGTAATTTCAGTGAAGAAGATTTATATCAAACAGGATTATCCAAACTCCTTCAGTATGAATCTTTCAAAGATCCTGATATGCTTGCTCTAGGTCTATCCTTTTTTGAGAATCGTCGTCATATGAGCAAACTTCTAGATATCGGTATGCATAGAGATCGACCCACAGCATTTATAGGAAGCGAACTCTCAAATATCTTCGGAACACCGAATCCCCAATGTACCGTTATCACCACTCCTTACTATATGAATCGTACTCCCCTAGGAGCCTTCGGTGTTCTTGGCCCCATGAACCTTCCCTACAAAGAAATCTACAACACCCTATTAGTATTTGCAGATAAGATCAAATCCAGCCTAACGAAAAGTTTTTATAAATTTAAATTATCTTTTAGAAGACCTTGTCCATCTGATCCCAAACTCTCTAATGATCCCATATTACTGGCAAGATATTCTTCTATCCAATTATTACCCCCTAAGGAGACAGCATGACAGACACCTCAAGCAACAATGAGGAGCACAATCCATCCGCTTCTACAACATCTGACAATGAAATCCAAGATCTGCAGCAAGAAATCGCAGCATTGAAAATGGAATTAAAAGAAAAAAATGATAAATACTTAATGGTCCTTGCTGAATCAGAAAATGCACGTAAACGCATGCAAAAAGAGCGTCAAGAAATGATGCAATATGCCGTAGAAAATGCTCTTTTAGATTTTCTGGTCCCTATGGAAAACATGGGCAAGGCATTAGAATTTACCTCACAAATGTCTGATGAAGTTAAAAATTGGGCACTAGGATTCAACATGATTTTGCAACAATTCAAACAAGTCTTTGAAGACAAGGGAATTGTTGAATATTCTTCCCTAGGCCAAAAATTCAATCCGTTCCTACATGAAGCAGTAGAAACAGAAGAAACCACTGAAATTCCTGAAGGAACTATCATAGAAGAATTTGCAAAAGGTTATAAAATTGAAGATCGACCCATTCGAGTGGCCAAAGTTAAGGTAGCCAAAGCCCCCTCTATTAAAAACACAGAGGAAATAGAAAAATAAAATTTAACCCTAAAGAATTAAGTATAGGTATTCATCATGAGCGAACAAAAAAAATCTAGTAAAATTATTGGTATTGACCTAGGAACAACCAATTCCTGCGTATCCGTAATGGAAGGAGGACAAGCCAAGGTCATTACATCCTCAGAAGGAACAAGAACAACGCCTTCTATCGTCGCCTTCAAAGGAAACGAAAAATTAGTAGGAATCCCTGCAAAACGCCAGGCGATAACCAATCCTGAAAGAACATTAGCATCCACAAAACGTTTCATCGGAAGAAAATACTCAGAAGTAGAGTCTGAAATCAAAACCGTTCCTTATAAAGTAACTTCAGGAAAACAAGGAGACGCTGTATTTGACGTCGATGGGCACCTCTACACTCCAGAAGAAATTGGAGCACAAGTGCTTATTAAAATGAAAGAAACTGCTGAAGCCTACTTAGGAGAAACTGTTTCTGAAGCAGTAATTACTGTACCAGCATATTTTAATGATGCACAAAGAGCTTCTACAAAAGATGCAGGACGTATTGCTGGACTAGAAGTCAAACGAATTATTCCTGAACCCACAGCAGCTGCTCTTGCTTACGGAATCGACAAATTAGGAGATAAAAAAATCGCAGTGTTCGATTTGGGAGGAGGAACTTTCGATATCTCTATTTTAGAAATCGGAGACGGTGTCTTCGAAGTCTTATCCACCAACGGAGATACTCACCTTGGAGGAGATGATTTCGACAATGTCATCATGAAGTGGATGATCTCAGAGTTCCAAAAACAAGAAGGCATTGACCTCAGTAAAGATAATATGGCACTCCAAAGACTTAAAGATGCCGCAGAAAAAGCAAAAATTGAGCTCTCCGGTATGTCCTCAACTGAAATCAATCAGCCCTTCATTACAATGGACTCTAGTGGGCCTAAACATCTCGCTCTAACACTAACACGAGCACAATTCGAAAAACTTGCAGCTGAACTCATCGAACGCACAAAAGCTCCATGTATCAAAGCTTTACAAGATGCAAAACTTTCTGCAAGTGACATTGATGATGTTTTACTCGTCGGTGGTATGTCAAGAATGCCCGCTGTTCAAGCAATTGTAAAAGAAATTTTCGGAAAAGAACCTAACAAAAGTGTCAATCCCGATGAAGTCGTAGCTATCGGAGCAGCAATTCAAGGTGGAGTTCTTGGTGGAGAAGTCAAAGATGTTCTACTTCTAGATGTTATTCCCTTATCCCTAGGTATTGAAACTCTTGGAGGAGTTATGACCCCTCTTGTAGAGAGAAACACAACCATACCTACACAGAAAAAACAAATTTTCTCCACAGCGACAGACAACCAACCTGCAGTAACTATTGTTGTTCTACAGGGAGAACGTCCAATGGCAAAAGACAACAAAGAAATCGGAAGATTCGATCTTACTGATATTCCTCCGGCACCTCGAGGCCACCCACAAATTGAAGTCACCTTTGATATTGATGCCAATGGTATTCTTCATGTATCTGCAAAAGATGCAGCAAGTGGTCGTGAACAAAAAATCCGTATTGAAGCCAGTTCAGGATTAAAAGAAGATGAAATTCAAAGAATGATCCGAGATGCTGAAATCCACAAGGATGAAGATAAAAAACGACGAGAAGCTTCTGATGTAAAAAATGAAGCCGATAGTATGATCTTCAGAGCTGAAAAAGCAATAACAGACTATAAAGATAAAATCCCAGAATCCTTAACTCAGGAAATTCAAGAACGTATAGAAAAAGTGCGTACAGCTCTAAAAGAAGATGCCCCTATTGAACAAATCAAAGCAGCTTCTGAAGAACTCAGCCGACATATGCAAAAAATCGGAGAAGCTATGCAAGCTCAATCAGCATCGGCAAATCCTCAAGGAGGACCAAACATCAATACCGAAGACTTGAAAAAACATAGCTTCAGTACAAGACCTCCTGCAGGAGGAACCTCTACATCTTCTAACAACAATGACAACATTGAAGAAGCCGATGTAGAAATCGTAGATAAACCTAACAATTAATATCCTAAAATCCTATCCTTGGTTCCCTATTTCTCAATGAGAAATAGGGAATTTTCTTATTAACTCTTTATTCATAAAAAAATATCTTTGCATTAAAAACATCTAATTAAAGACAAAGTAAATGTATAAATTCTACACTACAGCTTATGGAGCGTAGCTAGTGAAAAAATTAAGAAAAAAAAGACCGAAAAAAGCCTTTAAAAAACATCCTAAACAAATCCTAATTTCAGGAACCCTATTCGTTCATGTCAAAAAAGGTTTCGGCTTCGTCTCCCCAGATCATCCCGAAGAATATCCCTTTGATATTTTTATCCCCGCAAGAGATCTCAAAGGAGCACTAGATGGAGACCATGTCATTGTTTCTCTTTTCCCAAATTCTAAAGAAGGAGAAAAAAGAAAAGGAGTGATTCACGAAGTCCTATCTAGAGGGAAAACCACCCTGGTAGGAACTATCACCTCTTTACTCGATACAACAACAGCTCTTGTCTGCGTCAATGCTTTAGGCCCTGATACTCCCGTACAAGCTACCCTCCTTCCCAAACGTTCATATAAAATTGGAGATCGCATACTCCTCAGCACTCCAGAATGGAAGAAAAAAACTGAATCTAAAGCAAATGCCCCATTAAAAATGCTGGAGTTTATTGGGAATATTTCTAATGCAAAATCAGATTTCCCATGCATAAAAGCAGAATATGGTATCGAAGAAGACTTCCCTGAAGCTGTTATTGAAGAAACCACTCGTTTCTCTCAAAAACACATTAGCCAAGCCTTAAGATCAAGAAAAGATCTTCGTGACCTCCTATGCTTTACTATCGATTCTGCAACTGCTAAAGATTTTGACGATGCTGTCTCCCTAACCTATGACAATAATGATAACTATATCCTTGGCGTACATATTGCTGATGTTTCTTATTACGTTACTCCCCACTCAGCCCTAGACCAAGAAGCAAGCAAACGATGCAACTCTATTTATTTCCCAGGGAAAGTAGTCCCAATGCTGCCATCAGCTCTTTCTGACAACCTCTGTAGTCTAAAGCCTAATATAGATAGACTCGCTGTTTCAGTATTCATGACATTCACTAAATCAGGACATCTATCAAATTACGAGATATTTCGTAGTGTGATTCGTAGTAAGTATCGCATGACATACGACGAAGTCAATGAGATCATCAAAAAAAACAAACCCACCCGATTTCAAAAACTCTCCAAGAAATGGCTAAATTAAGTAAAAAATTTTCTGATCTAAGGGAAGAACGCGGATGCATACACCTCACATTACCATCATTTACTATGTCCTTAGACAACCTCCAAGAACCCGTTGCTTTAATAGAAACTCGACAAACACTAGCTCATAAACTCATAGAAGAGTTCATGTTAAAAGCTAACGAAGTAATCGCTTATCATATTTCACACCAAGGAGTTTCTCTCCCATTCAGAATTCATGAATCCCCTAATGACGAAAACCTACTCTCCTTTCAAGAAATGGCAAAAGCTATGGGATTTGATATCGTAATGACCCCAACACAAGAGCCGGATTATCAATACCTTCTTCAAACTAGTTCCGCAGGACATCCCTTAGAAGCTATTCTCCACTCCCAATTTGTACGCAGCATGAAAACTGCATCTTACTCTACAGAAAATAAAGGTCACTACGGGTTAAAACTTGATTTCTACACCCACTTCACCAGTCCAATTCGCCGTTACATTGACCTCGTTGTCCACCGGTTACTTTTCCACTCCCTATCTATAGAAGAAACACGCTTAGAACATATTGTAAAAACCTGCTCAACACAGGAACGCATCACAGCAAAAGCAGAATCAGCTTTCGAAACCATAAAAAAAATACGTTTTCTAAATAAATTCTTAAAAGAACAACCAGAAACTACCTACACCGCATATATCATCACAACCAACCCCGAAGGAATTTCATTCACAGTACCTGAGTTCTGCCAAGAAGGTTTTATACCCTCAGCACAATTACCCAAAAACTACGTCATTAAAAAGAAAACCCTTCCTGAAAACCTCCCAAGTAAGATCTGCCCAGGAGCGAAAATTTCCGTACGCCTGACTAGTGTTGATCTCTTCAGACAAACAATTACCTGGTCGTTAGTCACAAAAACAAAAAGTACTGAACCCGTCCCCACAACAAATAAAACAAAAAGTCGCAAAAAAAAGAAAACAAGGTGATGCTCCCTAAAAGTTTTTTCCTAAACAAAGATGTACTATTCATAGCAAAGCAACTCCTCGGCCACCTTCTCGTTACTAAAATAGCAGGAGAAACTACTTCAGGATTCATTACAGAAACTGAAGCATACCGTGGCCCTGATGACAAAGCATGTCACGCCTATAATTACAAAAAAACACCGAGAAATGCAGCCATGTATTGTGCCGGAGGTGTTGCCTACCTCTACCGCTGTTATGGAATACATACTCTGTTTAACATTGTTACAGGGGAAAAAAATCTCCCCCACGCCATACTGATTCGCGCAATTCTCCCCTACGAAGGAACTGACATCATGATCCAAAGAAGACAATGGAAAAATAAACCCCTTCATCTTCTTACTAATGGCCCAGGGAAAGTATGCCAAGCACTCAGCCTAACTCTGAACCATAATGCCCATTCGATTACATCCCCATCAATTTACATAAGCAAAAGAAAAATAACAGGAACTATCCTACAAACTCCCCGCATAGGAATTGATTATGCTCAAGAATACCGAGATCTCCCTTGGAGATTTGTCCTACAAAATCTAGAAAAATAGATTAAAACTTTCTTGTCTTAGAAAAAACTTTATAAATTTTAAAAAAATGTTAGAATGAAAAAGATTTTAAGCTTTTATTGAAATAGATATCATCCTTAACCTAAAGTAGATCATCTTTTTATGGAGAAGTATAATTGCTCCCCTAATTAAAAGGAGAAATAACCGCACTCCACAGAAGCTATCTCTATAAAACCATCAAAAACAATAGCAGCTTATGAAAAAGTATTTTATCACAGGACTAGTCATCCTCCTACCCTTAGCAATTACCCTCGCTATTGTCGGAATGATTATCAATTTCCTCACCCAACCTTTTGTAGGACTGGTTTCAGATTTTTTTGAGCGTATTAGCTTTTACTCTAAACACAAAGCCTTATTAAAAATAGTTCTGCAAATCATCCTGCTCTTCGGACTATTCTTCGCAACAGTCCTTCTAGGATTCCTCGCTCGACTAATGATCTTTAAATCCTTACTCTCCATCTACGATAAAATACTCCACCGCATTCCCATAATAAAAACAGTATATAAAGCTGCTCAACAAGTTATGACAACAATCTTCGGATCACAGTCTCGCTCCTTTAAACAAGTTGTCCTTGTCCCCTTCCCTAATCCACAAGTGCATTGCATAGGCCTAGTTGCTGGAGACGCCCCCTATATCAGTTCTGATGATCCCGAAAACCCTATGATTACCGTCTTCATACCTACAACCCCTAATCCTACTTCAGGGTTTCTCACACTATTTAAAAAATCTGATATTACTCTCCTAGACATGAAAATCGAAGACGCATTCAAATACGTGATCTCGTGTGGAGTATTAACCACAAGTTCTTCTACTTCCTCCTCATCTATCACCGAGACCCTTGGCAGTAAACCTTAGATCAGAGAATACTCCTTCACCTATTGAAAAAAAAACACTTGTTCTCTTATCCTTTTCTTTGAAAGATTTTCCAGCTTTTTAAACTTACTGGAGAATTAAAAAATTAAATATTGGGTTATCTTATGACACGTCTAAGTAAACAAGCCCGAAGGAGATCAGCTTGTCCGAAAAAGCGTAAACCTATTTATGCTATTGTTCATCCTAAGCCTGCTCCAAGAATTGCTTATAAAGAGCACAAAAATGCTGTAAATAGTGAAAGCATTTTTATCCCCCAAATGAGTGTTAATTACTAGAGTAAAATTATGTCTCGACATCGTAGTTACGGTAAATCCATTAAAGGAGATACCAAAAGAAATGTTCTTAAGCGTTTTGAAAGAATAGAAGTTCTTCGCAAATTAGGTCGATGGAACGATGCTACAGCAAAAAAAGTCACAGGCCTACCAAAAACTCCTGTGGTTAAATAATTAAATGACAGCTTTGAAAAAATCTCTTACAAAGGTTTATGCTTATAATAGACAAAAAGATGTGTCTATTTGTTTGCGTTCTGTAAAAAAGTTAGTTATTTGTTGTCTACAATACTGGGGGATTACCACCGATCAGGTATTTATTTATTTCTTAGAAGATGAGGATTTGGCTCATCTTCACAATGAAGTATTTGCAGACCCCTCACTAACAGATACAATTACCTTACCTCTTGATTCCCCACAATCACAAGCTACCCCCCATATCCTAGGAGAAGCTTTTATCAGCCCAAAAGCTGCTCAACGCTTTTTAAAACATCGTGCAAATGATCCCGAAGCATTACATGAAGAAATCTCTCGCTACATCATTCACTCCCTATTACATATGATAGGATACGATGATCAAACTCCTGAGGAACGTAAAAAAATGAGAGTTAAAGAAAATCAAGCCTTATGTATGTTAAGAGAAAAACAAGCTCTCTTAATAAATTAAAATGCTGTATTATTTATTAGCAATCTGCGTTCTTATTCTTCTCTTTTCCTTAACTCTTTCTCAAAAATCCTCCGCAGAAAAATCTCTTGAATGCAAAACTACAGAAAGCAATCATAAGAACTTTTTCGTACATTCCCCTATTCCCTCCCAAATCCTATCTGCCGTATTGCTCTGTATTTACGGTATCCTAGGCACCATCATACATACCTCTACACCACAAATACAAAAATTCACCATACTCTTTTGGATTGTCTATATACTCGCAGCACCACTCGCTTACAATCTCTTACCTTATGTAGTTCAACTACCTAAGAAAATACATTCCTCCTTACGCACACTAGCACATCTTCTGCAAATCCCTTGTTTTCTCCTTCACTGCATGCCACAAAAAAAATCCTCTGCAAAAGTCTACACAGCCCATATAAAGAACCCACTATCTCACAGTCTACAATCCTTTGATAAACTCATCGTTCGAGAAATCATGATTCCTAAAGTAGACATTTTTGCTCTTCAAGAAGATACCCCTATTCGTAACGCTGTCCCCGCAATTATAGAAGAAGGCTATAGTCGTATTCCCTTATACAAGAAAAATATCGATAATATTACTGGAATTCTATTAGTAAAAGATCTACTCACCATGGATTCTCTGTCCATGCAGTCTTCTCGACCCATAGCCTCTGTAGCTAAACCTCCCCTCTATACTCCAGAAATCAAAAAAGTCTCTTCTCTCCTACAAGATTTTCGTCAAAAACATCGCCACCTCGCAATTGTAGTTAACGAGTATGGTATTACCGAAGGAATCGTCAGCATGGAAGATATCATTGAAGAAATCTTTGGTGAAATCTTTGATGAATATGATGTACAAGAAGATCTCCCCTATAAAAAAATAGGAAATTCATGGATCGTAGATGGCCGCATGAATGTCTCGGATGCTGAAGAACATTTCAACCTAAAAATCGATCATGAAAATAGCTACGATACTTTAGGAGGCCACGTATTCCATAAAGTAGGAGCTGTTCCTAAAAAAGGAATGAAAATTCATCACGAGAATTTTGATATCGAAATCATTACCTGCTCAGAACGTAGTGTTGGGAAACTCAAAATCACCCCAAGAAAAAAGAGAGCTTCATCTTACTAACTCACTGTATTCTACAAGAGAATACCTAAAAATATAAAAAATCCCTTTGCAAAAAACCAAAAGATTTACGAGAGTTAGGTCTTAAATAACGACTATAAGTCCGGAGAAGTAACGATAATGAATAACATTCAAAAAGAAGAACACGGAACCACGACTGTCTTTCATCTTCAGGGAAAACTCGATGGGATCTTCTCTCCAGAAGTACAGGAAAGCATCTCACAATCTCTATCCAAAGGAACAAAAAACATCGTCATCAACTGCACAAACTTAGATTACATGTCTAGTGCAGGAATTCGTATGCTACTACAAAGCTATCATCAAGTAGGGAAAAACTCTGGGAAAATTGTTCTCACCTCAGTTCCAAAAACAATAGAACAAACTCTATATGTCACAGGATTCCTCTCCTATTTTAAAATGTTTGATAGTGTACAAGAAGCATTACAAACACTATCTAAAGACGAAGATTGAGAAAAACCTCTTTCTAGTGTATAGTCTGCTTTTGATTGACTTCAATTCGCTATGTTATTATGCGCAGATCTGTTTGTTGTATTAATCCTTCCGTAGCTAGAGCGGGACAAATATCTACGTGGAAATTTCTTTATTCCCCTGTAGATGACCTACCAAAAAAAACAAAACTCAAGTTTGACTTAGGAAGTCAGGGCAGGCCAATTGATTGGGAAGCTCCTTCTGTTAACCTCAAACAACCCAAAAATACGATTTACTTAGAAACACACAAAGGCGATATTCTAGAAGCCGTCCCCGTTTCCCTACCAAAAAGCCAAACACCACAATATGAATTTACCCTACCCTATGAACTAGAAGCAGGAGAAACCCTAGCTATCGTTCTTGGACCTTCGCCTGAATATCCACAATTAGATGAAAATGGTAACGGAGCTCAACTATTCACTCAGCGTCGTAAGCTCTTTTATCTTTACGTAGACCCTACAGGGAAAGGCAATTATGATGAACCCGATATCTTCTCTATGGATATCAGAGGAAATATTTTAAAACATATCCAAATCTTTACCCCTTCCTACGTCATTAAAAATAAACGCTTCGATATCACTATACGTTTTGAAGATGAATTCAATAATTTAACCAATTTTTCTCCTGAAAATACACGTATAGAACTCTCTTATGAACATCTACGAGAAAATCTCAATTGGCAGTTATTCATCCCAGAAACAGGATTTGTCATCCTACCCAACCTATACTTCAATGAACCAGGCATTTATAGAATCCAACTAAAAAATCTACTCACAAAAGAAATTTTTGTTTCGTCTCCTATTAAATGCTTCTCAGAAACTGCGCCTAACCTCATGTGGGGCCTACTCCATGGGGAATCAGAACGTGTAGATTCTGAAGAAAATATCGAAGCTTGTCTACGCCATTTCAGAGATGATTGTGCGCTCAATTTTTATGCTTCATCCTCTTTTGAAAATCAGGAAGGACTAAATACCGATCTCTGGAAAATGATCACACAAGCAATTACTGATTTTAATGAAGAAGATCGTTTCGTAACTTTACCAGGATTACAATATTGGGGAGAAGATCCCAGTGAAGGAGTCCGACATATCCTTTATGTGAAAGAAAACAAGTCAGGATCGAAACATAAAGATTGTAAAATCCCTTCTCTATCCAAGTTATATAAAAGCGTATCTCCCCACGAAATCATTTCTATCCCTTGCTTCACAGCAGCAAAAACTTATGAATGTAATTTTCAAAATTTCCATCCAGATTTAGAACGTGTTGTAGAAATTTATAATGCATGGGGATGCTCAGAAAGAACCGAAAAAGAAGGAAATCCTTTCCCTATTAAGGGAGCCGTTTCCGAAACAGCTTCAGGAACCTTAATACAAGCACTCAGAAATAACCTGCGTTTTGGCTTCGTTGCAGGAGGTCTTGATGATCGAGGAATATATAAAAACTTGTTCGATGAGAATCAATACCAATACACACCAGGACTTACAGCAATCATATGTAACAAGTACAATCGTGAATCTCTGGTTGAAGCATTGTACAACCGTCGTTGCTATGCCACAACCGGAGCACGAATCATTCTAAGCTTCGATATTACTTCAGCCCCCATGGGATCAGAACTATCAACAGTAACAAAGCCAGGGCTTACTGTTAACCGACATATCTCCGGATATGTAGCAGGAACTACACAAATCAAAACCGTTGAAATTATTCGTAATGGAGAAGTTCTCAAAACCTTCCATCCTCAAAGTAACAATTTTGACTATGAGTATGATGATATGGAACCTCTAGCTACAGTAACTCTTCCCGATCCAAAAGGAAAACAACCTTTTGTTTTCTACTATTTAAGAGTAACTCAAGTAGACCAATCTATGGCATGGAGCTCTCCTATTTGGATTGATCTACACTAACTGAGGAGGAATCATGAGTCTTTTTCTTTTAATTATCTGCGCAGCTGCATTATTAGGGGTAAGCGCCATTGTAATATTTCTAGGTTCCTATTTATTAGGCAGACCTCTATCTAAAGGATGTGGGAAATCCGACTGTTGTCAGAAAACATCTCAAAACACATATACACAAGCCGATTCAAAAACAAAGGCCCCCCACCATGACGACACGCATTCTCCCTAAAAATGCCTGGTTAAAACAATTTTTTTATGATTATGATCAAGGTGAACGGTGCTCACAAGAAAGTGCCTTACGCCTATTACTGTTAGAAGACGATAATGACCAACGCTCGTTATGGGCATTTGCAGATAAAATAAGAAAAAAACATGTAGGAGATGTAGTATACTATTCTTCTACCCTGTATCTATATCCAACAAATTTTTGTGATTTTAATTGCACATTCTGTGCTTTCTATGCAAAGCCCGGTGATAGTAAAGGGTGGTTATATTCTCCAGATCAACTAATAGAAAAAATTTATCAAGCCCCTACTATTACCGAAGTTCATATTGTTTCTGGGTGCTTCCCTAAATGTAATCTTGATTATTACGTAGAATTATTCACAAAAATAAAAAAAGATTTCCCCCATATCCACATTAAAGCACTCACTGGTATAGAACATGCTTATTTAGCGGATTTGCATAATATTTCTGTTAAAGATGTCTTGTTAACTTTAAAAAATTCTGGACTGGATTCTATTCCAGGAGGAGGCTTTGAAGTCTTAGTTGATGAAATACGCAAGCAATTAGCTCCCCAAAGATTATCTTCTGAAGAATTCTTAGAAATCCATAGAACAGCACATCAACTTGGAATCCCCAGCAACAGTACCTTACTTTGTTACCACAAAGAACGTCCTGAAGATATCGTTACTCATATGCAAAAATTACGAGATTTACAAGATGAGACTCGAGGTTTTAAAAACTTTGTCATGCTGAAATTTGCAGCAGAAAATAATTCCTTAGGAAAGCGCTTAACCAAATGGGGACGCTCACATCGTATTCCTCCAGCTTCAATCATTGCCGTCTCTAGGTTATTCCTAGACAACTTTAAAAATATTAAGGCCCTATGGAACTATTTAGGAATCGATCTAGCACTCCACCTCTTATCTTGTGGAGCTAATGATTTCTCATCTACTCATTTAGGAGAAAAAGTGTTCACCATGGCTTCTTCTCAAAAAAAATAAAAATGGATATCGCTGGTATGGAACATCTCATCAAACAGAAAAAACGTATACCATGTCTAACAAACTCAACAAACGTCTAGCTATAGGATGCATAAGCTATATCAATGCTCTACCTTTTTCTTTAGGATTAGCAAAAAGAAGCGATATCCTTCTCCACACTGCTCCTCCTGCTGATCTTATTCCCAAACTGCTCGAGAAAAAATTACACTATGCACTCGCATCCTCTCTAGGATCTTTTATTTATCCTCTGAACTTTTTCCCCGAGTTTGGCATAGCTGCATACAAAAAAATCCTTAGCGTCAATCTTTATGCAACACCAGAATTTTTCGCTAAGGGGAAACCACTCATCGGAGTAACTAACGAAAGCCTGTCCTCCATACATCTCCTGCATATTCTTTGTAAATACCTATGGAATGCCCCAATCCCTAATAGCATACGACTCCCGTCTAATACTCTCATCACGGCATCTCCTGGTAACTATGACGGATTACTACTCATTGGAGATCAAGCACTTCGTCATCCCAATATCCCCGGATTTTCTACTTATGACTTAGCTCAAGGATGGTATGAACTTACTCACCTTCCTTTCGTTTTTGCTACTATCCTCTGCCCTACTCTTCAAAAAAAAGAAATAGTACAAGATGCTTTCGAACACTCCCTCTATCAATATGAGTCTTCTCCTAATGAAGTCCTTGCTCGAGCAGAACGACAATCTAAACTTCCTAGAAAACTAATTCAAGAATACTATTCCTTATGCCGTTACCGATTAAAAGAAGATGATCATGAAGGACTCCAAAAATTCCGAGAATACTATAGTAAAATCTATGAACAAACCTAATATCCAAGAAATGTTTAATTTCCTAGCCCCTAAATACGATAAAATCAATACCATCTTATCTCTAGGAATGCACCACTACTGGAATCGTATCTTCTCAAAAATGCTTGGACAATCAGAATGTATTCTTGATTTATGCTCTGGTACGGGAAAAGTTGCCCACCAATATACCTGTTACTATCCTCAAGCACGGGCCATTCTCGTAGACTTCTCCCCCAACATGCTCCTCGAAGCTAAGAAGCGTTATCCCAACTCTCCATTTACTTTCATAGAAAGCGATATTACACAACTACCTTTCAATTCAGAGTCTCATGTACTAGCTTCCTTAGCTTATGGACTACGCAACCTTCCTGAACCACAACATGCCTTAAATGAAATCTACCGTGTCCTAAAAAAACACGCATCCCTGGGAATATTAGAGCTTACCCAGCCTTCACGAAAACATCCTCTATATCTAGGACACTGGTTCTACTTAAACTATATCGTTCCCAAACTAGGAAAATACTATTCCACAAGTACGGATGCTTATACCTATCTAAGTCAAAGCATCGTACAACTTCCTAAAGATCGGGATTTAGAGCAATTATTTAAAAAATCAAAGTTCGCTATAACTCAAAAACGCAAACTCACTTGCGGAGCAGCAACAATTTGGGTCCTCGAAAAAAAATAAAGGCCTGATATCAAGAAGACTTTTTACGCCCACGTTTAGCAGATTTAGGTTTCGCAGAAACTTTTTTGTCTTCATCATCGTCCTCAAAGAAATCCCCAGTAGACAAAGAATCATAACCCAACTTAGCAGACAGTTCTTTGAGAGAAGCAAACCTTTCTGATAGATTGGCAAGATTTAATTGATCCTCCCCTCTTCCTGATCCTCGAAGATTAGCTAGAAACTCTTCTTCCGTGTCGAATTTCTCAGAAAATGTTATTGATGATGCCGATGTAATTTCCGGAAGGAAAAGAAAACGTCGTGCAGCAGGAGGGACTTTCGTATAAATATCACTAGATATTGTTGTTTCTGACTCTACTTTAGCTGATTGCTTCGGAGGACGCCCCCTTTTCGGACGAGGATTCAAGGCTTCATTTGAATAATAAATTTTAGCTTTACTCATTAACAATTGTCGCGCCTGGCTTAACTCCTTAGACACCTTACTGTCAAAAAGATGAATTTTCAATTGCTCCAAAATATGCTTACTAAAATCTAAGTCTTCTTCAAAAACAAAATGAAATTTATTATTACGTAGCCACTCAATAATACGAATTCGCGAACGCTCCAGATAAAACTGCTGCCACTTTTCTAACTCAGACTCATGTTCATAAATAAACTCTAAAAATTGCTCACGAGCATCTTTCGATTGTAGAATCTCAAGAAATTTTTCCTTAGTATCTATATCGTAAATTTTCTCATTGATAAAGGTTTCCATGATTTTCTTTACTTCATAAAACGTCAACTTAGGAATAAGACAATACCTCTCAGCATTAACATCTAACTCCTCATAAATCTTATCAAGATCTTCCTGACTCTTATCTAAATCAATATAAAGAATAAAACCTTCAACACGGTCTAAATAAAAATCCCTCTCGTCATCAGATTTTGAAAAGGCATTCATTAAACGCAAAGCACGTAATAAAAGAGGACTTTGTGGAACAGGATATGTTGTCATAAATTCTATCTAGATTATAAAGATTCGATTTAGATACAAGAAACTCATCCCAATACAATAAGCTTCTAAATAAGAATACAAGTAATATAATTTCTTTCTAGCTATTTTTGATCTAAAAACGTAAGTCAAAAATACTCTTATAAAGTTGGTTAAAATTCTCCTTCCTTTTCTACAGGACCTTCAAGATACACCCGACCATGATTCAGAAAAACTTTAAGAATAACATCACTCCAGGTTCGAATAGCAATCTTACCTCTCTGCCACCCATAACACTTGGAAACAACGAGAGCAACTGCTGTAGCTCCTGTGCCACATGCTAAAGATTCCCTTTCTAACCCTCGTTCATAAGTACGAATACAACATTCTCGATTGCTCAAATATTGAACAAAATTCACATTCACACCTTCAGGAAAGAAAGCTTCATGATAGCGCAAAAATTGCCCCCAAGCATGTACAGGAATTTCTGATAAATTATCAACAAAAACTACAAGATGAGGTACTCCAGTATGGATAAAAAATACCTTTGTAGGCAATCCAGGAACTGTATGTGATAATTGATGACAACAATAATTCCACTGAGGAAGAGTCATATCCACAAAAACACGCTGAGAAGAATATACTATTCCTGAATACACTCCAATATCTGTTTCTATACTAATACGTTTTTTAGATACTAAAGTGGAGACATGCACCATAGCACAGCGTAAACCATTACCACACATACTAGGACGCGAGCCATCTGCATTAAAAATTACCAATCGAGCATCGGAACACAAAGAAGGAAGAATATATAGTATCCCATCTACCTGTTTCTCTTGGCATAGGATAGAAATGAAGCTATGATCTTGATCTAAGCAGGTATCGGTAGTAAGAATAAAACGGTTCCCTGCCCCAGAATAAAGAAATCGCTTACAAGTCGTTAAAAGAGAACAAGATGCCATCTAACAAACCAAAATCTTTAGCCTCGTCTGCTGTCATCCACATATCTCGATCAATAGCTTTTTCGATTACTTCTCTAGATTGGCCTGTAGCTTCTAAATAAACATCAATAATCCGTTTTTTCGTTTTTAAAATCTCCCGTGCATGAATATCTAAATCTGTAGCCTGTCCCGTAATAGGTCCCCCTATAGAAGGCTGATGAATCATAATACGTGCATGAGGAGTTGCAAAACGACGCCCTGGAGACGCACATAAACTCAATACAGAGCCCATAGATGCAGCCAATCCAGTTACAACAGTGGTCACCGGGGAAGTTAGCATCTTTATCTGGTCCCAAACGGCAAATCCTGCATCCACAGAGCCCCCAGGACTATTAATAACTAAGACAATAGGTTGGCCAGGATTAGTGAGCTCTAAATACCACAATTTTTTAATCGCCTCCGCCGCACTTTTATCCGTTACAGGTTCAGAAAAGAATATCCGACGGGATTCTAAAATTCTTTTTTCTATAACGTCTTGTAATTTACGGACTTCTTCCCCATCAGGCATAAAACAACATATCTCCCAACTAAACTAAAGCTTCCAGATCAATCTCAGGATATAAAGGAAAACGCGTTAACAAATTAGTTACTCGTTCCCTTGCTTCTTGAGCAATACTATCTGGCAACTTTTCTTCATTTTTACTCAAACTATTATCAGCATTACGTCTCAAAGTAATATTTCGCAATACTTTCACAATAATATTTGCAACTTCTTCCATTTCACTACTTCCCATACCGAGAGTAGTTAAAGCTGCTGTTCCTAAACGTATACCTGAAGTTTCCCATTTCCCAGGTGAATCTGATGGTATAGTATTACGATTCACAGCAATACCTAAAGAACTCAAAACATCCTCAGCTAGCTTTCCAGAAATACCCAGAGAACTTAAATCAATAATCACCATGTGATTATCTGTGCCCCCAGTGAGGATACGTAGACCTTGTTTTTGAAAATGCTCTGCTAATAAGCGCGCGTTATCAACAACCTGGTGAGCATACTTTTTAAAATCTACTGTCAATGCTTCCTTTAATGCAATTGCTTTGGCGGCAATCATATGAGGCAACGGTCCACCCATCATAAGAGGGCATGAACGATTCAGCATACCTTCATATTCTTTAGACGCTAATACTATTCCTCCCCTGGGTCCTCGTAATGTCTTGTGCGTAGTTGTTGTAACAATATCCGCAAATGGAATGGGATTTTCCTCTTCAACAAATACCCCTCCAGCTACTAATCCTGCAAAATGCGCCATATCGACCCATAATATAGCTCCACTATCATCTGCAATCTGTTTTAAAGTAGAAAAATTTAATCTCCGAGAATAGGAAGAATAACCAGCTATTAAAATAGTTGGTTTATGTGTGCGTACTAAACGTGCAATCTCTGCATAATCAAAACGTTCCGTCTTACGATTCACCTCATAAGGTAAACAGCGCATTAATTTAGACATAATATTCAAACGCACTGTTCCATGTGTGAGATGTCCACCAGAATTTAGTGAGGGGCCTAAACAAACATGAGATCCGATTTCATTCCTTAGCTCTACATATTCTTTTTCAGTAAGATCATTAATGTTTTTATAGCCTAAACGATTAACAGCAGGCCCTTGAATCTTATGCGTAATAATTGCCATCATAGCTAATAAATTAGCATCGGCCCCAGAATGAGGCTGTACACAAACACTTTCTGCCCCAAATAATTCCTTCGCTGTTTCTACACACTCCCACTCAATTGCATCTACATTTTCGCAACACGAATAGAAACGCTTAAAAGGACTACCTTCACAGTACTTATCCGTTAATAAATTCCCCATCGCCAGCTGTACGGATAATGAAGAATAATTTTCAGAAGCGATCATCTTCAAACAAGAACGCTGACTCTTCAACTCATTAATAATACTTTTTCCTATGGAAGGGAAAGAATGTATAAGGTGATCCAACGCAGCTAAATAAGCTGTACTAGCAAGATCTTGACTACGTTTCCCTGTGTTCTCTAAAAACTTATGCAACAACGATGACATTACTGAATCCTATAACAACTGAACGGAAAAAAATTAAATGCATTCCTTCACCCAAGTACCCCTGGGGACTAGCGCAATTTTTCTTAGAGAAAAATCCCAGATCTAAAAAAGACATCCTAGCTAGCGTATCGAAAAAAGTCAATCCGCTCCTTACCCAAATTAGGCAGTGAGAAAAACGCACTTTCAAGTAAATAAAATAGTAAAAAACCTGTTATACCTCTTTATGAAAAAAGGAAAGATATGCATCCTCAAATATATAAGCGCTTCTGCGAGACAAAAACTGCATATTTAGGACTCAATTCACAAACAGCAAAACAATACCATGCTGACTACATCCCTATCTTAAAACTCGTCCCCTATGCCAAAAGCTCTCCTCAAATACGTCAAGCCACTCATTACCTAAAACGTACGTCTCATATTGTACTTTCTAGTCCCTCCTCAACATCCCTTTTCTTTGCAAGAATGAAAAAGCACAAACAATACCTAAGAAATTTACACTACTTATGTATAGGAAAAGTCACCCTAAAACGTCTCCTTGATTTCCTACCTCGTGCACACTATTCCCTTGCGACGACAGAAACTAGTGAGGGTATTCTTCCCCTAATTCTTCCCTTAACAGACAATACACGGATCTTATATCCACACTCTTCTTTCTCCCGTCCAGTAATTACAGATTTTTTAACTAGGGAAAACAAACAATTTTTTGCTTATTCTCATTACACAGTCCGACCACGCGACCTAGATCCTTCTATTTTTTCCCCCTATAAAAATATTATTTTTACTAGTCCCTCGGGGGTCCGTGCTTATACTAAACTATTCTCTAGATTCCCTAACAAAATCTACTGGTGTTTGGGCCCTATCACCCTCCAAGAATTTCAGAAAACTTCTAACTCTCAAGTATATCTACTCACCAATGCAGACAGAGACAAAGCTCCTGAAAAAAAAGTTTAATTCAAATAGAATTTTAGTCTCATGAGCTAATTTAATATTGTTTTGTCGTGGTTTTATCCTCTCCCTCTCCTCATGAGGATCTTCCTAATCTGCTATTCGCCGAAGGTACCCTAACTCAAGAATTAAGGAAAATTTTTCTCCTTCTTCTGTTGCTGTGTTGTTTCCTTCCTAACGATACTAATCTTTGAGGAGTTATTACTGTAAACTGTTACCCCTTATTTCTGCTACTCCCCCACACTTTCTTGTTCCTATACATTTCTTGTCCCTATACAATTGACACTAAGAAAGATAACAGCTCTGTATCCCCAGAAAACCTACCTAACTCGCGAATCCTATTCTTTCGAAGTTATAAAATATAATTTTGTAGATAATAACTTTGCCTAATTGATGTTAAATAAAAATAAATTAGTGATATAATTAAGTAATGAAATTATAAAAAATTATTATTATGACGAATCCTATCTTACCCTCACAAATTACCAGTACGGGCTCAAACTCTGTCGCAATGTTCTCTAAGGAAGAGCTTGCCGTTCAGAGAAATCAAAAAATACTAAAAGTAGCTATTGTTTCCCTCCTCTCTACACTAGCTATAGGTGTGGGTATTGCAGGAATAACCTTAACAGCTACTTTGGGATCCCCCATATTTCTTAGTTTACTCATAGCCTCAGTGTTATTTGCTAGCGTCGCTATACTTGCTTACATAAACTTAACAAAAAACGCAGATGGAAATTGGCTAGAATCATTAGATCTATACTTCAGACAACTTCCCGGCCATGCAGTATCTGCACAATTTACTCCGTCTAGACGAACAAAGGTATCTTGTTATCAAAGTAAAGCCAATCCTGGGATAAAACTTATGATCCAGGAGGATCCAGCCCCACCATTCCAGCTACCATTGTTAGCTATTCCTAAAACCTGGAAACATCGCGGAAGTGCCCCTCACCATAGTATCCTATTTAACGCTGTAGACAATAATGATGATAACACCATTAAGCTTATCGGAACAAATCAAGGGGGAGCTCTCTTTGCTGCTTTTACTCGTTATCATAAAACTAATGAGTTGCGCGCATGTCAATATACTGACAATTCTTTAACACCAACACCCTTCTCGCCTACCGAAGTCCGCACCTGCCAATTGTCTGTAAACGAAGTTCCCGACTTACCTGCCCCCCTTAAACAAACTATCCCAACCCACCTTGGGCATGCTCGAGGTCCTAAGATAGAAGATTTCTATGGAGATGACCAAGAAGTAAAAAATAAGTACTATGAACGTGCTTTGATTACCTATGGTAAATGTATTGATGAAGCGATAAAACAAGGATGTTCCGTAATCTCTCTTCCTCTATTCTCCTCAGTCTATGAATTAGATGCTCGATCATTTTTCCCAAAGCCAGGGAAAGACTATACGTGTCCTCTAGAATGCCAAAATCTATGTAAAAAGGCCCTTGTTGAAGCTGTTCAATCTGCAGCACTGAGATATCCAATTTCTAAAAAATTATTAGTAATTCTGCAGGACCCCTTTTTCAGTGTTTCTAATCGAGGCATTTAATAAGGCTTTTGGATAGCAATATGAATAAATAGAATTCCTAATCTATGGAAGGATAAAGATCTATCTTCTCACTCAAATCAAGACAAAAATAAGAGAAATCATCACGGATGTGCTTATCTAACCACTAATCAATAAACCCAAATAAAAAATCTTATACTTACTAGAAAATGAAAAATACTGTAACGATTTTACTCCAACCCATTATGCTATAATTTATTTTCCTTAGAAAAACGTTCTTTACTTCTTGCTAAAAAAAGGGTAAACTTGCTTTCTTCTTTAGAAGAATTCATTCCTAAATTCCATGATTTCTCATTGGCGTTTTTAGGAGTCACCAAGCAAGGAATAATTTTCATGCATGAAGCCCTTCAAAATATTTTAGCCATTCAAGAGCTGGATATTAAAATGATTCGTTTAACACGAGTCAAAAAAGAACATCAAAAAGAGTTAGCTAAAGTTCAATCTCTAAAAGCGGATATTCGCCATAAAGTTCGAGAAAAAGAATTAGAGATGGAAAATTTAAAGAACCAAATTAAACAGGGTGAAAATCGAATTCAGGAGATCTCTGAACAAATTAATAAGTTAGAGAACCAGCAGGCTGCTGTGAAAAAATGGATGAGTTTAATGCTCTTACTCAAGAGATGACGGCAGCCAATAAAGAGCGACGTGCTTTAGAGCATCAACTTAGCGATCTTATGGATAAACAAGCAGGTAGTGAAGATCTTATTGTTTCATTAAAAGAAAGTCTCACTTCTACAGAAAGTAGCAGTTTAGCTATTGAAAAAGAAATTTGCGAAAGCATTAAAAAAATTAATGAAGAAGGACAAGCTCTTTTAAAGCAACGTAGTGCTTTAAAAGAAGCTACAGATCCAGAAATGTTTCTTATTTATGAGCGCCTGCTAAACAATAAAAAAGATAGGGTCATTGTCCCAATTGAAAATCGTGTGTGTAGTGGTTGTCATATTGTATTAACACCTCAACATGAAAATTTAGTACGTAAGAAAGATCGTTTAATTTTTTGCGAGCACTGCTCTCGAGTTTTATATTGGAGAGAACCAGAGACTCTTGTCTCAGAAGATTCCTCTGTAAAACGTCGCCGTCGTCGTGCTGCCGTTTAAACAAGTTTCGTCGGAAGAGAAAGGCAACCGCTGTTTATATTTCTAACTTCTTATGTTAGAAAACTCATGAATAGAGGAAAGTCTGGACTTCATAAGAAAAGATACTGGAGAAAGCCCAGGAGTCGTAAGGCTACGGAAAGTGCAACAGAAAACATTCCGCTATAAAGTTTTTCAATTTTATAGACAGGCTGAAAATTCCTACTTAAGGAGTAGGAGCTATTAAGGCGACTTAATAGACATGCAAACCCTATCTGAAGCAAGAGAAAGAGTTTTTTGTTTCTGCAAAGTAAAAGGATATTTCCTTTTACAAACTTTTTCACAATCGCTTGAGAGATATAGTAATATACCTCCTAGATGAATGGTTGCCCACAGGGGGAGTAATTTCCTCCTGTAGACAGAATCCGGCTTACCCTCTCTTCCGACATTTTCTTAAAATTTTAGATAAGCCCAGCTTTTGCTAAAGTATGCATGTGTAGCAGTCCCACAACACGTTTTTGTTTTTGAGCATCTACAACAGGAAGAATAGTTACAGGATTCCCCATTTCCATCATTTGCAATCCATAGATCACATCAGCATCTTCACTAATGACCTTAGGATTAGGCGTCATTACATCTTCTAGTTTCTGAAATAAAATGTTTCCACCAAAATGAGTTAATGCTCTTCGCAAATCTCCATCTGTAAATACACCAAGAATTTCATATTGATGATTTACAACACAGACACATCCAAATCCATAAGAAGAAAAAATATCCAAAGAATTATTTACTGTGTCCTCTGGGAAGCAAAAGGGGACCTCAGTTTTAGGGAACATATATTCACGAACCTTCCCCGCAGCCTTTAAACCAATTTGACCACTAGGATGATTCTTTCCATAATCCGAAAGAGAAACTCCTCGGCTACGTAATAAAGTAATTGCTAGAAGGTCACCAAACAACATCTGACAGACCGTAGAAGTCGTAGGAATAAGATCAAAAGGATCTAATTCTTCAATCTTAGGCAGCATAACCGTATGATCACAGAGAATAGATAGATTCGAATACTCTGCAGAAGTAACAGCAACCAGGAACACTCCTCGTTCTTTTAAATGAGGAATGCCTTTTAGTAGTTCTTGAGTTTCTCCGCTTTTAGAAAATAAACAGACAATATCCCCAGGATGAATGACTCCCAAATCTCCGTGTAAGAGGTCTCCTGAAGAAAAGAAAAAAGCTCTCTCCCCACAGGACTGGAGAGTAGCTACGACTTTTCTTGCGACACAACCACTTTTTCCCACACCAGAGAAAAATATTGCTCCACGATGTTGTAATATTTTTTGTGCGAATAACCAGGTATCCTTACATTGAAAGGAACTGAAGAAACGCTGAAGAGCTTCCTGCTGTTTATTGACAATATCTTGACACAAATCGATGGCAACCCCAGGAGAACTCATCCTTACTATCCTTTGAAAATTGTAATGTGTTAGCTCATGGTAACAGACTCTAATCGATTTTTCAATGAGGTTAAAAACTCACTGCCGTAAATACCATCCAACACTCGATGATCAAAGGTAAGCGTAACGTAAACCATTTTCCTAATCATCAAAGAATCATCGTCTCGTACAATAACACGTTTTTGTATTGTACCTATACCTAAAATTGCCACTTCGGGATAACGAATAATCGGCATACCTATCAAAGCACCCGTCATGCCAAAATTTGTTACTGTAACACTCCCATCTCGGGTTTCTGAAGGATCTAGCTTATTTGCTCGAGCTCGTGTTGAAAGATCTGCTAACGCTTTTGCAATACTAACTAAACCTCGTTCCTGACAATTGCATATAACAGGAACAACTACGCCTTCTTTATTTAGATTAACAGCAACCCCGACATTTATCGATTTTTTGACAACAATCGTATCCCCATCTAGAGACCCATTAAGAAGAGGAAATTGTTCCAAAGCCTTAGCCAAACATTGAATAATGAAACTTGTAATTGTTAGCTTCACACCATGAGCAGCAAAAAATCGATCTTTTTCCTCAGTAATTAAATTCATTAAATCCGTAACGTCAACATCAACCACAAGAGAAGCGTGAGGGACCTCGTCCGAAGACTTAGATAAAGAAGAGGCAAGGGCTCTCCTTAACGGCGACATAGGAATACGATTTTCATTAATATTCTTCGAAGAGTTGTTACAAGAAAGATCTCTCGTTTCACAAATATAGGCTTCCACATCTTTGCGAGTAATACGCCCATTGCTACCTGTGCCTACAATTTCCTGTAGCTGCTGCATAGTAATGCCTTCTCGACGTGCTAGGCTTAATACTGCAGGAGATAACCATGATGAATTCTCTAAATTCTCAGAAGATAGAGAAGAAGCTGGTTGGGGATCTTTCCCTAAAGCACCAACTTCTGTATCTATCAAAGCTAAGACTTCTCCAGAGGCAACTTCATCCCCTTCATTTACTAAAATACGGGAAAGTTTTCCTGCCTGAGGGGAAGACAATTCTGTGGCAATTTTATCCGTAGATACTTCTATCAAAGGCTCGTCTTTAGCTACATACTCCCCAAGCTGCTTTAACCAACGAACTACGAATCCTCCAGACGAAGTCTCTCCTATCTTTGGAAAGCGAAATTCAAACATAGATAACTCACCCTAAACCACTTCTGTACTTTTTTCTATAGTTCTTTCTGTCTCTTGTAAGGAGGTAGATAACTCTCCTTCCCTAGAAGCAACATAAACAGCTACTACAGCATCACCCAGAATGTTCATTGGGGTCCCTATGATGTCTCGTAATCTATCAATTCCTGTTAAAATAGCTATCCCTTGAATGGGAAGACCTACAGAAGCTAAAACAGATCCTAAGGTGATCATTCCTCCTCCAGGGACCCCAGCACTACCCACTGCAGAGAAAGTAGCGGCAAGGACAATAAGCAACAAGCTACTCCAAGGTAAAGGACAGTGATATGCCTGTGCAATAAACACAGCAGCCATGCCCTGGAATATAGCAGTACCGTTCATATTCACAGTAGCTCCTAGAGGCAATACAAAACCGGAAACCTCTGAAGATACCCCAAGATTTTGTGAAACACAGCGCATAGTTACTGGAAGTGTTGCTGAACTACTTGATGTAGATATCGCACAAGAGATAGCGTCCATCATGGCAGACAGGAATTGCGAGAAAGACTTTCTACACCCTAAACGAATAATGCCTCCAAAAACTATCGCTGCATGAAAGAAACATGCCAAATAATAGGCTAAAATAAACTTCCCTAACTGCCAGAGAATAACTAAACCGTGATTCCCAGCAATCCAAGCCATACTTGCTCCCACACCATAGGGAGCAAATGCCATAATCATATTGATCATACACAACATGATTTCATAAAAACTCTCTACAATCTTGGCAATAGGACGGCCTTGTTCCCCAGACAATCTCATCGCAATGCCTAAGAAAATTGCAAAAACAATGATTTGCAAAATATTTCCTTCAGCAAAAGAAGAGATAGGATTCGAAGGAAATACTTGAGAAATCAAAGATAAAAAATATGCACTATCTTTTTTAGGCGACTCAGATAAAGTCTCAAGAACGTCGTGTGAGAGATCACATCCTTCCCCGGGGTTGAAAAATTTAGCAAAACATAAACCAATAATAATAGCTAAACACGTAGTCCCTAGGTATAGAGCGACACTTTTGACTCCAATACGCCCTAGCTTTTTCATATCACTAATGGAAGCAATTCCTAAAATCATCGAGCAAAATACTAGGGGATAAACCACCATGCTCAGAAGGTTTAGAAAAATGTCTCCTATAGGCTTAAAAAAAATCGCTTTATCTTGTAAAACTAAACCTACGGTAACCCCAACAAACAATCCTATAAAGATTTTCATCCATAGTTTCACTAGTTACCTCTTACTTCTTACTATTGTATAGTTGATCAATTTGATTTAGTAAGGAAAGAGTTGTTTCCTCACTGTCTATAAAGGAAAATTGCATACATACTTTCCCCAAAGGAAGCATTCCAGGTTCATATACATTAGCTCCCAGCTTCTCCCCATCTTTTTCCGTATATAATATTCCTTGCGCTTGACGCATTGCCATTTTAGCACAAAAAAAGTGCAATTCTTTCTTTGTTATTCCCGCATGATCGGGCAATAAATATGTACCCAATACCTTCACTCCAGAATTTTTTAACATGTCAAGAAATCCCCGAGGAAATCCTAAACCGCAAAAAACACCAACAGCAAGTCCACGAAGGTCTTGTACCGGTAGATCTACCCCACTCGGCTCCCAAACCACTTGAGAAATACGAGGTTCCACATAAATTCTTGGTGCGCAACACCAAGAACTTAATTTCTGCCGATCTTCGCTAGAACAACTACCATTCACAACAATAAAATCTGCGTCTTTCAATCTCTTAAGAGAATCTCTTAATCTTCCTCTAGGGAAGAACTCTCCCCCTCCTAAAGGGTCTTGGCCATTCACTACGACTAGTTCCATGTCCTTGTGTAGACGACGATTTTGAAAGCCATCATCTAAAATTAAAATATCAAAATCCTTCTCTGCTTGCTGTGCTGAAATCCTACGATCCTTATGAATAAAAACTGTCCCCGAAGGAAGTTTCTTAGCAACTAGCAGGGGCTCGTCCCCCACATAAGTAGCGTCATGTACTAGGGGATCAACTATAGTTAGCTTTCTTTGTCGACTACATCTACTCTTATACCCTCGAGACAGAACAGCACATGAGTACCCTCGTGCTTGCAGAGCCTCCGCCAACCATAATACGGTAGGTGTCTTCCCTGAACCACCAAGAACTACATTCCCTACACTAACTACTAGGGACGATACGCGGTAGGGAGATGAGTAAAATAACTTATGCCGCACTGTAACAACGAAAGAAAAGGCCGTGGATAAGATTTTTCCTAACCACCCCCAACTTAGGACCCTCCCGAAACTTATTGCCGCAGTTAAACGACGAAACAAAATAAAAAATGGCGATGGGAAACGTCTTTTCATCGAACTTCGCTATAGGGTACTCTCACGGATCAATCGGACAACAAAATCACGTTATTTTGAAAGACACAATCATTCGCCGTATCTTTAAGAAAAGAGAGCATCTCATAAAAAACATTAAAAATCAAGTTTACACATAGAAATTAAAATTTTTTATATAACTATATAATTTTCTAATTAACCCTTTGCATAAACAGCAAATAATCAAATAATACGTGTACAATAAATTTATATGATTCGATAACTAAAAATATCTTAAAGAATGGATCCCCGACGCTGCCGAACAGCTTCATAAACAACGGCAGAAACAGCAGTAGATAAATTCAAAGAATCTGCTTGTCCTAGCATAGGAAGAGTAATTTGAGTAAAATCTCCGTTCAACCATGGCAGGGATACCCCATCTTTTTCTGAACCAAACACAAAGGCGAGGGGTTGTTGATAATTTTCGTAAAAATAAAGAGTAGGTGCTTGCGGAGAAGTAACGAATATTTTCCATCGCTCTTTAGAAATAGTTTGCAATATTTCCTCTAGAGGAGCGGACCAAATAGGAAGAGAAAAGACAGTACCTAAAGAAGAACGAATACTATTGGGGTTATAGAGATCTACGACAGGATCACATAAAATGACTCCATCAACACCCGCTCCGTCTGCGATCCTTAAAATAGATCCCAAGTTCCCAGGTTTTTCTACCTGTTCAACAATTATATAAAATGGAATAGAGTTCTTCTTTGCATTTAAGAACTTCTCTTTAGACCACCACCGCTTTTTCATTACAGCGACAAAATGATCGCCATGCTCTTTATAAGATAACTTTGCTAAAGTAGCCTCGTCACAAGAAAACGTCTCTAATTTAGATTCCCGTAGTTGATTGAAAAACTGTTGTTCTTTTCCTAAAATAGTTTCACTACAGAAAATACGTAAGCACTCGTATCCTGCGTCTAATGCTTTTTGAATTTCCCGAAACCCCTCTAAAAGAAACCAATCTCCTTTTCTTGAATGATTCCTTCTTAATGCGAGAGCTTCCTTAATCTTAGGGTTATTTTTCCCTATAAACTCCATTGAGCAAATACTCCTGAAGGCAACACTTGATCTCCTGAACCACAAAAACTCTCCCCTACCTTCCACCGTGTGCTATCTAAAGGTAAGGCCCGTTTAACCAAATTATATAATAATGCTGGAGTATGCCCAGGAGTATGCGAAGTAAGCAAAACGTATGAACACCGGGATGAAAGTAAATGCGAACACAAAACTAGTAAATCGAAGAGATCACGATCTATCTTAAAAGTTTCTCCTCGAGTCCCCCTGCCATAGCTCGGAGGATCCAACAAAATCATATCATACTTTTTCTTTCTACGTATCTCTCTTTTTAAAAAAGCAAAGACATCCTCTATAACCCAAAAAATTCTTTTTTCTGGAAGAGAGTTATTTTCCACATTCTTTTGAGCCCATTTGATTGCTGACTTTGAAGAATCGACATGATAAACAGTGGCCCCGCATTTAGAAGCAAAAATCGATGTAGATCCCGTATAAGCAAAAAGGTTAAGAACACAGCACTTCTCACAATTGTTTATTGCTGCTTCTAACCCTGACCAAAAGTTGCTATGCTCAGGGAAAATACCCAAATGGCCAAAAGAAGTCGGTTTTAAAGTACAATCTATGCCTCTTAAAGAAATACGCCATTCTTTAGGAACTGAAGTATGTAAAGAATACCACTGCCCATCTTCCCCTCTACGCCTATACTCAGCACAAGCGTCTTTCCATAAATCTGGGGAACTTTTAGGCCAAATAGCTACACAAGAAGGTCGAATAAGAGTTACAGAACCAAAACGTTCTAATTTCTTCCCTTCTCCACTGTCTAATAACGTATAATCCATACGCACATCTTATTGGGTACAATGCAGGCGTCGTAATGCATCTACCTGAGTTTTCACTGACATATCAGGTTCAATATTCACTCTATCTCTTTCTCGTTTATATCCTAAAGTTGTTCGAGAAAGCGTTTCAGGAATTAATCCAATAGACATCCTATCTCCATCTACAGCAGAAATAGTCAAACTAATCCCGTCTATAGCAACAAATCCCTTAGAAAATAAATAATAGGCTAGAGCATGGGGGACATGAAAATCGTAACGATTTTTTTCTATGCAGATAATTTCTGCAACACCACAAACATGTCCCGAAACCATGTGGCCTCCAATCTCATCACCAGACTTCAAAGAACGCTCAATATTTACACCTCTTCCAACTTTGTACTCTCCCAAAGTTGTACACTCTAGAGTCTCGGGAATAATATCAAAAAACATTTTTCCAGAGAGATCATAATCTACGACAGTGAGACACACCCCATCAATAGCCACACTGTACCCAATCTGCAGCCCCGTAACACACTGAGGAGAGCAACAGATTGCCAGAGATAATTCATGATTCTTGTATTTAGTTTGGATGGCAGCAACCGTTCCTAGTTCTTGAACAATCCCAGAAAACATATATCAATCCTAATAACTAGGCGTTTACAATAAAACATTCTTCCTATAAAGTAACGTATTTAACAAAAAAAGCGGAACTTATCTCGTTTTCACTGCCTGACGCGAATCCTATTTTCAATGAATTAAGAAAAAAAATTTGCAACTTATACTTGTATACGTTTATTTTAGCTTAAGGTTTTTTACTTTCTTAGACTGCCTTAACCTAAGGAGGTAGCTCCCATGCAGTGTCCTTTTTGCAATCACGGGGAGTTAAAAGTTATCGATTCAAGAAATGCTCCAGAAGCCAATGCAATTAAGCGTCGCCGAGAATGTTTAAATTGCGGACAAAGATTTACTACTTTTGAAACTGTAGAGCTAACACTACAAGTTTTAAAACGTGATGGCCGGTATGAAAACTTTCAGGAATCCAAGCTTATTAATGGGCTCAATGCGGCCTCTAGTCATACACGTATAGGACAAGATCAAGTGCACGCAATTGCCGCTAATGTAAAATCAGAACTATTGGGAAAACAAAATAGGGAAATCTCTACCAAAGAAATAGGCGAACTAGTAATGAAATATCTAAAAAAGGCAGATATGATTGCTTATATTAGATTTGCTTGTGTCTATAGGAGATTTAAAGATGTTGGCGAATTAATGGAAGTTCTGCTATCTGCAACTCCGGATATGGAAAAATAGTAGTATTTTAAGGTTAAGGAGAAAATACCATGCCCTTGTCTGAGGACGAAATAGCTAATTTTAAACAAAGACTCTTAGAAATGAAGTCTAAACTTTCTCATACTCTAGAAGGCAACGCGCAAGAAGTAAAAAAACCCAATGAAGCTACCGGATATTCTCAACACCAGGCCGACCAAGGAACAGATACTTTTGATCGTACCATCAGCTTAGAAGTAACTACCAAAGAGTATGAATTATTGCGTCAAATTAATCGTGCTTTGGAAAAAATTGAGGAAGCTTCCTACGGAATTTGTGATGTCAGTGGGGAAGAAATTCCTTTAGCACGCCTTATGGCTATTCCCTACGCTACGATGACTGTTAAAGCGCAATCACAATTTGAAAAAGGTTTGCTTTACGGAAATTAATCCATGTCTAATCGCTCTTACCCCACTCTCCTTATGATTTCTTTTCTAGTCCTTATCGATTGGGGGACCAAACTTGCTGTTATATTACAAAAAAAGAGCAACTTCGTTTGTTACCCCCTACTATGCGAGTATAGTTGGGGTAAATTTTTTATTTGGATCAGCCCTTTTTATAATGAAGGAGCGGCATTCGGCCTCTTCTCTCAATATAAAGTTTCTTTATTTGCTATGCGCGCAGCTATTATTATAGTTCTGCTCGGCTACCTTCTTCTTAAAAAAAAAATTTTCCCTGCTCTCCGCTGTGCGCTTATTCTTCTCTGTTCAGGAGCCATAGGTAACCTTGGAGACACCCTATTCTACAGACATGTTGTAGATTTTATCTCCATAGGCTATAAAGAGTGGCTCTCCCCCGTATTCAATTTCGCAGACATTTTTATCTCTCTAGGAACATTAATTTTCATTGTGGAACTTTTTGTTCTACTAAACAAAAGGAAAAATAAAGATAATAGTAGTGTTCTCTGACATACTTGATTTATTTAACTTTAATGTTTATGAATCCCTTCCTATCCTTACTCAGCACCCTTGATGACTTCTTCTGGTCTTCTATAGCTTTTCTCATGATTCTGTGCCTCGGTATAGGATTTTCGTGGAAATCTCGTTTTTCCCAATTTACACAATTTTTACAATTCTGCAGGGTGTTTCGCCAATACTCTCAGAGTTTCTCTAATACAACTTCTGAAGGAAAAGGAGTACATCCCTTAAAAGTATTTTTTGCCTCTGCAGGAGGAAATATAGGAATCGGTAATGTTGTGGGAATTGCTACTGCTGTTTGCATTGGCGGCCCAGGGGCTTTATTTTGGGTATGGATAGCAGGAATATTTGGTTCTATAGTCAAATATGCTGAAGTCTATCTCGGAATCAAATTTCGCAAGATAGATAAGGATGGGGTCTATCAAGGCGGCCCCATGTACTTTCTAGATAAAGCTTATGGAATGCGGATTATCCCCAGTATCGTAGCTGTGCTCCTTTGTATCTATGGTGTAGAAATCTATCAATTTTCTGTCATTGCAGACAGCTTATCTCATTGCTGGAATCTTCCTAAACTCTTTACTATTTTTGGTTTGCTTTTTCTCGTTCTTTACGCCGTAAAAGGGGGATTACAGCGTGTGGGGAAAATTTGCTCTTTTGTGCTACCCTTTTTCCTCATCATCTATTGCGGTCTATCTCTCTACATACTTATTAAAGAATATCACCATCTCCCTTCCTTATTTGCTTCCGTATTTTCCTCAGCATTTACAGGACATGGAGCTATCGGAGGGTTTGCCGGCTGCACATTGGCAACAACAATACATCAGGGTATTTCTCGTGCTGCTTATTCCGGGGACATCGGCATTGGATTCGATTCCATTATCCAAAGTGAGAGCTCTGTAAAAGATCCAAGAATTCAAGCTCAATTAAGCATTATTGGGATTGCTGTTGACAACCTAATTTGTACCTTGAGCCTTCTCATGGTCCTAGCCTCCGGATCCTGGTCCCAGGGTTTTGGAAATGCTTCCCAAGCTGTTGAACATGCTCTATCTACCTATTTCCCTCTGGTAAAATTCTTTTTACCCACTTTCTTTTTTGTTACTGGATATACAACAATTATCTCTTACTTCCTCGTAGGGAAAAAGTGTGCCAAGTTTTTGTACGGCAATTCTGGAGAAAAAATCTATATGTTTTACGGAGCAGCCATTCTTCCTCTATTTTGCTTTCTTTCTCAAAATATAGCTCTGCTCACAATGTCAATTTCGGGAGCTCTCCTCCTCTGTTTCAATTTATTCGGGGTATTCCTTATGAGAAAAGAAATTGTCTTCCCCGACCAATCTATAAGAGCCTTGGAAGAAGTTTCCTAAGCAGAGAAAGACCTCACCATACTACTAATTCTTAAACTCTTGCTTCTCAAGGGAAATAAAAAGCCGTGTATTTCTCCTGATTTTATAGCACTTTCAAAAAGTATTATCTTTAATTTATTTGAAAATAAACAGAAAATAATAAGTGAAATAAATAATAAAAAAAACAAATGTTATTCACTTAACATGAACAATTGCCTTTCAGGATCTTTAATTATCTGCTGTATCCTACTCTCTACGTGTATGATAACAGCAATTATTTTCGTGATTAGCTTTTTATACAGGCTAAATAAGATTCTGAAAAACGTGAGTAAGATAACTACAATTTTAGGCTTCGAATCCAAAATTTTAGCTCCCCTCCTGCTATGTAGAAAACTTATTGCCCACTGGTTACGCAAAAAAAACCAACGATTATCTCAAGATATTGAAGAATGTTTTAGAAATGACGACACGAGTAGCAATTGTATGAAAAAAATCTTCCGATGGATGAAGTGGATAGCTTCGGCTCTAATTCTTTGGGGCATATTTCGTAAAAAAGATTAAATTCTTTATTTGGAGGGGAATAGCTATGTTCAGAAACTACAAATCTACAAAGAAAGTTCCTTGCAAACGCTGGCGTTGGCTACGTGGAGTGATATTCGGTGGCTTCATTGCTACATTGCTCACCTGTCTATTTACACCAAAAAGTGGCGAGCAATTAAGAAAAAAATTATTAAGAGTAAAAACTTCAGGAACTAAGAAAGGAAAAACATTATTAAAAAATTCTAAACAACACACTCGTGCTTTTGCTCAACAAACGAAACTTCTTGCTAAAAACATTTCCAAGGAAATTCAAGATTTTACGAAAGCCATGATCGACGAAAGCAAGGATTAATTTTTACTCTTTTTTTCTCCTCCAGAGACCTCTAGGAGAATAAGAAAATTCTCTCTAGAGGTACCTCTTAACATCGTTACTATAAAATACCTGTAGACTTTAACTTCCCATGTACTATTAACATGGGCGTAGATCTCTTCTTATTTCCGTGTATTTATTTTCTCCTCCTAGTGTAAGTTAGATCTCTTACTTAAGACCATGAAATCATTGGGACTACGAAACATGCGGCATATGTCTTTTGGAAAATTCCTCCTTTTTTCTTTGCTTGCTCAAATTCTTCATATATCAGCAGCTGAAATCGTTCTTCCTCTATCAGGAGTACATTCGGGTGAACACCTAGAATTATTTACTATGCTGACTACCTCTCCACATGGAACAAATTACACATTACGTGGAGAATTTTCTCTTCAAGATTTCCCGGGGGCTAATATCCATAAATCAGGAGGAGCTTTTTGCAATTTAGAAGGTCATCTTATATTTTCTGCCACCTCCCCCTTAGCAACACTAAGGTTTAAGAATTTACAACTTGGAGGATTAGGAGCTGGTATCTTTTCCAAATCTCTCTTGTCTTTTGAAAATTTAAAAGGCCTTTATATCGAAAATAACCAGAGTACTGGCGGAGTATTTACCTCCACTCAGGATATGTTTTTTACTAAAAACCAAAATATCTCCTTTCGAAATAACATTAGTTATGGAGCAGGAGGAGCTATTCTCCTAACTGGGACTCAACCTAGCCGCCTAATATTTAATGAGCAGCGAGGAACAATTGCATTTATTAAAAACCGAGCAGAATCCGTTCCTTCTCTTGTTCATTCGGGTCATGGTGGAGCTATTAGCAGTGATATCGCAGGATCGGATATTCTTTTCTATGACAATCAAGACATTCTCTTTCAGGAAAATTCTTCTACACAAGGGGGAGGAATTTTCAACAAACAAGGATTAGTAGAATTTACTAACAATCAACGAACTTTAACCTTTGTACAAAATACAGCTTCTGAATCTGGAGGAGCTATCCATGCTGCAACATGTAATATAAATAAACAAGCAGCTCCCGTTGTTTTTTGCAAAAATCGTGCTAAACACTTAGGAGGAGCAATTTATGCTCAACATGTTATCCTCAAGCAAAATGAAAGCGTCATCCTCTTTAATGAAAATACTGCAGAAGGTGGAGGAGCAATTACAGCAACAACATGTAACTTTACAGCCTCCCAACCAATTATCTTCGCAAATAACTCAGCAAATAAACTAGGAGGAGGTGCTTTATACTTAAGTGGATCTCAACTTAAATTAAATTTACACGCTCAAAATGGTGACATTCTTTTCTACGACAATACCGTTACAATAACAACAAAACACAACACGACCGTTACAAACAATGCCGTTACAATTAAAGGACCTCTCGTAGAAATGAACCTCCTCGCTAATGAAAATCAATCTGTAATTTTCTACGATCCTATACTTGCGACAACCCCGAGCTCTTCTCCTGTAAATATCAACTCTACAGAGAATATATTTCATTGTGGTTCAGTAATATTTTCAGGAGAGAAGCTCTCTCCTGAACGTCAGAATAAAAACAATTTGACTTCTATTTTTAACCAACCGGTGTACTTAAATAATGGCGTCCTTTCCATTCAAAATGGAGCTATTCTTGCTGTCCAAGAGTTTAAACAATTAGGTGGTGTTCTCAATCTTACTCCTGGTTCTATGTTAACAAGCTATAACAGTCAGGGGAAAGATATTATCATTTCCAACATTAGCTTTGGTCTAGGAACTACAAAATCTCCACTCCCCGCAGAAATACGTGCTACAGGAGGTTCTGGAATTCAACTGTCGGGATCTCCAAAAATTCATGATCCGGAACATCTTTTCTACGATAACCATGATTTAGCATCTCATCCCTATAGTATGGAGATTATCTTCAAATCAGAAAAAGGGATAAATACAGAAAGATTCGTCCCCGAAGAGATTGCTGTTAAGCAAAATGCTTACGGATATCAAGGCGTCTGGAAATTCCACTGGTCCAAAGAAGACTCTAAAAAACATAAAATACTGAAAGCTGTCTGGTTACCCACAGGAACTTTTATTCTCAATCCAGAGAAAAAAGGCTCTCTTGTCCCTTCTTCTATATGGGCAACATTTACAGGTATGCACTCAGCAAATGACTCTGTCCTCGACAATTATGCGAATAATAACATTTTGTTCCCCATAAATCATATGTGCATTTTTGGTGGTTTTGTTTCTGCCTCTATGGAACAAAATTCTAAACATCATCAAAATTTTTCTGTCATACAAACAGGCCATAATCTAGGAGTGAGGATTCCTCTCTCTCCAAATACTATAATCTGTTCTACCTTTACACAACTCCATGGTTCTAGTCACCAAGACTCCTTACCAGGGAAAAGTCATTCTCATATGTTTTTAGGAACAGTAGCAGCATTCAAAAATTGGAAAGCACTCTCTCTAAGATCTTCTGTAAGCTATGCAGAAGAATCCCATGTCATGAAACACGAATTTTCTAAAAAAGATATCACTAGAGGCGCCTGGAAAAATCAAGGATTTCGTAGTACTATAGGTATATCTTATGCCTACCCTAAAGGTATTCAATGTTTAAAAATCACACCTTTTATTGATCTTGAATACACTGCCATTACACAAAATCCTTTTATAGAAACAGGTTATGATCCTAGGTATTTCTCTTCTTCGCGTTTAAGCAACATAGCTCTTCCTACTGGTGTCTCTTTAGAAATGCGCTTATTTGGATGTTCCTATTCATTGTTTACACAATTGAGTATGGCATATATCAAAGACTTCCATCGAGCCAACCCACTAACTACTGCTTCATTAATTTTAAATCAACATACATGGAAAACATCAGGAATTCCTATGGGTCAAGAAGCTATGAATTTAAAATTCCGCTCTACTTGGCGCTATAAATTAGCAACAGCCTACTTAGGAATCTCAACAACACAACGAGAAGGAAACAATATTTCTGGTGATGCATTTGGTGGTTTCTCTCTAAGCTTCTAACTTTTTCTTGCATACAAATCTTCATCCTCTTATGTAGGAGACGTTACAAAAATATTAGGGATACCCCCCAATCTCCTCGCAGTCTATCCCTAATATTCCCCTCCTTTTCTCCTTGCCTAATTTACCTTTCTGATTTATCTAAACGATCTAGTCAGTGAATGTTCTCAATAGGTTATTGTTCTATGAAGTGGCTATCAGCTACAGCTGTTTTTGCTGCCCTACTCCCCTCTACTACAGTATTTAGCGACCCAATTTCTGAGGAATTAAACTCAACGTATTATGGAATCAGTGGAGGAAGTTCAGTAAGTCAATTCACGCAAGTCACTAAAAGTGACAGTGGAACTATTTATTCAATCACTGGGGATGTCATCTTTTCAAAATTTTCTAATTTACCGTCATCGACGACTACGACAACAACGACGGCAACAACAACAGCAGCACTCTATCGTTCTATCTTCGACGCTATATTGCCTTATATTAGCTCAGTTCATCTCTCCAATGCTCTTACTTTCCTACCTTTAGCTTCTTCGTCAACTCAATCTTCTACAACAACAACAACTGTTAAAGGAGGAGGAGCATTTTATAATGACAAAGGTGGACCTATTATCTTCATTACCAGTACAGGAAATCCAGGATCATTAACTTGTTCACAAATTACAATGACAGGTCAAGGGGGAGCAATATATGCCGTAGGGCCTGTATCTTTTGAAGGTCTCAAAAACCTCTCCTTCCAGAACAACCTATCCCAACAATCTGGAGGAGCTATATTTACAACATCTACGGTAACTATTACCAATATTGTAAATACTATAGATTTCTCTAATAACTCTGCTAAGGTCCCTGTTCCTCTGATCTCTATAACTCCAGCTACGAGCACATCAAGTAGCAGTAATGGCAGTAGTGACAGTAATGTAAACGGATCATCTTCTTCTACGAAAATCTCATTGCCCTATTCATCCTCATCTAGCAGTGGTACAAGTTCTTCGACTCTACCATCTTATACTACAGAAACAGCAGGAAATGGTGGTGCTATCTTTGCTTCAGGGGCAATTACAATTAGCAGCTATCAAAATATGAACTTCAGAAATAATATCGCGGAATTTCCTAGCGTTATTGATGAAGCCATTAATAATTCTCAAGCAAGCACCTCACAAAGCACCCAAGTACAATCCACATCAACATCTTCTATAACAAAGTCGTCTGCAACTCCAGTTTCTACTGTGGTTTCAACAGATGAGGCTACTACGGTCATTAAGGGATCAGGAGGAGCACTATTTAGTTCTGATAAGATAAGTATCTCACAGGGAACAGGAGACACTACGTTTATCCTAAATACAGCTACAGGATGTGGAGGAGCTATCTATAGTGGAAAATCTGTAAATTTTACCAATATCTCTACTCTAAAATTTCAAAGTAACTCCTGTGATCAACAGGGAGGAGCTATTTACTCCAAAGAAAACCTCACTATAAGTTCATCAGATACTCTAATACAATTTAATGGAAATACAGGAAAAACTGGAGGAGGAGGAATTTACTGCTTAGGAAGTGTTACACTCTCTAACTTGGAAAAAGTTAGCTTCGGAGCCAATAAGGCAGGTGATTTTTCTATTACTTCCTCTGCATCTACTACAACGTCATCCCCTGCATCAGCATATAGACAAAGTGCAGTAAGTACACAACAAGATACTAGTGCATCCACTGCTACACTAGGGAAAGGTGGAGGACTATATGTTGATCAAAACTTTACAACGTCTAATATCACCTCTAGTCTCGATTTTGCTAGCAACCAAGCTACGGATTGTGGAGGTGGTATCTATGTTAAGGGGACATACACATGCTCAGACTCTCACCGATTACAAGTAACTAAAAATATCTCCAAAAAATCAGGAGGCGGAATATATTGCGAAAGCGATGTGAGTTTCACCAACCTTACCGGACAAACCCTGATTCAAGGAAACCAGGCTACGGAAGATGGTGGAGGTATTTGTTTAGCAGCTAGCAAATCTTTAACACTTTCAGGGCTTACTAATTTCTTACTCGATAGTAATAGTGCAAAAAATGGCGGAGGAGCAAGTATCCCTGCTAATTTAACAATCACGTTTAATAATACAACAAGTGCAGAGTCTGATGATACTCCTACAGTTTTACCTGTACTTGGGAAAATAGCCATTACATCAAATACAGCTCAAGAAAATGGCGGAGGTATTTATACTACAAAAGCAAGCTTAACAAATCTCGAATCCATTACAATAGATCAAAATTCTGCACAAAAAAATGGTGGAGGCCTCTGTACACAGATAATCAACAGTACGGCGGCAAGTCCTTCTGTAGCTTCCGTATCTAGTGGGGTAGCAAGCAATTCTGGAGTTATTTCAAATAACAAATATATCGCACAAACAGCTGCTACTGATGTCACAACAGATGTAGATTTTAACGTTAATTATGTGATTAGTACCAGCATTACCAATAACTCCGCTCAGGAAAGTGGTGGCGGGGTTTATGGAAAACAAGGAAAACTTTCTAGCATTAATATTATAGATATTTCTGGGAACTCCGCTCAAAAAGGAGGAGGTCTGTATTTTACAGACTCTCTGACTCTAGAAGATGTTGGTACAACGACCCTGTCAGGAAACCAAGCTAAACATTCTGGCGGTGCTATATACGCCAAGAACCTAACTTTAAATCAGTTGCCTCAGGGAATTACTTTCAGCAATAATAAAACTGAGACATATGCTACAACAACAACAACGGATGGTTCCTCTTCTCCCTCACCATCAGAAATCACTGGCGGCGCTATTTATGGGGAAACTATAACATTATCTAATATTCAGAACGGCTGTATATTTTCAGGAAATACTGCCTATAATATAAATGGAATTTCATCAACTTCCGGAACCACTGACCCTAATGTGCAAGGAGGAGCGATCTATGCAAAAACCTCCCTCACATTACAAAACTTAACTGGTGTTAATTTTACGGGAAACAGTGCTGCAACTAAAAATTCAACTACTACAGGTCAAATCGCTGGAGGGGCTATTTATGCACCTACAGTAACTATTCAAAATTGTTCAAATGTAAGTTTTTCCAATAACTCAGCCCTTTGCACACCAGCAACTGAAGCAACTCAAGCAGCTGAAGAAGAATCTGATTCTACTACAACAAAAGAAACTCTCGGGGGAGCTATTGCTGCTACTACAAGTATCACATTTACCAATCAAGCATTAACCTTCACAAATAACTCTGCTGACATTGGATCTGCCATTGCTTGTATGTCAGCTACAAGTGGTAATAATGGTAGCACAGGAACGATTACATTAGATGCTTCCTCGTCATGTATGTTCGAAGGGAATATCGCTAAAAATCGTGGAGCTGTCTACGCCACAACTTTAACTTCTAACGGCGGTATGCGATTCGAAAATAATACCTCTGCCAACGATGGAAGTGCTATATATTTCACTAAACAAGCAGATATTAATGCAAATTCTTCTGTCCTTTTCGTTGGGAACCAAGTACAACTAGCTCAGACACCCACCTCAACTTCTGGTGGCAAAGCAGCAGTGACCAATTTAGGGGCAGCAATTTTTGGAGAGCCAAGTGATAGTAATACAGATGCTATTTTAAACCTCAAGGCCCTAGGAGGAAGCATCACTTTCAAAAACAATGCTTGTGTAGCAAACTCAACAGAGGAACAACAAAGCACCACCCCATCCTTTTGTAGTATCGCTGGGAAAGTACAACTGACTCTATCTGCTGCACAAAACCAGTCTATTAATTTCTATGATGCAGTTAATATAAGTACAGTAAACACAAATAATAGTTACACCACTCTAGACATTAATAAGTCTGAAAATGGACAATCAAATCAACAATATACGGGAACGGTGCTCTTTTCTGGGGAGCTACATACAAATCGCTCCTTTATTCCACAAAGAGCTGTGTTACATAATGGAACCCTAGTTTTAGGAAAGAATGCAGAGCTTAATGTAATTTCTTTTAATCAAAAATCAGGGTCTCTCGTGATGGGGCCAGGATCTGTACTCGCCACACAAAAACCCCAATCAGAAACCAAAGGAGGAATCTCCATCAATAATCTGACTATTGACTGTAGTGGCATGATGTCAGAAAACGGTACAATGTCCGCTCCTACATTAAAAATTGGTAATTACACTGCACCAACAGTTACACCATCTTCCCTATCAGCAAATACTCAACTTCCTTCTATTAAATCGGCCACCTCTCAAGATGTTAATGATGTTGATACTGAAGATAAAATCTATCTTACAGGGACACTGACTCTCATTGATCCTGAAGGGGTTTTCTACCAAAACCCCTCCTTAGGGAAAGATCAAGAAATTGTATTATTGAATCTCCCTGAAGATACTAGCAAAGTAGAGATTTCTCCTAATCTTACACTTGCAGGAGATACCCAACCTGCAAAAGGATATATTGGAACATGGACTCTAAACCCTACCGATAATAACGGGAAAATTGAAGCAACATGGAAATTTCAAGAATACCGTCGCTGGGTATATATTCCTCGAGATAATTACTTCTACCTCAATTCCATATTAGGCTCACAAAATTCTTTGATTTCTGTCAAGCAAGGTGTCGTCAACAACATGCTGAACAACGCACGTTTTGATGACGCAGCATATAATAATCTCTGGTTATCAGGAATCGGTGCATTCCTCCAAAATGATTCTAATGCTAATGGGCGAGACTTTACTTATCATGCCCGCGGCTACTCTATAGCAATAGACGCTAAACCTCATCCTGACTTCATCTTAGGAGCTGCATTTAGTCAAGTCTTCGGACATTCAAAATCTGAAAAAAGTATAGATAACTACAGACATAAAGGATCAGATCACTCATTCCAAGCAACTTTATATACAGGCAAATCCTTCTTCCTGCCCTACAGACATTCACGTGCGCTACGTCCTGTATTATTCCAGGGAGTCGCAACCTATGGATACATGAAACACGATACGACAACCTATTACCCTTCGATTCATGAACGTAATATAGGAAATTGGGAAGATTTAGGCTGGTTATTTGATTTACGTGTGTCTCTAGACTTACGTGAACCTTCTAAAAACTCAACATTTCGATGCTCTTTCTACTCAGAAGTAGAATACACAGGAGTGCGCCAAAAACAATTCACAGAACTTGACTATGACCCTAGAGAATTCGATTCTGCAGCCTATAGAAATCTTGCGACTCCACTAGGGTTGGCCTTTGAAGGCGCCATGCTTCACTATAATATTCTTATGTATAACAAATGCTCTTTTGCCTATTTCCCTGTTATTTATAGGAATAAACCTATTTGCCGTTATAAAGTTCTTTCTTCAGGAGCTACAAATATTGTTACAGGAGTTATTCCCTCACGTAACCTAGTGCGAGGGGAATACAGTACCCAACTTTACTGCAATCCCTACTGGATTTTTTATGGGAATTACACCATAGATGCAGGGATTTCTTCTCTTGTACAATTAGTAAACTGCGGTGCACGCATGATATTCTAGCACATAAAGAGGAAAATATTTATAAACTTAAAATATTTCCCTCTCTATAGGCTGTTCAAAACAGTAGATTGCTCATTCGCATCTAAGTTCAATAGCATGTTATTTCAAATACAAGACAGATAAACTATTACACTGTCCATATCATAGTTCTTGTTTGTTAATGAATTTAGATTTTTGCGCAAGATTAGCGGGAACTTAATCACATCGACTGATTATCTCCCGCATGCAGCAAAAACAAACTAAATATTTAATTATATTTTTTTAAATGCGAGTTAAAACTCCTCAGACAAAAACCATAAAAATAATTAAACATTAAAATGACTTAGAGGAGTCTTAGTGGAAGAAATGAGAAAATATATCGAAAAGTAGACTAGGGAATAAAGAAACAACCGGAGAGAGTGGGATTCGAACCCACGGTACGCGTTAACGCACACACGCTTTCCAAGCGTGCTCCTTAAGCCTCTCGGACATCTCTCCTTATCAGCTATTTGCAAAAAAAAAGCCTGACCAGAAGATATCTGAATATCTCCATTTTTATCAAGATTCGTCTCAATAGATGAATTTTTTACATAAATATTGAATGAGAGTTTGAATTCACTCTTTATAAAAATTATCAGTCAATAAGATAATACTACTCTTCATAAAATCCACCTAATTTATGTGTAAACTATTCCTTACCTTATTCTTATTTTTATGTTCTCCTGCATTACTACAGGGAAACGCAGAAATAAAACACTCCGTCCTTGTTAGCATTGCTCCCTATAAGTTTCTAGTAGAACAAATTGCTGAAGATACTTGTGATGTTTTCTCCATAGTCACGAATAACCACGACCCTCATACCTATGAACCTCCACCACGTCATATGGAAAAATTACTACAAGCACAACTTTGGTTTCGCATGGGAGAAACTTTTGAAAAAGCTTGTGCTGTCAATCTTTCCTGTCCTCAAGTTGATTTGACACAGGGAATTCAAGTTATCCCCAGCTATACAGGATGCTCTCATAACTTCCAAAGTTTTGACACACATACCTGGCTTAGCCCTAAAAATCTTAAAGTTCAAGTAACTACTATTGTCCAAGCCTTGAGTACACACTTCCCCGATCACGCGGCTCTGTATCGAAGTAATGGGGACAAATTACTAGCAGCTCTTACAACTCTAGACGAAGAAATTCAACAAATTACCCTACAAGCAAAGCAACGGCATATACTAGTCACCCACGGAGCCTTTGCATACTTCTGCCGCGATTATAACTTTTTCCAACATGTCTTGGGAAAAAACCCTCATACTGAACCCTCGCCAAAAGATATAGTCAGGGCTGCCCAAAATATCCGCCAATACGGCATTTCATCTATCATTCTTCTACGTCATGGGGAGAAGCGTAGCAGCGCATTACTTGCCGAACGTTTCAAAGTGAATAGAATCTTGATTGATCCCTATGAAGAAAATGTAATAAATAACCTTAAAACCATAGCGATAACATTTACAAATCTATGACAATACAAATGCGTGTTAAAGAACTCTCTTTTCGCTATGAACCCAAAAGTTCATGGATCATTGATAATGTTTCTTTTACTATCCATGAAAGAGACTTTATTGGCATCATCGGTCCCAATGGAGGGGGAAAGACAACACTAGCTTTGCTTATGCTAAAATTATTCACTCCGACTAAGGGTACTTTAGAAATCTTTCCTAATACATCCCATTCTAAAGACCTGATTATTGGTTGGGTCCCCCAGCATTTTTCTTACGATTTTGATTTCCCAATTTCTGTTATAGATGTTGTCTTATTAGGAAGACTTTCTTTCCTTCCCTGGTATGGGAAATACTCCAAATTGGATCTTCAAGCTGCTGAATCTGCTTTAGAAACCGTAGGTCTTCTATCACATAAGGATCGATGTTTCTCCCACTTATCGGGAGGACAAATCCAACGTGTTTTACTTGCACGAGCTCTTGCTTCCCACCCCCAACTATTGATTCTTGATGAACCCACAGCAAATATTGATCCAGAAAATCAACAGCGTATTCTTCAGATCCTCCAGAAACTGAACTCTTCATGTACTATTCTTATGATTACTCATGATCTGCATCATACGACAAGTCATTTCAATAAAGTATTTTATATGAATCGCACACTAACTACCCTGACAAATACTCCAAATATCTCCCAAGAGTTTTGTTGTCATTCTTTTAAAAATAAGGCAGACATATGATTAGTTTTTTCCCTGCTCTACTTTTCCCTGCTCTACTTGCAGCCTTAGAAGCTTCTATTGTAGGAGGAGTTGTTGGAACTTACATTGTTGCAAAACGTATTGTTTCCATCAGCGGGAGTATTTCACATTCTATCCTCGGAGGAATCGGATTTACCTTATGGATCCAGTATAAATGTAATCTATCCTTTTCTCCAATCTATGGGGCTGTATTAGGAGCTATTGTCCTTGCTATATGTATTGGGAAGATCCATCTTAAATATAGAGAACGCGAAGATGCTCTCATTTCCATGATCTGGTCTGTAGGTATGGCTGTAGGTATTATATTTATTGCTCAACTCCCTACCTATAATACAGAGTTAGTAAACTTCTTGTTTGGAAATATTCTTTGGGTAACTACCCGTGATCTCTATAGTTTAGGGATCTTAGATGTCCTTGTTTTGACCACAGCCGCAATTTGTCATACACGTTTCCTTGCGCTTTGTTTTGACGAGAAATACATGACACTTAGTCGTCATTCCGTGCAGACATGGTACTTTCTCCTACTCGTTCTCATAGCAATTACTATCGTCATGCTAGTTTATATTATGGGAGTCATTTTAATGCTAAGCATGCTGGTATTACCGATATCTATAGCGTGCAGGTTCTCATATAAAATGACGCATATTATGCTCATTTCTACCATACTTAACGTTGTCTGTTCCTATTCTGGAATCTTTTTAGCTTATATTCTAGATTTCCCAGTAGGAGCAACAATTACTCTTGTAATGGGTTTGGCTTATACAATAAGTCTTTTTGCAAAAAGGCTATGTAATAAGTGCACTCCCTCTCCAGAAAGTCCAGAAACCATAACAAAAGTCTCTTCGGGGAATAATCTTTGAAATTTCTCTAATTGTTCTTGTTGTTCTTCAGGAAGGAGATCATCAATTTTATTTAAAGCAATGATTCTTCCCTTCTCAACAAGATCCGAGCGGTAATGAATTAATTCATTCATAAGAATGCGTAGATCCTTCTCGGGGGAGGAACGCTCTCGACAAGAAACGTCAATTACAAACAATAGAACTCGCGTTCTTTCTATGTGTTTAAGAAAATCTAATCCTAACCCCCGATTTATATGTGCCCCTTCAATAATTCCTGGAATATCTGCAAGGATCCAAGGCTTATGGTACTTCTCCTGACGAGGAACTAGGCCTAGCACGGGGTGGAGAGTCGTAAAAGGATAAGCCCCCACCTTAACTTCTGCAGAAGTTAGTGTATTGAATAGGGTTGATTTTCCAGCATTAGGAAATCCTACTAATCCAATATCTGCGATTAATTTTAGTTCTAGTTCTACCCGTCGTATCTCTCCGGGTTTTCCAGGAGTTGCTTTGGTAGGAGCACGATTGGTAGAGGTTTTAAAAAAGGTATTTCCCTTTCCTCCCCTACCTCCACGGCAAATTACTAGGCGATCACCGTGTTGAGTGAAGTCGTGTAGAACTTCACGAGTTTCTAGATCACGCAGTAGGGTTCCTTCAGGAACTGTAAGAACCAAATCCTTACCATTTCTCCCTGAACGGTTATTTGTTGCTCCTGACTGCCCGTCTTCAGCTTGTAAAAAACGTAAATTCCTATAGGATTCAAAGGAGTAAACATTTGTTGCAGACTCAATTACAATGGAGCCTCCGACACCGCCATTGCCTCCGTAGGGGCCGCCTTTGGGTAAATATTTTTCCTTTCTCCAAGCTACGACACCGTTGCCACCCTTGCCTGCACGCAATTCTAAAGTAATCTGATCTACAAACATAGCGTAGGTCTCCTGCACTGCAACAAAATGACAAAGCCCCATCATGCGTGAGCAAAAATAGAGCTTTTTAAAACAGAGCTGTCAGTATTTTTAAACTTGTTATTCTGGTAAAACAGAAATATAAGTTCGATTTGTCTTTCTAGTAGAAACAATACCATCAACTAAAGCAAACAGGGTATCATCACTTCCTCTACCTACATTCTTAGCAGGATGCCATTTTGTTCCCCTTTGTCTTACGAGGATACTGCCTGTAGAAACTCTTTGTCCAGCACCAACTTTCATTCCTAGACGCTTTGACTCAGAATCACGACCGTTACGGCTTGCTCCCTGACCTTTCTTATGTGCCATTTCAAAATTCCTTTAGTTTTCTACTAACTAGATGAGTTACATCACTAAACTATTAATTCTCACTCTAAGATAGTTCTGGCGATGACCAATCTTACGATGATAATTTTTTCTACGCTTGTACTTATAAGCAATAACTTTCTCTCCGCGAATTCGGGATAATAGCTCTCCCTTTACTAGAGCCCTACTCACTGTTGGAGTTCCTAGAGAAGCTTTAGATCCATCAAAAGTGAATAACACCTGTTCAAAAACAATTTCTCCTCCTTCAGAGATCCCATCCAAAAGCTCGACGTCAATCACATCTCCTTGACGCACTTGATATTGCTTGCTCCCTGTTTGAATTATTGCGTAAGGCTCCATATATTCTTCCCTTATCATTTTTTGCTTAGGACTTAACGTGCTTGCCCAAGTACTTTAGCAAACATAAATATAATAAAAATACGAAGTCCCTGGTTTTATAAACTTTAAGACAACAAACACGCTAAATAGTAATCGCGTATGGCCAGAGCCGGGATCGAACCGACGACACAAGGATCTTCAGTCCTCTGCTCTACCAGCTGAGCTATCTAGCCATTTCACGGGTCATTGTAGAGAAACATTTGCTTTAAAGCAACGTATTTCTAAGAAGATGCGAGCAATTCTTAGTATAAAATGGGGACTATCCTCTAATTACTTCTTTTTCTCGGTAAAAAGAAATTAAAAAACTACGATAAAATTTTTGTATATTTTCTTGTATAATTTTTATGCATAAGTAGCAAATTTTTAATATGAAAACAAAAATACCGAGACCTAAAAGTTCTAGAATACCCAAGGTAGTGTAATAAACAACGGACTTCCATGAGTCCTCTTTAGAATACGCAGCCCAAACGCTGAATAACTTTGCAAGTCCTATTGCTGACCCTACTACAGGGATGATTGCCAACAAAGAAGTTTGAAAAGCATAATACTCACGTAAATCTATATCTACCTTGATGGGCCAGATGCCATCATCATCTCTAGGAAATATATAATTCAATTTTTGGGGGAGCGTCCTTTCTACCCAAAGATCGAATTCTATATTAGACATTCTTAGCATATTTTAAAAGATATCCTCAGATTATATTATCTATTGTTCAAGACCTTATTATACGCCAAAAATTTAATTCAGAATTAGCAATTTTTATTTCAAAAAAATTATTATTACTTCTCTAAAAGACAGAAATTTAGTTAAAGAAATTTTTCTATGTATTGATGCAGAAATTCTGTACATTTTGTATATTTAAGAACTCTGGTTATACAGTCTTATCAGCATTTGTTCCTATATTTAGAACTCGGGTAACCTTAGTTGAACATTAAAAACAGGTAAACATGAATATGAATTCAAAGAACCCCTCATTGCCTAAGCCACAATGGATCTATCGTGTGGGTATTGGACAAGACAGTCACCGTTTTTTACCTGAAAGTTCGGCTAAACCCTGTATTTTGGGTGGGGTTATCTTTGAAAATTATCCCGGTTTTCAAGCTAATTCTGATGGAGATATTGTATTTCACGCTATCTGTAATGCCCTTTCTTCTGTTACGCATAGAATTATCCTTGGAGAAGTAGCTGATGAACTTCTACATACGCGAGGAATCACAGACAGCAGTGTTTATTTATCTGAAGCTGTAAAATCTTTAAAACCTAATCAAATGATCTCTCACGTAGCTATCACTATCGAAGGTAACCGTCCTCATTTCCTCTCTAAGCTCTCTACTATGCGTCAAAGTATTGCTTCTGTATTACAGATTCCTTCCAGTTCTGTTGGGATTACAGCTACTTCTGGAGAAGGTTTGAGTGATTTTGGTTGTGGTGATGGGGTACAATGTTTTTGTGTTCTTACAGTGATGGAGCACTGCGATCAGTAAACGTCAATAACATAACGATGTTCATTTTTTAGTTGGGTAAGCTGTGTTTTTCCTAAGATATCTTCTAAAACTTTTTTTACATCTTGCCCCAAGACCTTACTTCCGCAGACGAAGAAACTTGCTCCTTCTTCAAAGGTTTTTAAAATAAGATCCTGGTGTTCTTTTAATAGATCTTGTACATAAACCTTTTTCTCTCCGTCTCTAGAAAATGCCAAAAATACATCTAAAAGTTGTTGTGTAGAGGCATATTCCCAGAAATCTTGATAATAAAAATTTGCTTTTTTGAAACGTTCACCAAAGAAGAGAATATTCTTTCCAGAATCCCCGGTTACAATGCGTTGTTGAACAAAAGCTTTATACGGAGCTATTCCTGTACCTGCGCCAATCATGATTAGTGGTTTATTTTTTAACTGGGCTCCAAGAGTAAAATGTTTAGTAGGTTGGATAAAAACCTTACAAGATGTGTTTATCTCTAATTCTTTACATAGAAAGAAGGAACATACTCCATAATGTTGCTCGTATAGTCCAGGATAACTAACTAGGCGTACTAGTAATTCTAATTCCTCTCCATTACATTCTGGAGAAGATGCTAAAGAATAAAATCTTGGTAATAAAGGTAGAAGTGCTTGAGTAAATAGGTTGATAGGTATTTTAGGCTTCTCTCTACAAATAGCTTCATAAAGACTCCCTGAAGATGCCTCAGGGGAAAAGAAAGATTTTAATTTCCCAGAAAACTTATCTAGATTCGCTTGGGTACGTAAAAACTCATAAATCGTAATAGAGGAATTTTGTATTGTTACACTCTGTTGAGGAGAATACCCTAGGGATTCTAGAACTTTATCTACTACATGTTCGGGATTATTAGGCAAAACTCCTAGAGAATCTCCTACTTTATAGGTAATGGGTCTATCTTTTATTTTAAAAAATAATTGATAGACATGTCCCTCTGTTTCTATGGAATCGGAGATATTGGAGTCGCAACAGTGAGAGAGAAGCTTTCTCGATGTAAGAAATGCTTCTCGAAAATCAAATTTTTCTGAAAACTGCATGGCTTAACAAATATATGAAGCCTTATGCTGCCTTAATTTTAATATCAACTCCTGCAGGAAGAGCTAACATCTTTAAGGCATCTATAGTTTTCCCTGTGGGGTCTAAAATATCTATCAAACGCTTATGCGTGCGGATCTCAAATTGCTCCCTAGACTTTTTATCCACGTGAGGAGAGCGTAATACAGTGTATACTTCTCTTTTCGTAGGCAAGGGAATAGGACCTGCAACACGAGCACCTGTTCTTTTAGCAGTCTCAACAATATCTGCAGTTGACCGATCTAATTGTTGTTGATCGAATCCTTTCAGACGAATACGAATTTTTTGTTTTTGCTGCTTCATATATCCCTACTTCTTAACAATCTCTTCTTGAATTTTTTGAGGAACCTTAGCGAAAAATGCCGGTTCCATAGTGGAAGTTGCTCTTCCGGAAGTTAACGATCTTAGGGATGTAGTATAACCAAACATCTCACTTAAGGGAACCTCGGCATTTACCTGTGCCATGCCTCGAGAAGACTCTTGTCCCAAGATCTTTCCTCTACGACGATTTAAGTCACCAATAACATCACCTAAATGATCCTCAGGAGTAGTTACTGATATTTTCATAATTGGCTCTAGAATAACCGGCATTGCTTTTCTACATGCTTCCTTAATTGCCATAGAACCACAGATTTTAAATGCCATTTCACTGGAGTCAACTTCGTGATAAGATCCAAATACAATGCTAACTTTAATATCAACTAGACCGTAACCAGCAAGAACACCTGTGTTTAATCCCTCCTCTACTCCTTTAATAACAGCAGGGATATATTCTTTAGGGATAACTCCTCCAACGATCTTACTAACGATTTCGTTTCCTTTGCCAGGCTCATTTGGTTCAATTTCTAAGCATACATGAGCATATTGCCCACGACCACCTGACTGTTTGACATATTTCGTTTCACTATTTCCATTTTTAGTAATCGTTTCTCTATAGGAAACTTGAGGTTTACCTACATTCGCTTCTACTTTAAACTCGCGAATCATACGATCACGAAGGATATCCAAATGCAACTCACCCATTCCTGAAATAATTGTCTGCCCAGTCTCCTCATTTGAAGTAACACGAAACGTGGGGTCTTCTTCTGAAAGTGCGTTTAGAGCTTGTGCTAACTTCTCTCTATCTCCTTTTGACTTCGGCTCAATTGCCATATCAATAACAGGTTCGGGGACTTCTATTTTCTCTAGAACAATTTCCTGACTTTCATCACAAAGAGTGTCTCCTGTTACTGAGTATTTCAATCCCACACATGCTCCGATGTCTCCGACAGTAAACTCGTCTCTATCGGTTCTTTCATTAGCATGCATTTCTAACAAACGAGAGATGCGTTCCTTTTTATCTTTTGTTGAATTGAGAATAGCAGATCCTTTTTTCAAGGTCCCAGAATAAATGCGGAGGAAGGTAATACGACCAACATAGGGGTCAGTCATAATTTTAAACACAAGAGCTGCTAAAGGCCCATCTTTCTTAGGCTCTAAACATACTTCTTCATTATTTTTAAGATTTACGCCATGAATAATTCCACGATCTAGGGGAGAGGGCAACCACTTAACAATAACATTAAGAAGTTGTTGCACTCCTTTGTTTTTGAATGCCGTTCCACATAAAACTGGGTTAATTTTATTGCTAATAACCCCTTTACGCATAACTGTATGAATTTCATCTTCAGTAATTGCATCAGGATCTTCAAGAACCTTCATCATGAAAGCTTCATTACTTTCATCAATAGTGGCCAACTCTTCAAGTAAAGCATAGCGGAGTTCATCACATTTCTCTTTGAGATCTTCAGGAATTTCGCGTTCTTCCCATTTAGCTCCTAGAGTTTCATCTAGAAAATAATATGCCTTCTGGGAAATTAGATCTACCATTCCTACAAATTGACTTTCGGAACCAATAGGACAGTGTACAGCTATTGCATTTGCTCCAAGCTTCTCTTTCATAGATTCTATGGCAGCAAAGTAATCAGCTCCCATACGATCCATCTTATTAACAAAAGCAATTCGTGGAACTCCATATTTATCCGCTTGACGCCAAACAGTTTCCGATTGCGGTTCTACTCCTGATACAGCATCAAATACAGCTACAGCTCCATCTAAAACCCGGAGAGAGCGCTCTACTTCAATAGTAAAATCTACGTGACCTGGAGTGTCAATAATATTAATCTTACAACCCAACCAAAAAACGGTTGTCGCAGCAGAAGTAATTGTAATCCCTCTCTCCTGCTCCTGCTCCATCCAATCCATGGTGGCGCCGCCTTCATGAACCTCACCTATCTTGTGTGTTCTCCCAGCATAATAAAGAATTCTTTCTGTCGTTGTCGTTTTTCCTGCATCGATATGTGCCATAATGCCGATATTTCTAATCGCACTTAAATCGAATTCTTGGTTGCTCATGAATTTATTGCGCCTCTCCGGATATCGAGATTAAATTAATTATGTTACCACTTATAATGAGCAAATGCTTTATTTGCTTCAGCCATGCGATGTGTATCTTCTCGCTTCTTAATTGTAGTCCCCTGCTTATTGAAACAATCAACAAGCTCGGCAGCCAACCCAACTTCCATAGACTTTCCTGGCTTCGCTCTAGCGTGCTTAATAATCCACTGCATAGCCAAGCAGTTTCTTCTTTCTGGAGCAACTTCAACAGGAACCTGATATGTAGCTCCACCAACGCGACGAGAACGCACTTCTAATAAAGGCTTCGCATTTTCCAAAGCTTCTTCAAAGGCCTCTAGAACGTTGTCTGTACCTAATTTCTTAGCAAATCTTTCCAAAGCAGAATACACTATTCTTCTTGCGACACTTTTCTTGCCATGCAACATGACTTTATTAATAAATCTTTCTAAAGTCACACTCCCATAAATAGGATCTGCTGGAATTTCTCTTCTCTCAGCCGCATGCCGTCTAGACATATAAATTAACCTCTAATTCTTCTTTCTAAATACGCCCTTATTTAGGACGCTTCGCTCCATATCGAGAACGACTTTGCTTTCTATTTTTAACAGCAGCACAATCTAAAGCACCGCGCACAATATGATAGCGCACTCCAGGCAAATCTTTAACCCTTCCCCCCTGAACAAGCACAATGCTATGCTCTTGAAGATTATGCCCCTCACCACCAATATAGGCAATGACTTCTTGACCATTAGATAGACGCACCCAAGCTACTTTACGTAAAGCTGAGTTCGGTTTTTTAGGAGTTTTTGTTTTTACTTGTAAACAGACCCCTCGTCTTTGTGGACATCTTTGTAGGGCAGGGGATTTTTTCTAGACGCGCTAGATTGACGCCCTTTACGTATCAATTGATTAATGGTTGGCATGTACCCTTCTCAGTTCAACCTAACTACTATAAGGAGGAGAATATAGATAAGGGTCCCTTTGTTTGCAAGGTCTTATTTTGGAATAGAATAAGAATCTTTTAGGGATCAAAAATAATTTCTAATTCTATAGAGCTGTATCTTAATTTATATTAATTAATATTCTCTTTTCTTAGAGAAAAGGTTACAAATTTTGAGCTATCTGAGCTAGGAGATCCGCAGGAAATAGAACCATTATCCATAGGATTATTGATGTAAACAAAAAGAAAATTTAGCATCGTTTCTTGAGGATTGTTTGGTGTACTGTATACGATCTCCTCGCCGTGTTGAGCTACACATACCTGAGACTCTTCTTGTATGAAGATGACCGGAACTATACGAGAGAGAAACTGTTTGCCCCAAAGGATGTTAGGTAGGCCTGTTAATGTTTGAATGGAATTTTTTGATAAAAACAAGACATCAATATAGGATAACCACGACCAAATCCGCTCTCTAAATTCCAAAGCGATTGTAGGATTAATTAAATCAAGGAGAATTTTATTTCCCATCTCTTTTGCTTTTGTCAAAAAGTTTTCTATATCATAGTCACAAAGGAATAACTCACTATCGATGAGGATGCATTCAGTGCTTTCTTCAAGAAGTTCTCTTGCACGTTGCATGTTTTCTCGGGCTTTTTTTACAGAATAGCATATAGTATCCTCTTGGTCTGTGCATCGTAATATAAGACGTATCTGATCTAACTCATTCAATGCGGGGCCATATTCTGTATATTCCGAGTAGTTATGATGTTGTTCATTCCTATGACTAGAAATCCCTAGGTTTTCCAGTTGTTCTTCGATGAGGCTAAGAGGTTCTTTCCTAGTGGCAAGAATACAATTTGTAGGGAAACTTTCCTTATACAGTAAGAAAATGCGTTTAATTTCAGTATGTGTTACAGGCTGATTCTCTCCTACTATCAACCCACAACTTTCTATAAACTCTCTTGTAGTATCTAGAATGATGTCTATAAAAGGACTTCCTAAAATTGTGAGAGATTTTGGAGGAGCCCACGGGTAGGCTACTGCATAAGAATTCATTGAATTTCCAAAAACGATAAAAACTAATAGAAGAAAGGAGCGAAGGTAGTGCATCTAAATTCGATAAATAGATTTAAAAAATTCTTTTAAGTGCTATTTAATTTTTTGTTCTTTATAATCTTTCCATTAAAAAGAAAGCCTATGAATATAACTACGTCTTCACCAGACCTTCAAATCAATTGTCAAGAGCATATTTATGCTTCATCACGTAGTATTGTTATGATTGCTATGGCGGCGTATTTTTTTTATTATTTCTCTAATTTTATCTGGTTTAAGCCTTTTGCCTCAAACAACCCTACCTTTTTCTGGGGCATATTTTGTAATAGGTTCATTTCTTGTTTTTATTGCCGCGGGCATTTTATTAATCAATACACTTTGTAATCCGCACTGTTTATACTCCTCCTAGCTTTTAGCTTAGAAAGATTTTTTACCAACTCGTTTATAATGAACTAGTTTTCCTATTAAAAGCAAATCTCTGCTCAAGCCTGGAGATTTTCTGTCGATGTTACAAATATCTACGACAAACAAAAAAGATATTTGTAATGATAAAAATACTCCGTCTTTGCACTCTTATTCTTGCTGTTCTTCCTCGCTTCTCTTTTTGTTCTGAATTATTACATGAAACAGACATTAGAAAAACTATGGATAAACTCATTGAATATCATGTAGGAACTCAAGATATTTCTTCAGAAATTCTTGTGCGTTCTCTTCTTGGGTATTCTCAGGCTTTTGACCATCATAAATCCTATCTTACGGAGCAAGAGGTCAATGATTTTATTCAATCTTCTGAAATTAAAAAGCGTTTGTTAAAGAACTACAAGACGAGTAATTTTTCCATTTATCGAAATCTAAATTCTGTAATTAAAAATAGTATTGTACGCGCTCGTCTTTGGCGTAAAGAATGGTTGAGCAATCCCCAACAGCTGGTCTCTGAAGCACAGACACATACGCCAATAAGCAAGATTAAAAAATGGGGAAGTTCTCTTGATGAGGTTAGGGAGCGGCACCGTTCTCTGTTATTATCCTATATTTCTGCTTATCTATCTGATGGTGATAAAGAACGTTATTTTGGGAAAGAAGCTGCTCTTGCACGTCTTTGCGTGCGTCAATTAGAAACTCATGAAAATATTTACCTAGGAATTAATGATTATGGAGAAAAGATGGCTGCTGAAGAAGAAGCTCATCATTTCCATGTACGTGTTGTGAAATCTATGGCGCATAGTTTAGATGCGCATACCACATACTTTAGCAAGGAAGAAGCTTTGGCCATGCGCATCCAGCTAGAGAAAGGTATGTGTGGAATTGGTGTAATTCTAAAGGAAGACATTGATGGGATTATTGTAAAAGAAATTCTTCCTGGGGGACCTGCAGCAAAAGATCAAGGGCTTAAAATTCATGATATTATTTACCGTATAGATGGGAAAAATATTGAAAATCTTCCTTTTCGTGCTGTCTTAGATTGTCTTAGAGGTGAGCAAGGTTCTGAGGTTATTTTAGACGTTCATAGTCAATATGGCGATCGTACTGTACGGTTAATTAGGGAAAAAATCAGTTTAGATGACCATCGTATTGATGTTTCTTATGAACCCTATGGGGATGGGATTATTGGGAAAATTACACTGTACTCCTTCTATGAAGGTGAGAATCATATTTCTAGTGAACAAGATTTAAAGGAAGCGATTCAAAGTCTTAGGGATAAAAATCTTCTAGGTTTAGTTTTGGATATTCGTGAAAATACAGGAGGATTTCTTTCTCAAGCAATTAAAGTGTCTGGTTTATTTATGACTAACGGTGTAGTTGTGGTATCGCGCTATGCTGATGGGAGTATTAAACGTTACCGAACAATATCTCCAAAGAAATTTTATGACGGGCCCTTGGCTATTTTAGTCTCAAAAAATTCAGCATCTGCTGCAGAAATTGTAGCTCAAACATTACAGGATTACGGCGTAGCTATTATTGTTGGTGATGAGCAAACTTATGGGAAAGGCACTATCCAACATCAAACAATTACAACGGGGTCGGAACAAGAAGGTTTCTTCAAAGTGACTATAGGGAAATACTACTCTCCTTCTGGCAAATCCACTCAACTTTGTGGTGTGCGATCAGACATTCATGTGTCTTCTCATTATGCTGAGGAACCTATAGGAGAACGCTATTTAGATCATCCTTTACCTTCTGACAATTGCGATAATGTTATGAATGATAATTTAGCTGATTTAGATCTACATATTCGTCCATGGTTTCAAAAATACTATACTCCTCATTTACAAAAACAAGAGACCATGTGGAGAGAAATGCTACCTCAACTCATTGCTAACAGCCAACAAAGATTGGGGACGAACAAAAATTACAAAATCTTTCAAGAAAAATTAAAACATACAGTAAAAGACAGCCTAACTTATGGGAGCAATGACTTACAAATGGAAGAATCTGTAAATGTGTTAAAAGACATGATTCTTTTACGAAGCAAACAGCTGTATTCCTTAGGAGGTTAAAAAGCCTCCTAGAAACTGATCTATCGTGATTGTGAATTATCTACAAATATAGTGTTCGATTGGTTCAATTGACCATCATCCAACACATCCTCTGCTATTCCTAGTAAGTGTTTGCATAGTCGCCATTTTTCTGGGGTACAAGTGGCTTCCATACACACTGATGAGACAAGCAATTTAATTAAACCAACAACTGCAGGAATAAGGAATAAGAAGGCATTTTTACCGAGCTCAGCTTGCAAGACAAAGCATAGAACTAGACCAGCAATCAATAATAAAACTCCTAAAATTATTATCGTAATTTGAAAAGCTTTTGACTGGACAATTTTCGATGTTCTTATTGGCTCTACAAGATTTGTTCTTACCCAACCTAACGCCGCATTAACTATAGAAACTTGTACAGTTTCATCCTGTATTGCTTCGCCTAACTCAGGTTGTACACTACTCCATAGACTGCCGTCGGAACTACTAACATTTCCCATCTTTGGACTCCTTTTACCAATAAATTTAAGACGAAAAAATTTAACTCACACAAACAATTAATTAAAATTTTAATTTAATTTTTTTAAATAAATAGGAGAGAAATGGACAAATAAAAAAGCCATCCCAAGGAGATCCTTAGGATGGCTTTCTTATGTAAAACCTTTAAGATCTAAAGATTAGTACACATGTGTATTTTCAACATCTGTTACAGGAACAGTTAGAGTATCTGAAGAAAGAATTGCTTCTCCACGAGCATCTCCGGGAGCAACACCTTTTAATGTTACGGAAAACTCTACTGATTCCTTAGAACCTAACTTAGGAAGAGCATCAAATACTACTGTATTTCCTGTGATCGTTCCTTTTGTTGGTCCTGAAGAAGATACAGGTTGTAATTCCTTAGAAAATTTCAGGATTAATGATACATTTGTATCTTCTGCGGAACCGCGGTTAGTTACACAGATACGATATACAGTGTTTTCTCCTACGCAAATAGGATCATTAGTATCGATTACACACATATGTGTAGCTGCGAGACCTTTCCAATGTGTTGTTATATCGGCACAGGAGGTACAAGATCCACAATCCGACTGTGTTTTCACAGTGACTTGATTTGTGAATTTTCCTGGGTTTTGAGCTTTAACAACAACTTTAAATTGTAAAGTTTCTCCGGGGCACATTTCTTTAATGCACCATACAGCTTTATTACAACAAACGTCAGCTCCTGCAGCTTCTAAGATTGTTGTTCCTGAAGGGAGGAGATCTTCAATGACGACGTCATATAATTTCAAATCTCCTGGATTAGAGACAGAAATTACATATTCTACAGGCTTACATACGTAAGACCAATCGGTTCCAGAAATATTTACTTGTACACAAGGCTCATTAATTACAGTAGTTACGTTAGCAGAACATTTATGTCCTCCGCAATAAGATACAGTAGCTACGTTAGTAATTCTTCCTCGTTTTTGTGGGCAAAATTCTATTGTAAATACTTTGGATTCTCCGGGTCGCATATCTCCTAAATTAAAGGAAAGTACACGTTGTCCTGAAGAATGGTAAAAACCATCTGGCACAGGGTTATCTACGACCACATTACGAGCGATAGCAGAACCTGTGTTGCAAACTTCGATTTTGTAACACACAGGGCAGCGTAGGCAAGCACACTCAGGTCCTTCTTGCTTAATACAAATTGCTGGTTGACCGCATTTAGTATAAGAGCGAAGTTCTGGGCAAGCACATACAGTAGCTGCAGTAAAGCAACAACCCTCTTTGAGTGGTTTTACCCAAACGGTGATTTTGCATTTCTCTCCTTGTCCTAGGCGATCAATGGTCCAAATTAATTTTCCATCTGGAGTAGGAGTTGAGGCAGGATCACTACTGATAAACTCTACTTCACAAGGAAGTTGTTGCGTAATCACTACGTTCACACAATCTTTTTTACCTACAGCAAAAATTTCGATAGGATAAGGGGATCCTACTGTTGCATATTCAGGTACAGATTGACTGATTTCTACATTACAATCATCATTGACACGTGTACTGTACATTTTGCCGTAGCAAGATTCTTGTTTCGTGTCTACTGATGTTTGGCATTGGTTCCCTTCACATGGATAAAATTCTTTATCACAACAAGAACCTGATTTATTTTTTGTTTTCTTTGATTACGATCAAATCTAACTTTTTTTGCAGCTGTTTTTAGAAAATCATCTGCATTAGCAACAACTTGTGTGGAAAGAGACTCTGCAGCGGCCTCTATCTTCCCGCTGGCAAAGGAACTCGCCATACTAGTTAGCGCGAGGATCGTAACTACTCGTCTAATGAGTTTGGACATAGGGATCTCCTATCGCGTGTGTTATTTTTTCTTCTGCCATCGGGTAGAGATTTTGGTAACTCGTACCCTCAACATTTAATTTTATTTCTATATGAAGGCAATTAGCAGGAAATTCTCCCCCCTCCTAACTACCTCACCAATTTAAGTAAACAGCAAAAAACTGTTACCTATTGTCTGCATCTACCATCGGGAGATGTACAACCTTTAGCCTGAGGGCTTCGTGTTTCACTTTTATTGCATTCACCACATGGCTTAGAGCAAGAAGGTTGGTAACCGCCACAAGGGTTGCACCCACTATCTTTCTTTTTCATCATCTCGCATGGGTTGCATTTAGGAACACATGGATCCTCAAAACAGCAATCTACGATGCGGCAGCAGCTACTTAAACCAAGAACACCGCAACATACTGCAGCTAGTAAAACAGCCTTTTTCATAAGTTTATAACTCCTTTCTAATTAGAAAACCTTTCGCACTGGATTACTTATTAAAAAAACTAATTATTTTTAATAACTAATAAAGCACTTTCCTATGAACATTATTACAATGGAAAATAAAAATTTTATCAATTCTTTTTTTATTTATATTTATAAACTAACTAGTTTGTTAATAAAACTCGATTCAATGTCCATTAAACAAAAAAGAAAAATTTTGATTTTAAATGAACCTAGTTCATCAATTTATAAACTTCTCTGATTTTTAAAAAATCTCCCTAAATCACTTAAAAACATAGAGATAGAATTTATTATGAATAAAATATTATCTAATTATTGGATAACAAAAAAAATGATCTAAGATATAAATAAATAGGGAGTTGAGAAATGAAAAGATTTTCTTTTTTATATGGGATATTCTTAATCTCTCTTTTTATTTCTAGCTGTGACTACGTCCCCCCGCCTCGGGAATATATTCTTACTTATAAGAATACACCTCTGACCAAGCAGGCGCACTTCATAGGGTTTTCCATAGCTAAATCAGTGTTTTATGCTTCTTATGACAATATGTGCTCTACAAATCATTCTTGGCAAATGCTGAGATCTGCTCTCTTAGCTCCTGATTTTCGAAATCTTTTTCTCTGAGGGCTTTATCAATTATTTCCTGTACTTTCTTAGGTACTCCTCCAAGAAGATTTTGCGCATGAACAAGGCGAGCACGTGTACGTGGTTTCCCTAGGAGTTCCATAGAATCAAATAAAGGTAACCCCTGTTTTTTCCCTGTAATAGCTACGTAGAGTAGAGGAATGACTGCTTTTTTGTGATGTATTTGGAATGCCTTTGCCAGCCATAGCGATCCCAAATAAAATTGATCTTTAACCCAGAGATCATTTTTCTCTAGGTATTTGACATAACTATATAAGAGGACGGCTGCCTGATTTTCAGAAATAGTGGGGGGGAGGAGCGTCTCCTTCGAGTATTCGGGGAGAACAGAAAAGAAAAAACTAGTTAAACCTATAAATTCGGCTAGTGTAGTCATTCGTGATTGGCAAAGAGGAAGAATCTTTAAGAAAAATGCATCACTCAACGTCCATTCTTTCAATAACTGAAGCAAACTTTCTGGAGATCCTTCGTGGTTTAAATAATGCTTATTCATCCAATCGAGTTTACGAATATCGAAAACCGCTCCTGATTTCCCAATTCTTTTAGGATCAAATTTTTTAATTAATTCTTCTAAAGAATATATTTCCTCATCATTTTCCATACTATATCCCATAAGAGTAAGGAAATTGACAAATGCTTCTTTAGTATATCCAGCGTCGCGGTAATAAAAAATTGATGTAGGGTTCTTCCTCTTAGATAATTTGGTCCCATCAGGATTCAGCAAAAGAGGCATGTGGAGAAAAATGGGGGGGGGCCAACCAAAGGCTTCATAAAGCAACAAATGCTTAGGGGTTGAGCTTAACCACTCTTCTCCTCGAAGAACATGGGTAATTCCCATTAAATGGTCGTCAACAACATTAGCAAAATGATATGTGGGGAAACCATCAGACTTCATGAGGACTTGGTCGTCCACATCTGCCCAAGGGAAAACTACGCGTCCCCTGCAATAATCTTCGAGGACACATTCCCCTGTAAGAGGAACCTTTAGTCGAATTGTATAGGGTTGGCCTGCTTTTGTACGTTCTTCTACTTCTTCGGGAGAAAGATGACGATACCGGCGATCATATCCTCCCCTATATCCTAAAGTAGCGGCTACAGCGCGCATTTCTTCAAGTTCTTTGGGAGTGGCAAAACACTTATAAGCATGGCCAGATTTTAAGAGAATTTGAGCATACTTACGGTAGATATCAGTACGTTCTGACTGTTTATAGGGGCCATAAGGACCTCCAATATCGGGCCCCTCATCCCATTGAATTCCACACCATTTTAAAGCAGAGAAAATATTTCTTTCATAATCATCTCGGCTCCTCGTTTGATCTGTATCTTCGATTCTCAGAATCATTTTCCCTTGAAATCTTTTTGCAAAGATCTCATTGAATAAGGCCATGTAAGCTGTCCCTACATGAGGATCTCCTGTAGGTGATGGCGCAATTCTAACACGTACGTTTTCCCAAACCATGTTTTCCCCTAGGACGTAGGAAAACTTGATAACCGGAATATGCTATTTCTTCAAGAGAAAATCTCTCTAATCTCATTATTCAGTTACTATCGAAGAGGCACTTTTCATGTTTCCACAACTATATAAACAGCATAGGCTCCCAAGAAAAATACAAAAGCAATCGAAAATGATATATAAATTAAAGCGTAGAGGAAAAAAGCAATAACGAGGGGCAACTAATAAAAGTAATAAAGCAGTAGCGAACTAATCGTTGTCAAATAGAGAAAAGGTGCCTGAGGTAGAATTTTCTTCTACAGTAGGAGAAGCATTAGCATCAGTAGCTATAGCATTCTTCATTTTCTTAGCTGTTTGCTTATTTAGATACTCATTCTTATATCTCTCAATCTCAGAACAGTGTATTACCCAAGCAGCACCTTTACGCTCTCCACGCATGGTCCCTGTACGAGTAGCATAATACACCTTCTGCACGGGAATATCTAAAATTTCAGCAACTTGATTGACAGAATAACATCCTTTAGAATTATCAAAAAGTAACTCGCCTTGATACAAAGACTTCTTCCTTGAATAACGATTACGTTTGTAATCTTCCAAGTCCTTGAGATCTATTTCCCAACGGGTTGTTTTAGATGCCCTAAGTTTTTTTTGTTTAATAGCCACATAAATCGCTTGACGTGTAACATTATGTAATTTCGCTGCTTGTGTAATTGAAACCCACTTAGTTTCTTGATCACTAACCTGTGACTCCACGTCTTCTTTGTTATCTAACTCAAAACAGCTTTCGTGTTGTAAGCATTCCATAACGTTAGCAGACCTCCCCCCCTTAACATATTCTAGAATTAAAACAACCTTATATAGTTAGTATTTCTTTATTTTTTTAGAATTTTTAAATAAGAATTTTCCCAAGAAAAGATTTATTAATCAAGCTTTTTTGGTAATACAAAGTTGATGTTTTGGTTTAAAACTTAATAAAACCAAATTATTCTTTCATTTTTTATTAATATTTCTTAACATCTAAAGAAGGAACAATGGTATAAAAAAACGGCGCGAGCTCCCTTCTAGAGCCTATTTTTACTCAATTCCACAAAACTTAGGGATACCTCCATAAGATATAAAAAACTAAAAAGCTCCTCCACAATGAAATCCTTTCCTTTTCATACTGTTTCCCGGATCAATAACAAGAATTTCCCCCATAACGCATGAAAATATATGGGTGGTTTCTTAGGAAACTTCCTAGGATAAACTTACTTTGGGACTTCATACCGCATGGTTATCATGCATCACCAAAGTATTTTGTAATATGATCAGCTATCATGTTCTTAATATCACTAGGTAAATTTTCAGAATGCATTAGGAAATGACTTCCTATAAAATTTTATTAGAAGAAAATTGGATCGATATCTAGAAATGCGCTTTCTAAGCAATTCCCGCCCAAGAAAACAACCATCTCCTATGATCTCACCACTTAAATCACAGTTATAAATTAGTAATTCGGAGCAAGTCAGTTTTGCACTCTTTGACTCTGTATCAACATTCCAACCCATACATTTCATCCCTCATCTCTCCTGGTATTCCAAACCATTGTTTATCTATAGCATAGCTATAGCAGATAAAGATCTTCGAGCATGATCTTTGATCAAGAACCCATCTCCATCAGAACCATCTGTTATTTTACTCTCTAGAAAAGCAGCTCGCATTCCTATCCCCAAAGAGTAGCCGTAAGCAATGATTTGTTTAGCTCGGAGTTTTTGAAGATGATCCCGAAGATAGGTTACACAAGCGGAATGCACTTTAGCTAGCGATCTCATACTGATTTGTCCTTGACTATGCATGACTCCGGGGTAATTCATCATTAAAATATTCGCTATTACTTCCTTAGCAATATCTAGAGCACAATTTCTTGAAGCAAGGATGGTGTACTCAAAACATTCTGCTTGTCCGTGGGAGAAAAGCATCCATCAATCTGGTTTAGCTTCTGGGAAGGTAATTGCTATTGTATCAATTAACAAATCATCACACTGGATAGAAATTCGTTTTATAGTTCTTATATGCCCTTGCTCCAATAATTCCTGAGATTTAACTAAGAAGCCCTCCTAGGCTTTCTTTTTTATTTGACATAGCGGCTCAGTGAAAACTTCTGCCATAGAAGGAGCACACACACTTTGGCATATTTTCTCTAGAATCCAATATATCCCCAGAGGAATACAGATAATTCTAAAAATTGCCTTAACGATTTCCCAAATGAAAAGAACGGAATAACGTTGTTAAGTTGGCACATCGTATACTCTCTTCTAGAAGAGAAAAATAAATATTGCGGGAACAAGTTGTAAATCTCCTAGAGAGGGGTAGGAATTACTAGTCTCTACATCACATGAATGAATTACTGAGAGCACAAATAAATTGTTAAAATAATAAATTATTTAAAAATAAATGATTAATTCGCACTCATTCTAGGGAACGACACCCTTGCCTAATTGATCATCGCTGATAAACAAACTTACTAGGGACATAGCAGAATGCCCCGGTCAACATTACCTAAATAATAGGATCATAACAGAGGCACGCATGAATATGGTATTATTAACTTAGCGATCATCTAGTGACTTGTTCACTGCTGAGATATTTTTTTATCACGCACCATAAATAGTAGAAGAGGAGGAGCTATATAGAGTGAGGACAGTGTTCCTAAAAGAATCCCTATTGTTAAAATATAAGCAAAATTAAAAATTGATCCACCTCCAACAAATAACAGGATTAACAATACTGATAATGTTGTTGCTGTTGTCATAACGGTGCGTCCTAAAGTTTTTTGCAATGCATCGTTAATTAAAATCGACATAGGAGTGAATAGCTCCTTCTGGCGGTCCTCTCGGATACGATCAAATATAATTAAGGTATTGTTTAACGAATATCCCAGTACAGTCATTAAAGCCCCAATGGCCTGCAAATCTATCTGTATTCTTTGCAAAAAGAAATGTGTGGATACCAATACAGCACAAGTTGCAATAAGATCATGAATTAATGCACAAATTGCACTTAATGCATAACGCCATTCAAAACGCAAACTAACATAAATCAGAATAACGAGTAGAGCTCCTGTTAGTGCTAAACAGGCCTGTATTCGCATTTTATTAGAGAATTGCCCACTCACCTTAAACCAGAAGTTTTGCACTTGATTCAAACTATCATTAGAAGAAACGTCAAGTCCCGTATCTGAGAGAATTCCTATGACTCTTGATAAATTTTGATCACTAATATCATGGGACAAATTTTCTGGAACCTGTACATGAGTTAAAGCATTCTGACTAAAGTAAATTTTTATCTTTTCAGAAGAATCCAAGCCTTTAATACGAAAATCCCGAGAAGACAATCCTAATTGTTTGAATTTTGCATTTAATTTTGTACGAAACTGCGAAACATCTATAGACTTTTGCTCTGCCATATTTAATGTGAGAGCATAGCCTCCTTTAAAGTCCATACCCAACACGGAATCCCAAGCTCCAAAGCCTAGAGAAATAATTCCTAGGGCGATGATACCCGCAGATATTAGCCATAATTTCTTACATTCCTTCAAGAAATCATGTTTAATACCTATAAACTTATTCATCATATGTAGTTGTGTTTCTTGAGTCTTATGCATCCACACGACAAAGAAAAATTTCGTCATGAACAATGCAGTGAACATAGAAGAAAAAATACCTAAAATCAGGGTCAGCGCAAAACCACGAATAGGACCGGTATCTAAAAACAAAAGAATGACTGAAGCAAATACTGTTGTTAAATTTGAATCTATAATAGCTCCAAATGCTTTGCGATATCCAGCTTCTACAGACTGAGTGAGGCTATGAGATAGACAATATTCTTCACGAATTCTCTCAAAGACAAGAACATTGGCATCAACTGCCATTCCCATAGCCAAAACAATTCCAGCTAACCCCGTTAGAGTAAGTGGAGCATCTAGATACTGTAAAGCAGCCCAAATTAAAAGCAGATTCAGAAGAACTGCTCCAGAAGCAATGACTCCACCAAATCTATAGTAAATACTCATTAAAGCTATTAATACAATGAGTCCTAGGCAGACAGAAACAATTCCTTGAATACGTTGTTGTTTACCTAATTCGGGAGAGATCATCTCTTCACTCAGAATCTCAGGAACAAAGGACATGGCTCCTGATTTTAAATCCATAGCTAGACGACTTACTTCTCGATGAGAGAATTTCCCAGAAACACTTGCATGATCTCTTAAGGAGGCATTTAATACGGGATCACTAATGACATACCCATCAAGAATAACGGCCATACGCCATCCTCTTCCTGAGGAGAATTGACTTTTTTCTGTACCTTGAATTCCTTCTTGACAATACGCTGATGTCCACGCATGGAAATTATCAGTGGGAGATACATCTTTAGCTTGTTTAGTAATCGGGTTATTCTTCACTGAGAAATTTAAAATATATCCCTCTCCAATAGCAAATTCAGGACGTATATCCTTTAAAGAGGCTCCATCCAATGCATGGTTACGAAAAACAATCATTAAGGGATTAATTTCCTTACGAGAGTCTCTTTCGATAGCAATCATTGAATAGGTTGTATCTAATGATGAAGAAGAACTTTCATCATTTTCCTTAGGGAAGGCCAATCCTTCTTGACGCAATTTAAGAATAGCTTCCTTGACACTAGTAGGTAGCTGTAAAGGAGTGTCTTGGTTAAAAATACGACAAGCCAAAGTATTGACATCATTTGGAGATGTCATTCCTTGATCTTGTGCAATGAACCACAAATAATCTAAAAATCTCTGTACTTCATAGCGCAAGGGAGCATAGGGAGAGAATTTTTCATTAACTACGTGAAAAGTCATTTTCGAGGTCCCTAAAATCTCTTCTGATGCAATGTTCATAGATCCAGGGACGCAAAGATGCAGATTATCACCTTCTTTACGTATTTCTATATCAGAAACACCTAACTTATTTAAACGGGCATATAGCTCATCGGAAACCCTAAGAATTCCATCCTTATCTGTAACTTTCTTCCCTTGATGGTCTTTAAAGGCTAGCCGGATCTGTTTGCCGCCAATGAAATCAATTCCTAGTCGTAAAACGCTATCTCCTCGGGAGTATTTACGAATATTCAGCTTAAGATTTTCTATAAATGCGCTATGATGAGGCACAGCAGCTCGTCTACGTACTTGATCATCTACCGAACAACAAGCTTGGTCATATTGCTCATGCCAACGCACCCACTCATCTTGACGATGTTTTTCAATACGATTTACTGTATCTAAACGATCTCGAACATCGCGAACTTCTAAACGTGCTGTTTCTCCCTCATTAACAACAACAAAATCTTCTCCCCAAACATCGAATAGTCTTTGTAGAGGATCACGAATCTCTAAAATTTCATCATCTCCCATACTGTGTGGGTAGATATCCATATGAGCAAAACAACTATAGAGATCCTGTAGATCTTTACGAAAAATTTCGGATTCTCGTTCAGGTCCTTTTTCATATTTTGCTACGATTGAACGAAGTCCTTTAAGAACGATGTAGATAGACCCCTTAGAAAAATGGGTGCAGCTACGTTTTGGAGAGAAAATAAAACAACCAGAAGTATCACTTTCTCTAGGTAAGCGACAATGGACAGGGAAATGTTCACGAATAAGATCGCATGATTGTGCTGGTGGACGATTTAATGCTAAGGTAACTAGGTGTTCTACCATACCTTGATAAATTCGTTGGCCGTGTAAAATAATATTACCGCCGACTTCTTTATCACTCAGATACAATGTCAACCCTTGCGAAGACTCTTGGATAGTTCTACAGAACTTTTGTGATAGTCTCTGTTTTTCTTTCGTTAGCCATGTATTAAAATCTAAACGCTGTTCTAGGGATAATTCCTCACGTTTAGCAATGATATAAGGATCAAAAGAAAAAACTATTTTTCTGTCTTTGGCATAAAACTCCACGGAGGAAAAAAAAGGAGAAATTGCACTACAATCTAAAGAAGTATCGATAATACGTGGTGATGTTTTCTTCCAATGTTGGGATCGAACTTTCAATGTCTGGTAAACAGAATGCAGTGTGTGCTGGTCTTGCTCAGAAAGATCTGCATGAGAAATGCTGTTTTCTAAGCGAGTCAAAAAAGAAGTATAATCTTTTTCTGAAGAGAAAAAATAGTTGAGCAGTGCTTGTGTTTTAGATTTTGGGAGTGCTTCAAGTCCCAAAGATAGATTCTTCGCTAATTGGACTACTTGTTGTAAGGGAGCGCTATTCCAAATAGAACTATATCCACATGCACAAGAACCATGAGGCACCAGAGTTAATGAAGAAGCAATTGCCTCCAAAGATTCTTCTGCTGAAGTACTACAACAGGGAACAAAAGAAAAATCATTTTCTGTTAATGCTGTAGTTAATGACCCTGTAACTTGAACTATACTATGCTCTTTCTTTTCATATCCTAGAAGATAAAGACGAGCGGATTTTATAGGAACCGTAGGTTCTCCATAAATCATATTTTCTAGAAAAACTTGTGCATCGGCGTCATCCTTAAAGTGTACATTAATCACTCCGGGGATACTTGGGTGCTGTTGGATATTACCTCGTAATTTTAAAGCAGACAATACGGAGGATATCCTTGGAATGATATCATTACGTACTTCCAATACCTGATTGGTCAATCTACGGATAATTTGTTGTGCTTCTTTTTCTTCTATTTTTTTATTTAAGGGTCGTGAGTAGTAAAGGCACGTGGGGAGAACATAATACAGAGCTAGAGCAAAAACAAAAATAATTATACCTAAATTGCGTCCAAATCTGTGTTTCATTGCGAAGCTCTTTTTATTTTGCCTAGAGATACTAACGGATCAAAATACCAATTGAAAATAAAATCGTCAAACGAAGATCTGACTCGATGAATTTAATTAATGGAATAAAAGTTTCAATTAAAATCTGTTGTTGTCCTAACCGATATGGAAAATTCTACCTATACTCCCCAGTTTCACTTAGGAAGAAGACGACATTAAATCTGCAAAACAAATGCTCTGTTCTACTAAAGAACATACTAGAGGTGTATCTATAGCCCGTAAAGGTGCTATGCTCAGATGATCAATTAATACAACGGTGATAGAGAGATGTTTTTTATCTTCAGGAAGAACAGCTTCCGTAGCAAGAAATTCTGTGGCCTGTAGGAATGCTATTTTCGAAAGAATTTTCATCATACGCGTTTTCTCAGGAGACTCTCCTTTTACCACTCCTAGAGGAGGTACCAATAAACAAATTCCCTGTTTACTGATAATATGCGATGACGAGGCTCTTTGTATTGCTTCAATAAAAGCACGTGTATACGCCTCTGTATACGCAGAAATCTGTGCAAGTTCTCCTTCTTCTGTGTTTCTCGGAATATTTGTATAAATAACTTCCTGAGGAGAATGAATAGAATTTTCTGACCAAGGGACTGCCATCACTTGGGGAGCAGAGGTTACAGTTTCTAACACACTATCAACATCACGACGTATTTCTGGTGGAATTTCAAAAATATTTTGATATTGTGTTTCTATTTCTAACTGATGTTGATGGAGTGCTTCTAAATCTAATTCCTGGATTAAAAAGACTCCATTTTTTTGCTCTGCTCTTGATGCTAAAACTTCTCTTAACTTTTCTCTCGTCCCTTCACAAATATGCACATTTTTATTTTGTCTATGACAATAACTTCCTAAAGAAGTAAATCTCCAGGTATATAGTAAGGAATGATATTCTTTCTCAGAGATTCCCGATACTGTGTGCTTACCAAACTGCCATTGAGGAATTTCTAAACGCATCCATGCTTTTACATAATGACAATAGGCAAATACGAACAAAAGCATGCTGAGAACAAATAACCCTATGCAAGGCATAAACGTTTGGCACATGCTTGTTGCTAGAACACTACAAGCAAAGATACTGATTCCTAAAAGGACAAAAATACCTGCTATGATTTTCTTCGCCAAATGACGTGCCATAGGAATGTAATGGTAAATATTGCTTTGTTCTGCACACATGAAAGTAAACTTCGGCATACATGCAAAGCGCCCTAGAATATTCAAAGTATTACTCGTATTCATAAAAATAAAATAGAATTACAAATAACTATACTCAATGCGAATAACTATGTAAAATAAAGAAACAGAAAAAACACTCTCCAGCATTGAAAAAATATTATATTTTCTTCTATTTTTTGAATTCTTTTATTAGTAGGCTCAACACAAAATAACTAGAAATTAAGAATAGAAATCTTATTTTACATTATTTCTTCTATAATGAGATCTATCTGTGTATCTCTGGAGGAATCATCATAAATAAACTGTCTCTAAGAATGTCATCTTGTCAAGATATACGTTTTTCTTCTACTATGCCTCTCGGGGTCTCAATTTGATTCTCTGTTTTCCTGTTGTGTTCAGAAATAGCAAAAGTTTTTTAACATGTGAATTCTACAGATGAATCAGTGTGAACATAAATTTGAAGTCTCGTCATAAGTGATGTGAAATGTCTCTGCTTTTAACTCAGGAAGATCAAACAATTTTATCTACCAAGCCTCTACCTAAACACATTGCGATTATCATGGATGGCAACCGGCGTTGGCATCAGCAACACGGTACCAACTGTCAAGTCAAAGAAAATTCCGCCCACTATTACGGAGCAAAAATTATCCCTAACATCATTGAGTCAGTATTTTCTTTAGGTATTGAAATATTGACGTTATTTGCGTTTTCCACAGAGAACTTCTTAAGATCAGAAGAAGAAGTGCAACAGCTTTTTTCTATTTTTGATTCACAACTGGATGAGCAACTACCTTATCTTCTTCAAAATCATATCCGTTTGCGCTATATAGGGAACCTCTCTGCTTTGCCAGAAACAATGCAAAAAAAATAAAAAAAATTCTTATACAAACTCAGAAATTTTCGAAAAATACTCTTGTTTTAGCTTTTAATTATGGTGGAAAAGACGAATTAGTCCGTGCGTTCAAAAAATTACACCGGGATATTGTGAACAAAAAATATCTTTATCCTCCGTATCTGAAAACACAATTTGTTCTTATTTAGATACCTATGAACTTCCTGACCCTGATTTATTAATTCGTACGGGAGGTGAAATGCGTGTCAGTAATTTCCTCTTATGGCAAATAGCATATACAGAGCTGTATGTAACTGATGTTCTGTGGCCGGATTTTCAACCTAGCCACCTCATGGATGCTATCAAAGACTATCAACAACGACCACGACGAGGAGGTAAATAACTGTGAAGACGAATAAATTCAAATCTCCTGTGTATCATGATCTTTTTCAACGAGTTGTTGTTCATTCTTTAGTTTTAACTTTTCTTATTCTTCTCCTATATAGTTCGTTATTTCCTATTACCTCCTTTGCCTTAGGTCTTATCCTTTCTCTATGTGGTGGTGTAGGAACTTATGAATACGGTACTATGGCAAAAGTAAGACTCGGTTATGCCTATCGTAATTATAGTGCTCTGGGTTCATTTTCCTTTTTATTAATAAGTTTTTTAGCTATTCGCTGGCATCATTTATTGCCCCATCTCTCTTTATTATCCTGGGTTTTTCTCTTTACCTGGCTAGTAGTGAATACTTTCCAATCTAGGAAGCAAGCTCTTGGCCCTATGGGAACTACAGGAATTACTTTATTTTCTATGATGTATGTGAGTATTCCCCTGCGTTTGTTTTTAAATATTCTCTATGGGTTCACTCATACTGAAGAACCTTTTTTAGGAGTTTGGTGGGCATGTTTCCTAATTGCAGTAACAAAAGGTGCTGATATTTTTGGATATTTCTTTGGCAAAGCTTTAGGACAAAAGAAAATCTCTCCAGAAATTAGTCCTAATAAAACTGTTGTAGGTTTTTTAGCAGGATGTATAGGAGCTACGCTGATTAGTGTTCTATTTTTTCTACAAATTCCTACACGTTTTAATCATTTCATTGCTATGCCTGGGATTCTTATTTTTTTAGGGATAATTTTAGGTATTAGTGGATTTTTTGGTGATATTATCGAGTCTATTTTTAAACGTGAAGCGCGGATGAAAAATAGTAATCGGTTACAAGCAGTTGGAGGGATGTTAGATACATTAGATTCTTTACTTCTGTCTACTCCTATTACATATGTTATGCTTGCTATCACTCAAACAACAATGTTTATTGGATGATGATAATTACAATCGACGGCCCCTCTGGAACGGGGAAAAGCACTATAGCACGAGCTCTAGCTAAGAAGTTACATTTTAATTATTGTAACACTGGAGTTATGTATCGTACGTTAGCGTATACACGATTACAAGACTGTTGGTCAAATATTCCTATAGAAAAGCTTCTTTCTCATCCTCCTTTTTCCTTCTCATTTGTCTCTGGAGAGCCACTGAAATCCTTTTTAAATGGCTCCCAACTTTCTACAGAATTAGAGACGCAAGAAGTCGCTCGCGCAGCATCTCAACTTTCTCAGATTCCTGAAGTTCGTTCTTTTATGCAACAATTACAAAGAAAATATTCTGAATTGGGCAATTGCGTATTTGAAGGACGTGATATGGGATCCAAAGTTTTCCCTAATGCAGACATTAAAATTTTTTTAACTGCGCGTCCAGAAATCCGGGCCTCGCGTAGAATAAACGATTTACCGAAAACTTCCTTATCACAAGAAGAGCTACTAAAAGAACTCTTACAACGTGATGAGGCAGACCGTCGACGCCTACTGGACCCTTTAGTTATTCCAGAAGGAGCTGTAATTTTAGATTCTTCTGATTTGACAATAAGCCAGGTTTTAGAGCAAATTTTAGCTTTAGTCTCTCAAAAGCAATCATGATTTTTACAATTTGTAAATTCTTTACACGTGTTATATTTTTTCTTTTCTATAGGCTCAAAACCTATGGAGTAAAGAAAAACTTAATTAAAGGAGCAGCTATTGTTGCTGCTAATCATAATTCTTACTTTGATCCAATAGCGATAGAATTATCTGTACGAGGGTGTTTATACCACTTGGCACGATCTACTCTGTTTAGTAATCCTATCGTCTCCTGGTTACAAAAACAATGGGGATGTTATCCTATTAAGCGAGGTGAGGGAAATGCAGGAGCATTTAAAGCTGCTTCTCATTTGTTTAAAAAACAGAAAAAATTAATTATTTACCCGGAAGGAGAGCGAAGTCCCACAGGAGAATTACTTCCTGGGAAAATTGGTGTTGGTTTAATGGCAATTAAAACTGGTGTACCTGTAATTCCCGTATATATTGGAGGAACTTACGATATTTTCAATCGCCATCAAAAATTTCCTAAATTATGGAAAACAATTACCTGTGTTTTCGGGACTCCCTTAACCTTTAATGATTTAATTAACAATGACTCTATAAATAAGAAAGAAGCATATCAAATTGCTACTGATAGGATTATGCAAAAAATTGCTGAATTAAAATCTTGGTATGAAAATGGTTGTATAGATGAGGTCCCCTAGTTAAAGTATATGCCAACTCTTTTATCCTTTTTATCTTCTTTATGTACTACTGCAATACATTCTGCTTTTCCTCAGATTACTGAGATCTCTCCCGATATCACTCAATCGACTAAGGATCTGTTTGGCCACTACCAGTGTAACGATGCAATGAAACTTGCTCGCACATTGAAAATGCCCCCAAAAGCCATTGCAGAAGCTATTGTTCAATATATTCCTCAGGAAGCCTTCTCTTCTATAGAGATTGCTGGGGCTGGATTTATTAATTTCACTTTCTCTAAAAGGTTCTTGTCAGATGCTTTAGAGACATTTTCTAAGAATCTTTGTCAAGGATTTCGTGTTGCTTATCCTCAAAAAGTAGTTATTGATTTCTCTTCTCCCAATATTGCAAAGGACATGCATGTGGGTCACTTACGATCCACTATTATTGGGGACTGTTTAGCTCGTGTGTTTGCCTTTGTTGGTCATGAAGTTATACGGCTTAATCATATTGGTGATTGGGGAACTGCTTTTGGGATGTTAATTACTTATCTCCAAGAAGAGTCTTCTCAGGATATACAAAACTTAGAAGATTTAACCGAGTTGTATAAAAAAGCTTATACTTGTTTCTCTCAAAATGAAGATTTTAAAAAGCGTTCTCAAAATAGCGTTGTTGCTCTACAGTCGGGTGATCCTCAAGCATTAGCACTATGGAAATCTATTTGTGAAATCTCAGAGAAAGAATTCCAAAAGATTTATACTATTTTAGATATCACCATTGAAAAACGTGGAGAATCTTTCTACAATCCACTTCTTCCTGAAATTATCCAAGATTTAGAGAATAAAAACTTAATCACAATTTCTGACAATGCAAAATGTGTTTTCCATGAAGGATCCCCTATCCCCCTTATAGTACAAAAAAGTGATGGGGGTTATAACTACGCTACTACAGATTTAGCGGCTATGCGCTATCGCATACAACAAGACCATGCGGATCGAATTATTATTGTTACTGACCTTGGTCAATCATTGCACTTTCAACTGATTGAAGCGACATCATTGGCCGCAGGATACCTTCCCCATAAAGGGGTATTTTCTCATGTAGGTTTTGGCCTTGTCCTAGATTCTACAGGGAAAAAATTTAAAACACGTTCTGGAGATAATATCAAACTCAAAGAACTACTAGATGCATCTATAGATCAAGCGAAAGCTACATTAAAAAAACATCGTCCTGATATGTCGGATGAGGAAATTATAGAACGTGCTCCTATCTTAGGTATCAATGCAATTAAATACGCTGATCTCTCTTCTCATCGTACCAATGACTATGTCTTTTCTTTTGAGAAAATGTTGCGTTTTGAAGGAAATACTGCCTTATTTTTACTTTATGCCTATGTACGTATCCAGGGGATTAAACGCCGTTTAGGTATTTCACAATTAAGTCTAGAAGCAACAGCAAATATCCAAGAACCATCTGAAGAGGCATTAGCAGTAGCTTTATTACGCTTCCCAGAAGCTATTAAAGATACCCTAACTAGCCTATGCCCTCATATGCTTACTGATTACCTATACACGCTAATCAATAAATTTAACGCCTTCTTTCGAGATTGTCACATTATAGGATCACCTTACCAAAAAGAACGTCTATACCTCTGTGCTCTTGTTGAAAAAACCCTAGAAACAGGAATGCACCTATTAGGACTACGAACATTAGATAAGCTATAACATGGCGGGTTCGACTAATTGTATTTGCGCCCCTAGGGCTCTAAGTTTTTCCATCCAATTGGAGTATCCGCGATCTAGGATTTCAACGTTATCTATTATAGAAGCTCCTCCTCTAGCAATGAGCGCAGCCATAATATAAGCAAATCCTGCACGAAGATCGGGAATCACCAAATGAGCGGCTTTTAAAGACGTTGCTCCATGAATTACCGCACTGTGAGGAAAGTTCCCTGTTGAATAGCGACAAGTCTTTGAACTTAAACATTGATAAAATAATTGACAGCTTGCTCCCATGTCCTGCAATCCTTGGAGATATCCTAAACGATTTTCATGGACTGTTTCATGAATTACGGAAGATCCTTGAGCTTGAGACAGAAGAACAGAAAAGGGTTGTTGCCAATCAGTTACGAACCCAGGATGTACATCCGTTTCTAAAACAACTCCCCCTTGTAAAGGGCCATCATAGAAAAATTCAATTCCATTATCTAGAACTGAGAAACCTCCTCCTAGGGATCGTAACACCTTAAGGAAAGGAATCATCGTATCTTGAACAGCATTTTCTACAAAAACTCTCCCTCCTGTAACTACGGCTGCCATCCCAAATGATGCTGCTTCTATCTTATCCGGAATTATCCAATGATTGACCTCATGAAAATCCTTACAACCAAAAATTTCAATCGTGCGGTCATTCCCTGCTGTGATCTCTACTCCAGCCTTCTGTAAAAATAGAATCAAATCTAAGATTTCTACTTCTAAGGCTGCATTTTTAATAATTGTTCTTCCCTGAGCACGAACAGCAGCCAAAATCAGATTTTCCGTAGCCCCTACAGAAGGATAAGGGAGAGTTACATACGCTCCTACAAGACCTTGAGGAGCTTTAGCAAAATATCTTTCTTCTTCTTCATCATAAGATATCTGTGCTCCTAATTTCTCTAATCCCTCGAGATGAAAATTTAAGGAACGCTCTCCAATAGCATCCCCACCAATACAAGGAACTTGAATACCTTCTGGGCAACGAGCTAGAAGAGCTCCTAACAATAAAATCGGAACACGATTGACCCGAGAGAATTGTGCCGGCACCTGTGTCAGCTGAATCGTAGGAGTCTGAATTTCAATAACTTCTTCTTGTTTATCCCAAAGCACCAGAGAACCTAGGGATTGGCAAAGTTCTACTGTCAAACGAACATCACCAATATCTGGGACATTACGTAGCACACATTTACGATCAGATAATAACGAAGCCACAAGTAATTTAGTTGTAGAGTTTTTTGCTCCGGAAACACGTACGGAGCCTTGAAGTGTGCATCCTCCGAATACCTCTACTGAAAGCATTCCCCTCTCCACTATTTTCTCATCGTCTTAAAGAAAAGTTAACCTTCTATCTAGTTATTTTCCATACAAACTTTTCATCTGCATTTGAAACAAATGTTATTTAATTACAGTAATTAAAACATAATTCTCAATAAAAACACTTTTAATAAGAAAAAAACAAAAGATAATAATAAATAGTTTTGTTTACAATTTTAATTAAAATAAATATTGTTTATTTTAGTTTAAATCATGACGTCCCCCATTAATAACCAGTTTACGACGAGTGTTACTACCACAACGACGACTTCTCCTTCAGTAACAGTCTCATCAACACTAGGAGATCACTCTATAACCTCCACAGGCTCGGGTTCTGCTGCAGCTACAGCTGAAAATGTAAGTTCTACAGCAGAACCTGTAGTTTCACAAGCAGAATCCTTAGGCTCACCGGATAGCGTGGTATTCACTAGAGAAGGACACACAGTTACAACTACAGGTTCTGGAGCCACACAAGCTACGGCAACAGCAGCCAACCTTATGGGAGGACGTATTCTTCTTGGAGGACGCAATAGAAGTGAAAGTACCTCAAGTAGCGATAGTGATTCTTCTGTATCTTCAGATACATCAGTAGGAGGCGCAGAAGGAGAAGATCCATCAATTCATGCTGATGATGCTTTAAGAAGTCTAGAGGAATTAACAGGGACCGTAGTTACAGAAGGAGCTGCACGATCTGAGGGACCCGGAGGCCTCCCCTCTATGCAAATTCCCTCCTACGATCCCACAGATAAAGCTTCGATTTTAAAATTCCTAGCAACTCCTTCTGTACAAGCTAAGCTTGTCACGAAAGGTGGACATATCGTCTACCGCGACCATGCAAGAGGAAGTTTTATCTTTATAAGGAATGGAGATTGGAATTCCGCATGTTCAATATCCGTTACTAACGGAAGAACTAAAGCTCCAATTACTGACGTAGGTGAATTAGATAGATGTGTTGCCAGATTTTGTGTCGGCTACGAAACATTCCATGCTGATTTTGAAAATCGCGTACGCCCCGATATAGAAAGACGCACAGGAGCAACTGGAGAATACTCTCATCTACTGATGAGTATGAAATTTAAAACTACAGTAGTCTATGGTCCTTGGAATAAAAAAGAATCCAGTGGTGACTATACACCTTCTGTGTGGCGTCGAGGAACAAAAGTAAAGTCGGGAGAAATTTGGGGAGACATGGGAGGCTTTGATGGTATTAACTGGAATACCACATCACGACCTCCTCAACCAGACGATGGCGTTGCCTTCTCTCAAGAAACCCGAAAACCTGGAGGAGGAGCTGGAAGAGGAGAAGGAGCAGCATCTCCCTTCCAAATGCCAACAATTAATATTAATTTGGGAGGTATTCATACTCGTGTGGATGTCACAGGAGGAACAACCTCGACATCAGTATCTACGGGAGCCTCAGAAGGAGATCAGGTATCCACTACTGAAAATACCGAGGATACAAGTAATGTGGATAAAACAAGCAATGAATCTTCCAATATTGAAAGTACTACTGAAGATATTGATACAGAGGTGCCTCCGCCTCCAGGACCTCCTCCTCCATCTCGTGGGGGAACAAATATCACAGGTATGTCTTCTGAAACCCTATCAGAAGTTTTACAACATGTGAGACAACATTTGGATACTGTTTACGATCAGGAAGGAAATCATCATCAAGGAAACCAGGATTTGGGTACCGTAGTTAGAACATCGGAAAATGGAACTTGGCAGCCTACTGTATTGTTAGATACAACTCCCCAAACTGATAGGGTTAATGATCGAAATGATGATGATAATGCCTCTGGGGGTGTTTCTGGAGACATCGGCAACGTTAACCGTGGCGACGAAACAAACAGGAGTAAGCAAACTCAGGGAATTGAAGAGGATGAAGGTGAACTCCAAAATATCCTAGACAGCGTTCGTAGTCACTTAAATGTCGTTTATCCTCAAGATAGTGAAGGGGAACCGATTCCTGTAAATCAAAATCTTGGTCAAGTCATTGACGATGTTGAAGCTAATAGACAACCCTCCCCCACTAAACCAGAAACAACAAAAACGGAAACTACAAATCAAAGCTCTAAAACGTCAGAAACAAGTCCTCAAAGCTCAGTGGCACGCTCTTCAGGGAAACCCAGGACACAGCCTGCATCAACAACATCAAAACTGGTAACTGCTACCCAAACCACTAGATCCAAGTCATTAGAATACCTGCTACCAAGATTAAGAGCCCACCTAGATAAAAGCTTTGATAAAGATGGAAACTTAGTTGGTGGACAAAATAATTCTGTAGGAGGAATTATTGCTGCCTTCCGCGTAAGTACAGGATCAGGAGGTTTAGTAGGTTCTCTGCTAACACCTCATACTGTAGTTACTACAACAACTCCACAGCAAAGTGCTACCGTGGAACAACTCCCACGTTCTCAAACAGCAGAAATACTAGAAACAGATCGCAGCGGATCTAAACTTCAGGATGCAGCAGCTGGAGTAGCAGCAAGTTTGTCTAACGTATTATCTTCAGCAACTTCCACAGGAAGTACCGTAAGCACGCCAAGTCCTGCAACACAAACAGCAGTCTCAGAGTCTGTAGGTGGAACCAGAGGCATAGCATCACCATTATCAAGCGATTCTCCATCAGAACTTCCCCAAGCAGCAGCTGGAGTAACTAGCAA